>JAJYZC010000029.1 GCA_021800255.1 Acidobacteriota bacterium
GCGGCGCCGCCTCCGCCCCGGTGTGCTTCACCACCGCCATGAGCGTTTCGTAGGTGCCCTCCTGGTTCGAGCCGCCGGCTCCATGCGTCACCGAGAAATAATCTGGCCGCACTGCGGCCAGCCGCGCGATCACATCCGGCAGCTTGCCAATACCCTCCGGCGTGCGCGGGGGAAAGAGCTCAAACGAGAAGGTAAGAGACGATGGCATAGGCAGGTGGTCAGTGGTCAGTGGTCAGCGAGGCGAGCGCACGGTTGACAACTGACCACTGACAGCTAGTATCTGTAGTGTTCCGCCTTGAACGGCCCATCGACCGGCACGCCGATGTAATCGGCCTGCTTCCCGGTCAGCTTGGTCAGCTTCACGCCGATCTTTTCCAGATGCAGCCGCGCCACTTCTTCGTCCAGCTTCTTGGGCAGCACGTAGACCTTCCGCTCATAGCGGTCGCGGTTCTTCCAGAGATCGATCTGCGCCAGCGTCTGATTGGCAAAGCTGTTACTCATCACGAAGCTAGGGTGCCCGGTGGCGCAGCCCAGGTTCACCAGCCGGCCCTCGGCCAAGACAAAGATCGAGTGCCCATCGGGAAATGTGTACTTGTCCACTTGCGGTTTGATGTTCAGCTTGGTCACGCCCGGCGTAGCGTTCAGCCGGTCCATCTGGATTTCGTTGTCGAAGTGGCCGATATTGCAGACGATGGCCTGGTCTTTCATCTTCTGCATGTGCTCGAGCGTGAGAATGTCCGTGTTTCCCGTGCAAGTGACGTAGATGTCGCCGCGGCCCAGAGTCTCCTCCACGGTGGTCACCTCGAAGCCTTCCATGGCCGCTTGCAGCGCGTTGATGGGGTCAATCTCGGTTACGATCACCCGTGCGCCCATGCCGCGCAGTGAGTGGCTCGATCCCTTGCCCACGTCTCCGTAGCCGCAGATCACGGCTACTTTGCCGGCTACCATGACGTCGGTGGCGCGCTTGATGCCGTCGGCCAGCGACTCGCGGCAGCCGTACAGATTGTCGAACTTCGACTTCGTTACCGAGTCGTTCACGTTGATCGCCGGCACCAGCAGCTTGCCCTGCTCCATCATCTTGTAGAGCCGGTGTACGCCCGTCGTGGTCTCTTCGCTCACGCCGCGCCACTCCGCAACCACCTTGTGCCAGTGCTGCTTGTCCTCGGCGTAAACCCTCTTGAGCAGGTCCTTGATCACCTGCTCCTCGTGATTGCCGCCCGGCGAGTCCACCCACTTGTCACCGTTCTCCAGCTCGTAGCCCTTGTGGATGAGCAGCGTGGCATCGCCGCCGTCATCCACCACAAGCTGCGGGCCTTTGCCGCCCTTGTGGCTCAGCGCGCGATAGGTGCACTCCCAGTAGTCCTCCAGCGTCTCTCCCTTCCACGCAAACACGGGTACACCGCGCGCCGCAATCGCCGCCGCTGCGTGGTCCTGCGTGGAAAAGATGTTGCAGCTCGCCCAACGCACCTCCGCGCCCAGGCTCGCCAGGGTCTCAATCAGCACCGCCGTCTGGATGGTCATGTGCAGCGACCCGGTGATGCGCACTCCGGCCAGCGGCTTCTCCGCCGCATATTTCCTCCGGATCGCCATCAGTCCCGGCATCTCCTGCTCGGCGATGTCAATCTCCTTTCGGCCCCAATCCGCCAGGCTCATGTCCGCTACCTTGTAGGCCAATTCCGTCATTTCTACCGTTGTTGCTGCCATCCTATCCTCCTCACATCGTGCTATCGTGATATATTGATATGTAACAGAAACCGCCGCAGCCGTCAACTGCTAAAGGGAAAGGCAGCCCACGCGGCGCGTTTTTATCCTGCCAATTTCGAGGCCAATTTTATGCCGCCGATGGTAAAAACCCTGCGTCTAGCCGCCGATCCCAACCGGCTGCGCATTCTGCTGCTGCTCAAGGCTGAGGAGTTGTCTGTCGCGGAGTTGCAGGAGATCCTCGGTATGGGCCAAAGCACCATCTCCACGCACCTTTCGCATCTCAAGCAGGCCGGCATGGTTGAGGACCGCCGCACCGGCAAGAGCAATCTCTATCGCCTCCGCCCTGTGGACGGCAGCCTTTTGGCCGAAATCCTCGCCAACGCCGAGAAGGAGATTCCGGAGTTCCCATCCGATCAGGCCGCCATGCGCCGCGTCCTGCGCAAGCGCCAGGACCGGATGCGCGCGTTTTTTGACTCTGTGGCTGGCCGCCTGGGCCGCGATTACGTCCCCGGCAAATCCTGGAAGAGCCTCGCGGAGGCCCTCTTGCGCCTGATGCCGCCCATGACCATCGCGGACCTCGGCGCCGGCGAGGGCGCATTCGCCCTGCTGCTGGCCGAGCGCGCGAAGAAAGTCATCGCCGTCGATTCCTCCGTGCGCATGATCGACGTGGGCCGCGAGCAGGCCGCCCGCCACGGCGTTGAAAACATCGACTTCCGCCTCGGCGACCTGGAGGAGCTGCCCATCGGCGCCGGCGAGGCCGATCTGGTCTTCTTCTCCCAATCCCTCCACCACGCGCTGCACCCAGGGCGCGCGCTCAAGGAAGCCTGGCGCATCCTCGTCCCCGGCGGCCGGGTCGCCATCCTCGACCTTGCCCGGCACCGCTTTGAAGAAGCGCGCGAGCTCTACGCCGACCAATGGCTCGGCTTCTCGGAAGCCGGCCTGGAATCCATGCTGGAAAAAGCCGGCTTCTCCAGCATCTACGTTTCGATTGTGGACAAAGAACCCGAAACACCGCAGTTCCAAACGCTGCTAGCGGTAGGCCAAAAGCCATAGGCCGGTGCGGCCTCGACCTCGGGCCTGTTCACAGACCCTAGCTCCGGTCCGGGAATGATTTCGTATCTCCGCCTTCGCCGTAAGAGGAAAACAGCACGCCGGATGAGGGCTGCATGGCGGTGATGCGCGAGCGCCGCTGGGTACGCGCGACGGGAGCCGCCAGCAGAGCGGCAATCTCTCGCAGTTCGGCGCGGGCGCGCCCCACGGCGGCGGCAACGGCTTCCCTGCCTCCGTCCCGCGCGCTGCCCCGGAGCGGCAAGCTGCTCTGCGCATTGCGCCTTCTCGACGCCGGCTCAAGAACTTGCCGGGCGCCCGCCAAGGTGTATCCCTGGTCGTGCACCAGGCGCTTGATCTCCAGAGCCGTCTCGACATCGCGGCGCCGGTAAAGCCGCTGGCCGGTTCCGCTCTTGTTGGGCTTCAACTGGGGAAACTGCGTCTCCCAAAAGCGCAGAACGTAGGTTTCTACTCCGCAGATGCGCGCCACATCGCTGATTTTGAAGTACAGGCGGTCGGGGATCGAGGGAGATTCGATGGCCTGTTTCCGTGAGGGCTGTGTGGTCATAATCAAGCTGGGCAAGAACGCTGCGAGCGCGGCAATCCTCGCGTTGCAGGCAGTATAGGCCACATTTTGCACTTCATGTAAAACAAAATTGAGGCTTCGCACCAGCCCGGTTAAGGGGGGTTTGACCCTGCGACCGGGGATTCAATCCGAATGCCGCCCCAAACGTTGAGCGTTGAACGGCGCAATCCGTTCCGATTCCTGCTCCGCGTGATCGATGCAGTGTACAAGACTCCTTACACCCTACTCTGCCTTGGAGAGCGGGCCAGATTTACTGTTGCACATTCCCACCCGGAGCGTAATACCCCTGGCGCGTCACTACGCGCAAACCCTTTTTATTGGCCTTCAGCGTGAGGTTGTGCCAACTGCCGTCGTTATCAGCCGAAGTGGGCGTGTAGGTGAGCAGGTATTGGCTGTGCAGCGCCTGGGAAATTTGGTTGCAGATCCCGTCCAGATCACCCGCGCTCTTGGCCTGAAAATACAGGCCGCCGGTCTCGGTGGCAAGCTGCTGCATGATTTTTTTGCCATTCGCAAGCGCCTGGCGTCCCCCGCTGTTCGGATGGCCGCCGCCGGGATACCCGCCCGGATACCCGCCCGGATACCCTCCCGGATAACCCCCTGGATTCCCCGCGGGATAGCCGCCGGGGTTACCGCCGCCCATCCCTCCCCGCCGGTTCAGCCCCGGAAAGCCGCCCTGATTGCGCGGCCCGTTGCCCCGGAAGTAGATGGTGTACACCGAAACGTTTGCTCGCTGCGCGGCCTCCATGGCTTCAGTCTGCGTCTCCATGCTGCCGCGATCCACGCCGTTTGAAAAGACCACCAGCACCTTGCGCCCGTGCTTGGGCTTCATGAGCTGATTGGAGGCTAGATAAATCGCGTCATAGAGGGTAGTGCCGGCCATTCTGCTGGGATGCTGGCCCTCCTGACCGTCGTCTCCGTAACCCCCGTTTGCGCTGCTCATCGTATCCGGCCCCTGAGGATTGTTTTTCTCCCTGGCCGTCGGCCCCATCTGAGCCAATTGCTTGTCCAGCTTCGCACGCGAGTTGGTAAAGTCCTCCAGCAGTTCCACTTCCCGGTCAAAGTGGATGAGAAACGCCTCACTGCCCGGCGACGCATTTTTAGAGCCGGCCGGCAGCATCAACTGCAGAAACTTCTCTGCCGCCGTGCGTACACTGTCCATGGTGTTGAGCATGCCAGTGCTGGTGTCCACCAGCAAGCCCAACTGAAAAGGCTGGCTGCTATCTTGCGTAAAGCTCTGAATCGTCTGCGCCTGGCCATTGTCGGTCAGGGTAAAGTCGCTGGCCGTCAACCCGGTCGCCAATCTCCCGTGCTTGTCGAGCACCGTCACCGGCAGCGTGACCTCCGGGATCTTCGCTTTCAACGTCGCGGCTGGCTGGCTGGCAGACGTTTGCTGGGCCGAGCCGGGCACACCGGCCATCACAAGCGCAGAGGCAACCATGCATAAGAAATACCGGGATCGCATAGGGATCTCCTGGACACAATTCAGCATATTAGACGAGAGCGGCTCAAGAGCGTTGAGCGCACACATTGGATCTCGCCGACACCGGGGCCGCAATGCCGGAGTTGCAGATTTTGACATCGCTTCGGAACAGAGGGAAAAGCCCCTTAGATTCTGCCTGAGATGGAAAGCTGAATGCTGCAAGCTGACCGCTGAGAGGCGATGGCTAACGGCTGTTTCTCCCCTTGTTCGCCTTGATAGCCGCCTGCGCATCACGGTCGGCCTCGCGCCGCCGCTCCGTCTCCCGCTTGTCCCAGTCCTGTTTTCCCTTGGCCAGAGCCAGTTCGCACTTGACCCTCCCCTTGCGGAAGTAAAGCCGCGTGGGAATGAGCGTGTGGCCTTTGATCTGCGTCTTCTGAAGTAGCTTGCGCACTTCATCCCCGTGCAGGAGCAGTTTGCGGGTACGGGTTTCGTCGTGGTTGGCGATATTGCCGTGTGAGTAGGGACCGATATGCAGGTTGAGCAAAAACGCCTCGCCGTCCTTGATGAGGCCATAGGAGTCCTTGAGGTTGGCCTTGCCCTCGCGGATCGATTTCACCTCGGTGCCGCGCAGAACCAGCCCGGCCTCGAATCGGTCCAGGAGAACGTAGTTGTGGGCGGCGGCGCGGTTGTGCGCGGCGTCCCGCTCACCGCTGGCCACGGGGTTGCGGGGCCGGACTGGTTTCTTGGCTCCCGCGGCAGGCTTGGGAACCACCACGTGGCTGGATTGTCGGCCCATCGCCAGGCATCCTCGAATCTTCATCCTAGCATCGGCGGGATTTCCTGCCTGCCGGGCGAATTTTCTTCTGTCGTTGTGGGGCTTTGCTAATCTTCTATGGAGCACTGTTCGCTGAAAAATTACGGCCATCTTACCTGCCGCCTGAGCCGCCAAAGCGGCGTGCAGGTGCCTGTGCATTGCGGGGTTGTCTCTCTAACGCCGGGAAGTGCGCTGCGCCGCTCCCAGCCGCGCCCTGCCTCCGGCTGCCTTGGCGCTGTTGCCCGGTTCGCGTTCACGCTCCTGGCCGTGCTGGCCGTACTCATTCTCTCCAGCGCGCCACTTCGCGCAGAGTCGGCCAACTCCTACTACAAGCACGGCCAGCGCGCCGAGGCGCTCCACGACTACGACACTGCCTACATGGACTACAAAGAGGCCAACAAGAAAAATCCCACGGATCTGCGCTTCCAGGTCGCCATCGACCGCGTGCGCCTCACAGACGCGGCCACGCACATCGCCAAGGGCCGGAAGCTGCTCCAGGTGGGCAACATCCAGGGCGCCCTGGTTGAGTTTCTGCACGCCGCCGATATTGATCCCGCCGATGAGACGGCCGAGCAGGAGATCGCCAAGATACGCAAGATGCAGGGAGTTCCGCCGCCCAGGCAGGGGCCGGTAGTGCCCGAAGCTCCCGGCGAACAGGCTGAGCTCAACTCCATCGGCGGTCCTGTTCAGCTTGAGACCCTCCCCGACGAGCCTCTGAGCCTGCACATGACGGAAGACTCCAAGGTCATCTACCAGGCCATCGGCAAGGCCGCAGGGATTAACGTCCTCTTCGACCCGGACTACAGATCCAAGCGCATCCAGGTTGACCTCAACAATGTTTCTCTCCTCGATGCCCTGCGCATCGTGGCCGAGATTTCCAGCACCTTCTGGCGCCCCGTCACGCGAAATACGATCTTTGTGGCCGAGGATACGCGCGTGAAGCGCATGCAACTGGAAGAACAGGCGGTGCAGACCTTTTATCCGGCCAACGTCTCCCAGCAAAACGACCTCAACGATATACAGACGGCCTTGCGCAACGTTCTGCCCAACGCCAGGGTCTACGGCGTCGCCAGCCAGAACGCCATCGTCGTGCGCGGCACGCCCGACGAGCTGCTCCTCGCCCAGGAGCTCATCAACGACCTCGACAAACCTGTTCCCGAAGTGGTGATCGATGTGGCTGTTCTTGAAGTCAGCAAGACCTGGGAGCGGACGCTGGGAATTGAGTGGCCGACCAACGTGGGCGTAAGCCTGCAAGCTCCCAACTCGACTTCCTCTGCCTCTACTACGAGCAGCACCACCGGCACCACGACTGTCAGCCCCACACTTTACAACCTGGCCCACCTCAAGGCGTCGGATTTTGCGGTGAGCATCGGCTCGGCCCAACTGAACCTGCTGTTGACCAACACCACCACTCAGATTCTGGCCGATCCCACCATCCGCGCCCTGAACGGGCAGAAGGCAACGCTCACCATCGGTCAGAAGATCCCCATCGCCACCGGCTCCTATGCCACTCCTGGGGTTAGCGCCGCGGCGTACATCGGCTATGCCGAGACGCAGTTTCAATACATCGATGTCGGCATCAAACTTGAAGTGACGCCGACGATTCACTACAACGGCGATGTAACCCTGAAGATGCACCTTGAGGACAGCGCAGAAAACGGCAACGTAACCATTGAGGGCGTCACGGAGCCGATCATCGCGAATCGCCTTGCCGACCAGGTGATCACCCTGGCGGACGGCCAGGCCAGCGTTCTGGGCGGCATAGTGGACAACCAGAATACAGTCGATTGGACCGGCATTCCCGGCCTGAGTTCGATTCCCATCCTCAAGTATCTCTTTGGATCCTTTGACCACCAGATCAACGACGACGACCTGGTCTTTGTTGTCGTCCCCCATGTAGTGAGTTCCCAGGTATTGGATCCGAGGAACCTGCGCGCCATCGACACCGGGGAGGGCCAGTCCATCGATCTCCGCTTTGTTCAGCACGCGCCGGTCGTGGTTCGCCCGGTGGCGATGCAGCAGCCGGCACCTCAAGCTGAACCTGCGCTGGGAACGGTTCCTGGCTCCAGCGCGTCATCAGCGGCCTCGAGTGCGCTTATGCAGATGCGCGCCACCGCGCAAAGCGGACAGATCACGCCGCCCGCTGCCGCGCAGCCTGCTGCAACTTCGCCTGTGCAACCCAACGCCGCGCCGGCTGCTCAACAGCCGCACGTTGCGGCTCCTCAGGCTCAATCCGCCCCGGCGCAAGCGCAGCCGCAGGTCCAAGCCGCTCCTGCTGCTCAACAGCCGCGCGCCAATCTGCAACAGGCTCGGCCAGCGCCGCCTCAAGCGCAGCCCAGCACGCCGCAGGAGCAGGCGGCGCAGCCGGTTCTGCCGCCCGCCCCGCCCCAAACCCAAGGCTTGAGCTTCGCCTTCAATGTGCCTCCCGGCCCGCTCGCGGCCGGCGCCACCTTCCAGGTTCCGATTGTGCTCAAAGGGGGCACGGATATCGCCTCAGTACCCTTGCAGCTTCGTTACAATCCCGCCGCTCTCACACTGGTCAACGTATCCGCGGGCAAGTTTCTTAACCGCGACGGCCAGACCGTCGCGCTCATCCATCGCGACGATGGCCCGGGCAATGTCACCATCGTCGCCGCCCGTCCGCCCGGCGCGGCCGGCATCAGCGGCACGGGCACGCTTTGCGTTCTCACCTTCCGCGCCAAAGCCCCGGGCGTGAGTGCGTTGGTGATGACCCACGCCGGCGCGATCGACGCCAAGGAAAAATCTTTGCCAGCGCAAGCCCCGCAAGCCAATATCACCGTCAAATAGTGAGCAGCGCCGATGGAGTTCAGGTTTACAAATCCCGCTTCGCCCATGCGCAAGGTTCGCGCACGCGAGCGCGGCCTTACCCTGATCGAGCTGATCGTAACCGTTTTCATCCTGAGCATTTTGGCTTCGGCCGCCATCCCCGTCGTGCGCTTTCAGGTCAAACGTCAAAAAGAGGAAATACTTCGCCATGACCTGTGGGAGATGCGCGCCGCCATTGACGCTTACAAGGACGCCGCCGACCGCGGCGCTTTCCAAACCAAGGTGGACAGCGACGGCTATCCCCCCGACCTCGAAACCCTCGTTAAGGGAGTGGACGTGCAGGGCAAGAAGCTGAGGTTTTTGCGCAAAATCCCCATTGATCCCATGACCGGCAAGGCAAGCTGGGGGCTGCGCTCCAATCAGGATTCACCGGACTCCACCTCCTGGGGCGGCCAGAACGTTTTTGATGTGTACTCGAAGTCGGATGGAACGGCCCTGGACGGAACGAAGTACTCGACGTGGTGAAGAAAGCAGCTTTTCGCTCTCAGCTATCGGCATCGAACGCGCCGGAGGCATTTTGAACGGCATGGCCAGAAGCTGACAGGGAGCGAGGAAAAGCTGACAGCTGAGGGCTGCTAGCAGAAGACTAAGGAAAAAATCTTGCGCAGGCATCGCATCCAGTCCGGCTTCACGCTCATTGAGCTGATGATCGTCATGGCCATCATCGGTATTCTGGCCACCCTCGCCATCCCCAGCTATGTGACCGCCATCAAGCATGCCAAGGAAGCCGTGCTTGAGGAAGACCTGCACATCATGCGCACCGCCATCGATTCCTACACCATGGACAAGAACAAGGCTCCGCAGACGCTCGACGATCTCGTTCAGGCCGGCTACCTGCGCGCAATTCCCGTCGATCCCATGACCCACAGCTCCCAATCCTGGGTTCCTGACACCAGTGACGCCATGTATTCGCTCAACGAAACCGAGCCCGGCATCGACGACGTTCACTCCGGCTCCGACGAGGTCGGCACCAACGGCAAGCCTTACTCGTCCTGGTAGCCCTACACTCAGGGTGATGGGATCTCCTCAACCCAATCCAGCCCAGGCCGCAATCGAGCGGGAGATGGAGGCCGTTTACCGCCTCTACGCTTCGCTCGCGCCGGTCATGGATCCAGAATCCGGCTTGGGCGGCAAGCTCCTCTACGCCGGCGAGCCTGACCCGGACGCCTGCCATCTGCTGCGCGCCGCCAGCATCGCCGGAGCCGCCTCTCTGGCCGCCTCGGCCAACGCCCCGGCTCTGCATCAGGCCATGCGCGACGGCGCCCTTGACTTTGCCGTCACCACACTCGGCGAGGCGCTGCGCATCCTCAAAAACCAGCTTCGCAAACAGCAGCCCGCCGCGGCCGGCGTCTCGCTCTCGCCGCGCGCTGTCGAACTCGAAATGCTCGACCGCGGCGTCCAGCCCGATCTGCTGGCGTCCGGACTGCCGTCCTCGCCGGAGCTGGCCGTTTTCACGGCCCTCGGCGCCGGCCGCATCCAGCCGCAGCCGCTTCCTCCCGGCTGCAACTTCAACATCCTTCCCATCCCGACCGATTGGCGGCAGCCCCTCGCCGCCTTCGACGAACTTCTCCTCGGCTGTCTCGCGCCCGCCGATCATCTGAACCGCCGCTGGGTCCGCCTCGCCCCGCGCTACCTGCCCGTTGCCGCGCGCCGTCTGCGCTCTATCGCCTGCGCCAGGGACGCCGTTCTCCCGCTCATCGCCCGCCGCGTAGGTTCCGCGCCGGAGCCGTAAGCGGCAGAGATCGGCCGTCCCGGATTTCCACCGCCCCCCGCCCTGGCGGTGTAGAATCTTCTGTAGCCCGGTTTAGGCTTCCTCATGGCCGGGTAAGCAGCCGCGCGTTATCCGGTTGTTGAGGTTTTATGGACGCGAGTTTATTCGGCCTGTCGATCTACCGCTCCAAGCCATTCCCTTCGCATTGTCCAAAGCTTTCTATTTTCATGGTTGCGTTTCCATGCTGGAGGCCCAAGCGGCTCCGGAATGTCTCCGGCCGCATTGGTGATTTTTAATGGCCGGTCTCGCGACGGTCGTTGATGCCCTGCCCAAAGAGCAATCGCTGCTCGACCGCAAGTTCAAACGGCCGGGCCGCCTGGGTGTTGCGCTTCTTGTGCTCGCCGTGCTCGGCGGCCTCGGCTATATCGGATTTCATCTCGCCAGGGACCTCGGCAGCGTCGCCGTCGCCAGCGTCTGGCCCTATGTGCTGCTGGCCCTGGCCCTTTTCATCGCCCTCAGCTTCGAGTTTGTCAACGGCTTCCACGACACCGCCAACGCCGTGGCCACCGTCATCTATACGAATTCCCTGGAACCCACGCTTGCCGTCGTCTGGTCGGGGCTGTGCAACCTGGCCGGCGTGCTGGTTTCCTCGGGCACGGTGGCCTTTGCGGTGGTCTCCCTGCTCCCCATCGATGTGATTCTGAAGGTCAGTTCCGGCTCCGGCTTCGCCATGATCTTCGCCTTGCTCGTGGCGGCCATCCTCTGGAACCTGGGCACGTGGTGGTGCGGCTTGCCCGCCTCCAGCTCTCACACTCTGGTCGGCTCCATCATTGGCGTGGGCCTGGCCAGCCAGTTATTCAATCTTCGCGCCGGAGCCTCCGGCCTGGACTGGGGCCAGGTGGTCAAGGTCCTCGAGGCCCTGCTCATCTCGCCCATCTTGGGCTATGCGCTCGCCGGTCTCCTCATTCTCTTGTCCAAGCAGATGCTCAAATACCCGGCCCTTTATGAAGCGCCCAAGGACAAGGAGGCCCCGCCGTTTATCATCCGCGCCGTCATGATCCTCGGCTGCACCGGGGTCAGCTTCTTCCACGGCTCCAACGACGGGCAAAAGGGCATGGGCCTCATCATGCTCATCCTCATCGGCACCGTTCCCACCGCCTTTGCCCTCAACCACGCCATCGGCCCCAGGGAAGTACAGAGCTTTATCGCCGCCTCCCAACAGGCCGGCAGCATTCTGGAACGCCATGTGGCCCCTGCAGCCGATCCCGCTCCCGATCCTCGCGCTGAGGTCACCCGCTACGTCCAAACCAAGCGCCTGCTGCCCGCCACGCTTCCCGCCTTGCGCGATCTGGTTGCAGACATCCATCGCAGAGTGGCCGGGTACAGGAGCTTCCAGTCGGTTCCGGCCGCCGAACAAACCAGGGTCCGCAACGACATGTACTTGACCAGCGCGGGCTTGCGGGTGATGGAGCAGACACGCAACCCCGTCTTCACCGCCCAGGAGAACGCCGCCTTGAGCTCCTATTGCGCCCTGTTGGACAAGAACACCAAGTTCATTCCGGACTGGGTTAAAGTGGCCGTGGCGCTGGCCCTCGGCCTGGGTACCATGGTGGGCTGGAGGCGCGTCGTCATTACCGTGGGCGAAAAGATCGGCAAACAGGACATGAACTACGCCCAGGGCGCCAGCGCCCAGCTCGTCACCATGGCCACCATCTTCGCCGCCGACAAATTTGGCTTGCCCGTCAGCACCACCCACATTCTCAGCTCCGGCGTGGCCGGCTCGATGTCGGCCAACGGCAGCGGCCTACACCTCTCCACGGTCCGCAACATTGCTGCGGGATGGGTCTTCACGCTGCCCGCCGCCGCACTGCTCTCCGGTCTCCTCTATTGTTTCTTCCGCCTCTTCGCCTGAGCCGCGCAAGCGCCTTTTCTCTCCGCACCGGTCCTGCTTTCCGCCGCCCAGGCGGTGTTATACTCGAACCGTTTTCGCTTACAATTTTTGTATGCTGGTTGTGGAGGTTTGGCTCTGTTCTCTCTGCTTATAACCGGCTTGAATTCAGTCGCCGCCCGGCTTGGCTGGCTGCCGCTGCGGGGGGAGACGCTGGCCGCTTTTTGGCCGCAGGTAGCCCTGCGCCAATACATCAAAATGCAGTACGCCGACCAGACCTTCAAGGGCCTCTACCACTGGAACCTCTTCGACGCCTCGATTCTGTTGCCCTACTTCGCGGTCATGATCGTGCTTTCTATTTATGGAATGCACCGCTACACGCTCTGCTACAACTACTTCAGATACCGCAAGAACTACAAACCCGATCCGCCCCGCCGCTTCGACGAGCTGCCCCTGGTGACGGTGCAGTTGCCCATCTTCAACGAGCAGTTTGTCATCGACCGCCTCATTGACGCCGTCTGCGCCATGGAATACCCGCCCGATAAGCTGGAAATCCAGGTGCTCGACGACTCCACCGATGAAACCCAGCAGGTAGCGGCAGCCATCGTCGAACGTTACGCGGCTTTTGGCCGCCGGATCGTCTACATACACCGCACCAACCGTCAAGGGTTCAAGGCCGGGGCCCTCGGCGAAGCCCTCCCCGCAGCCAAAGGCGAGTTCATCGCCATCTTCGACGCCGACTTCGTTCCCCCGCCGGACTGGCTGATGAAGGTCATTCACCACTTTGCCGAGCCGGAGATCGGCATGGTCCAGACGCGCTGGAGCCATCTCAATCGCCACTACAGCATGTTGACTGAGATCGAGGCCATCCTCCTCGACGGCCACTTCGTCATGGAACACGGCTCCCGCTCGCGCACCGGCGAGTACTTCAACTTCAACGGCACCGCGGGCATTTGGCGCCGGCAGGCCATCTACGACGGCGGCGGCTGGCAGCACGATACCCTCACGGAAGACACCGACCTCAGCTACCGCGCGCAGATGGCCGGCTGGAAGTTCAAATACCTGCCCGATGTCGAGTGCCCGGCCGAGCTGCCCATTGAGATGACCGCCTTCAAAACCCAGCAGGCGCGCTGGGCCAAGGGACTCATCCAAACCAGTCTCAAGGTGCTGCCCGACCTGTTCCGCGCCAAAACCACGTGGCGCAACAAAGTCGAGGGCGTCTATCATCTCACCGCCAACCTCAGCTATCCGCTCATGATCATCATGTCCGCCCTGCTCATCCCGGCCATGATCTGCCGCTTCTACCAGGGCTGGTTCCAGATGCTGTTCATCGACTTCCCGTTGTTGACCGCCTCCAGCTTATCCATCGCCATCTTTTACCTCATGAGCGAGCGTGAACTCTTTCCCAAAACCTGGAAAAGAACCTGCTACTACGTGCCCTTTGTCATGGCTCTGGGCATCGGCCTCATGGTCACGAACTCCAAGGCGGTAATGGAAGCCCTCTTCGGCATCAAAAGCGCCTTCGTTCGCACTCCCAAGTACCGCGTAGCCAAAAAGGGCGAAAAATCCCAGGCCGCCAAGTATCGCAAGCGCCTGGTTCTGACGCCGTGGATCGAGCTGCTCCTCGGCCTCTATTTCTTTCTCGCCATTCTTTACACCTTCTCCAATCAGAACTACTTCACCGCGCCCTTTCTCATCCTCTTTGTCATCGGTTTTTGGTACACCGCGTTCCTAAGCCTCTTCCAGGGCCGTTTCGAGCGCTGGCGCAGCGGCGCCCCAGCCAATGAGGAAGGCAGCCCCAAGCCGTTCCCGGTGGGCGTCTAAAGCATTCTCAGAATCGGAAATACTGTAGACCGAAAGCACAGATTCACGCTGCCGCGGCCTCAAGGAGCGGCAGCGTGAATCACCCATCTCAACAGAACTACGCCATATTCGACGATGCCCTAGCCCTCAGTGCACTATGAAGTTCACCGACGCCTTTTTGTATTCCCACGCCAGGGTGAGCGTGCCTTTGTTGCCGCCGTCGCTGGCGAGTGTGTACTTCAGGTCCTCGACCATCGCCGGAGGCTTGGACATCTTCATCGGCACGCGGCCCAGGTCATCGCTCTTGTTGTAAGCCAGGCCCCACTCGCCGGTCTGCTTGCTGATGATTAAGAGCCATCGATTGGGATTGGCAATATCGACGAACAAGGTGTAATTGCCGGCGGGCACGTTGAGGCTGCCGATGGTCAGGCCGGCATCGGTGTGCAGGGCGGTGGCGGCGTTGGCGCCGGCGCGCCAAACCGGATAGGACTTGTGGGTCTTTTGGATGAGCCCGCCGGGGGTGAAGATGTGGCCCTGGCGGCCGCGCACCCTGGGCGAGTTGTAGTGAATCGTAATGGTCTTGCCGGCAATGGTGATGGATGCCGTGGCCGGCGGGCTGAGCAACGGCTTATGCTGGGCAAACAGGACCCCGGCGGCGGCGAGAAGCCCTGCAAGGATGAAAATACGTCTCATGGGGGTGATCCTCCTCCTGGTAGCGCGCGTGTGCGTCTGCGCTAGGGATACAACGGGATGATTGTCGCACCGCAGGCGCAGATTAGGGAAATGGGCCGGAAATACCGGACAAGCGCCTGTTATGATGCGGCAAAAGGGAAAAATGGCGGAGCGTTCGAATCCGGGATCGGCGGGAGCGCGGTTTCGCGCCGCCGTAGACGCAGAGAAGCCGCTCGAAGTGGTGGGAACGATCAACGCCTACACGGCGCGCCTGGCTGAGGCTGCCGGCTTCCGGGCGATTTATCTCTCCGGCGGGGGCGTGGCGGCCAACTCGCTGGGATTGCCGGACCTGGGCGTGACCACCATGGAAGATGTGCTGACCGACGTGCGGCGGATCACCGGCGCTACCCCGCTGCCGCTTCTGGTGGACATCGATACGGGCTGGGGCGGAGCCTTCAATATCGCGCGCACCATCCGCGAAATGACGAAGGCCGGCGCGGCGGCTGTGCACATCGAAGACCAGGTGAGCGCCAAGCGCTGCGGTCACCGCCCGGGCAAGGAGCTGGTTGCGCCCGAGGAGATGGCGGACCGCATCAAGGCCGCAGTGGACGCGCGCACCGATGCCCAGTTTGTGATGATGGCGCGCACCGACGCGCTGGCCGGCGAGGGACTGGCGCGAGCGATCGAGCGTGCGCAGGCTTATGTGGCCGCTGGCGCTGACATGATCTTTGCGGAAGCCGTCACCGAGCTGCGCATGTACACGGAGTTTCGCAAGGCCGTAGGCGTGCCGGTTCTCGCCAACATCACGGAGTTCGGCCAAACTCCGCTGTGGACCCGCGAGGAGCTGGCGGCTGCGGGCGTAGACATCGTTCTCTATTGCTGCGCGGCCTACCGGGCGATGAACGCCGCGGCGCTCAAGGTCTACCAGACCATTCGCGCCGAAGGTACGCAGAAAAACGTGCTGCCCCTGATGCAGACGCGCGAGGAGCTTTACCGTTATCTGGGGTATCACGCTTATGAAGAGAAGCTGGACAAACTGTTTGCGCAGGGCAAGGCAAAGGAGTGAGGCGGTAGACACTGCCGCGGGCTATCCTAAGTTGGTGCTCTTGGGAGATTGCGATGAGTGGTGAAGAAATAAATACGGCGGTGGGTTTCAAACCCAAAAAGTCCGTGGCCTTGTCGGGGACGCCGGCGGGGAATACGGCGCTATGCACGGTGGGCCGCAGCGGCAACGATCTGCATTATCGCGGCTACGATATTCACGACCTGGCGGAGCGGTGCGAGTTTGAGGAAGTGGCGCACCTGCTGGTGCATGGCAGGCTGCCCAACGCCGCGGAGCTGGCTGCGTACAAGGCGCGGCTGCGCGGTTTGCGCGGGCTGCCGGCCGAGGTGAGGCAGGCGCTGGAGCTTGTGCCGGCGGCGGCGCACCCCATGGACGCGCTGCGCACGGGCGTAAGCGTGCTGGGCTGCGTGCGGCCCGAAGGCGCGGAGCACAGCGACGAGGGCGCGCGCACGATTGCCGACGCTCTGCTGGCGTCGCTGCCTTCGATGCTGCTCTATTGGCTGCACTTTGCGCGCGCGGGACGGCGGATCGACGTGGAGGCGGGCGGCGGCTCGATTGCGGAGCATTTTCTCCACCTGCTGCACGGGCGCGCGCCCAGCGCCGAATGGACGCGGGCCATGCAGGTCTCGCTGATTCTCTACGCCGAGCACGAGTTCAACGCTTCCACGTTCACGGCGCGGGTAATCGCCGGGACGGGGTCGGACCTGTATTCGTGCCTGGTGGGCGCGATTGGCGCGCTGAAGGGGCCCAAGCACGGCGGCGCCAACGAAGCGGCGCTCGAGGTCCAATCACGCTACGCCACGGCCGATGAGGCCGAGGCCGATGTGCGGCGGCGCGTGGCCAACCGCGAGGTCATTCTGGGCTTCGGGCATCCGGTGTACACCATCAGCGACCCGCGCAGCGACATCATCAAGGCCCGCGCGCGCGCGCTGGCTGCGGACGCGGACGGGCGGCGGCTGTTCGCCGTGGCCGAGCGCATTGAGACCACCATGCGCGACGCCAAAAATATGTTTCCCAACCTCGATTGGTACTCGGCCGTGGCCTATCACCTGATGGGGGTTCCGGTGGATCTGTTCACGCCGCTGTTTGTGATCTCGCGGACCACGGGCTGGAGCGCGCACGTGATCGAGCAGCGCCAGGACGGCAAGATCATCCGGCCCTCGGCGGTGTACACCGGCCCGGAGAATCTGAAGTTTGTGGCGATTGAGGAGCGAAGGTAGCCTGTGATTTCCCAGGTACCAAAATCGAGACCTGGGGTACCCGCAGATGTGTGCTCCCCCATCAAATCTGCCGTTGGTGGTTCTTGCCACTCAAAGGAGACTCCATGATCCGCGTCAACGAATTCCAGTTCTATGAGCTGGCGATCGCCATTCATCCATTGACTTCTGCTGGCGATGAATTGAAATATAGTGACGTTTGGCTGGAATGGAGCAATGCCGCGAAGGCCTTAAATCGAATTTTCGAGGAGCGCGCATTGGAGTTCTGCTTTGCCGCTGCAACCGAACTATACGGTGCAATCGGTAACGTCGTCCCGCATGATTTTGGACAAGCGATTGCCAAATTGCAAGAGAAAGGTGATCCCGAGCCAGGGTTAGGTTGGGGCGCCGTTCAGCCAATAAGGCAGTCAGCTTCAAAGTTTGAAACTATTCTGTCCGCCGAACTCAACAATTCAGATACCTATTGGATTTCCCCGAAAGGAACCCATAAAACATCCATGCTTTTGAAGTCTGCTCGTTCAATGCTGCCCTCATCAGTTGTAGAGCACATTCCAGAAGCAGCAACAGATTTTGATGAAGCTGGACGCTGCTGGCTACTTGATGCTCACACCGCGACTGGGTTTCACTTGATGAGAGCAATCGATGCTGTAATGCGAGCTTATTATAGGGCCGCAGTTGGTATCGAACCCAAAAAGAAGTTTCGGAACTGGGGAGCTTACATCAAACAATTCCGTTCTTGCCTGCAGGCAGATCAAAAGATTGTGGATTTTCTCGGGCAGGTGAAGGATGGCTATCGAAATCCGATCCTGCACCCTGACGAGAATCTTTCGGCCGAGGATGCCCAAATATTGTTTGGAGTGAGCGTCAGCGTCATTTCAATGATGGCGAGAGGAATTCAGGAGCTCACAACAAAGGGAGATGTACTTCCCCTAACTACGGACAGCCTGCATTCCGATTAGCCATGTATATTATTGCCCCAAAAGAGAGCGGTAGAGGAGATCGCGTGCCCTCCACGAGCAATGAACGCCCCGCGCCGGATAAGGTCCTGACGGACATTGCCGACTACGCGCTGAGCTACACCATCGAGAGCGAGCTGGCGTATACCACCGCGCGCTACTGCCTGATGGACACGCTGGGTTGCGGGCTGGAGGCGCTCGAGTATCCGGCGTGCACCAAGCTGCTGGGGCCGGTTGTGCCGGGAACGGTGGTGCCCAACGGCGCGCGCGTGCCGGGCACCAGCTTCGTGCTCGATCCGGTGCAGGCGGCGTTCAATATCGGCGCCATGATCCGCTGGCTGGACTTCAACGACACGTGGCTGGCGGCCGAGTGGGGGCACCCCTCAGACAATCTGGGCGGAATCCTGGCCACGGCGGACTGGCTCTCGCGCGGCGCGGCGGCCGAAGGGAAGGCTCCGCTGCGGATGCGCGACGTTTTGACGGCCATGATCAAGGCGCACGAGATTCAGGGCTGCCTTGCGCTTGAAAACTCGTTCAACAAGGTGGGCCTGGATCACGTGGCCCTGGTGAAGGCGGCTTCGACGGCGGTGGTGTGCTGGCTGCTGGGCCTCACGCGCGAGCAGACGATCAACGCGCTCTCGCTGGCCTGGGTGGACGGGCAGAGCCTGCGCACCTACCGGCACGCGCCCAACACCGGCTCGCGCAAGAGCTGGGCGGCGGGCGACGCCACCAGTCGCGCGGTGCGGCTGGCGCTGATGGCGCGCGCGGGCGAGATGGGCTACCCCTCGGCGCTGACCGCCAAGACCTGGGGCTTCTACGACGTTTCGTTCCGCGGGCAGGAGTTCCGGTTCCAGCGGCCCTACGGCTCCTACGTGATGGAGAACGTGCTCTTCAAGGTGAGCTACCCGGCGGAGTTCCACGCGCAGACGGCGGTGGAGGCGGCCATGAAGCTGCGCGCGCAGCTCGACCGGCGCGGGATCTCCCCGGAAGCCATCAAAAAAATCACCATCCGCACGCACGAGGCCTGCCTGCGCATCATCGACAAGAAAGGGCCGCTCAGCAACCCCGCGGACCGCGACCACTGCGTGCAGTATATGGTTGCGATTCCGCTCTTGTTTGGGCGGCTGACGGCGGCCGACTACGAGGACGGCATTGCCGCTGATCCGCGCATCGACGCGCTGCGGGCCAAGATGGAGTGCGTGGAGGAGCCGCAGTTCACGCGCGATTATCACGATCCCGAGAAGCGGTCGATCGCCAACAGCCTGCGCATGGAATTGGAAGACGGCGCGGCGCTCGAAGAGACGGTCGAGTATCCCATCGGCCACCGGCGGCGGCGCGACGAGGGACTGCCGCTGCTGGTGGAAAAATTCAAGAGGAACTTGCGGCGCAGGTTCGGCGAGGCCCAGCAGGAGCGGATTCTCAAGGCTTCGCTCGATCGCGAGCGGCTGGAGACGATGCCTGTACACGAGTACATAGATTTGTACGTTACCTGAGCCGGCGGCGTGCAGGGCAGGGAAAGACCGGAATCTTCGGCCGTTCAGCAGCCGCGAGAAAGTCGAATTGACGAGCGGCTGCTGGATCGTCCTCAATGGCGTCCCATACATTGTCCAAGGCTTCAACTGTCATCGGATTACGGCATTTTCGGAGATGGTGTAGTCCTGTTGGAATGGATGATTATGCTGCCGCTCCTTAAGGCTGCGGCAACTTGAATGTGTGTTTTCGGCCTACCGTATCTTCGAAAATGCTTTAGGTATTTTTGCCTGCGCTGCGCGCCTTCACCTTGAACCGAATGGGCGCGCCTTGGAAGCCAAAGGCGGCGCGAATTTGGTTTTCAAGAAATCGCTCGAAGGCGAAGTGCAGTTTGACCTCGCGGTCGGTGAAGAGGACAAAGGTGGGCGGAGCCACGGCCGCCTGCGTCATATAGAGGATGTGGACCCGCCGGGAGATGGGCACGGGCGCGCGCTGAAAGTCAATTTGCGCAAGAAAGCGGTTCATCTGCCCCGTGGAAACGCGCTTGCGCCGCTCGGCGGCGACGGCCACCACCTCGCGCAGGACCTGGGCCATGCCTTTGTGCCGAGGCCCTCCGGCTTCCAGCGCGGAGAGGAAGATGACCGGGGCGTAGTCGAGGTACTTGAGCGCGCGGCGCAGTTGCCGCTCGAAGATGCCGCGATCGGCGGGCGGTTTTCCGTCCGTGCGTCCGGTGGTCACCAGGTCCCATTTGTTGACTACCAGAATCACGCTGCGGCCGCTCTGGTGCGCGTAGCCGCCGATGGTGGCGTCGCCGGCGGTCACGCCCTCGGTGGCGTCGATGACCACGAGAGCCACGTCAGCCGCCTCCAGATGGCGGCGGGCCATCACCACGCTCAACTTTTCGGCCATGAGTTTGGTCTTGCCCTTGCGCCGGATGCCGGCGGTGTCCACAAAGCGAAGCGTTTGGCCGGAGAATTCCACCACCTCGTCTACGGCGTCGCGGGTGGTGCCGGGGATGGGCGAGACGATGGCGCGGGTCGAGCCGGTAAGCGCGTTGAGGAGAGTGGATTTGCCCACGTTCGGCCGCCCGATGATGGCCACCGAGGTCTGGTGCGGCTCGAACTCGCCGTGGGCGCGGATCTTTTTCCCCTCTTTCTCGTTGACTCCCGCGCCGTAGGCTTCATGGCGGCCGCGACGGCTCGCTGACGCGCCGGCTTGCGGACGCGCTGCTTTCCCTGGGATGGCCTCGGCGATGGCGTCCAGCAGCTCGCCGATGCCTTGCCCGTGTTCCGAGCTGATGGGAAAGACGTTGCCGATACCCAAGCGCCGAAAGTTCTCGGCTTCGGCGGCGAGCGCGGGGCCTTCGACTTTGTTCACGGCCAGAAAGACGGGCTTGGCGCCGCGCAGCAGCAGCCGGGCCAAATCATAGTCGGGCCGGGCCAGCTCAGTGCGCGCGTCCACTACCATCACCAGCGCATCGGCCTGCTCCAGCGCCACGCGGGCCTGCGCGAAGACCTCGGACGCAATCAGCTCCTCGTCACCGGGGACGATCCCGCCTGTATCCACCAGGCGGTAGCGCCGGCCGGCCCAGTCGAACTCGCCGTAGATGCGGTCGCGCGTGATGCCGGGTTCGTCGCCGACGATGGAGCGGCGCGTGCCGGTAAGGCGGTTGAAGAGCGTGGATTTGCCCACGTTGGGCCGGCCTACGATGGCCACTAGGGGGACGGCGCACCGGCCTTCAGCGCCGGTGCGGGTGGGAATGACCGATCTGCGAGCAGCAAACAAAAAGGCTTCCTCTGAAAACTCGGGAGGGCGAAACTTCGCTTTGTGTTTAGTTCCAGATCCGTCTTACGTCATAAAGGTCAAAGACGCCGTCGCAGCTCACAATCGGAATTTGACAGTCCAGCGATTGCGCGATCAACAGCCTGTCAAATGGATCGCGATGGTGGAGCGGCAACATCCCAGCGCGGATCACTTGCGGGACCGTGGTTTCCAAAATTTCGTATCCCGCGCTCAAAACAGCACGCTCAAAGTCGTTCAGCAACTCCTCAACATCAAGCCTCCCCCTGTTGGCCTTAATCGCCAGCTCCCAGGGAGTCGCAATGGAAAGGAACACTTGGGAATCATGGCCACAGACGATCTCCACGGCCTGCGCTGAGAGTTTTTCTGGCGCATCGACGGCCCAGAGAAGTGTATGCGTATCGAGCAGGTACTTCATTGCTTCCTGGGAGGAGGCACAAGATCGCCCTCTAAAAGATCGCCGAATCCATACTCCGCGAGCTCTTCATCTGTCAGCGGGTCAAAGACACTGTCGTCGAAGTGTATCTTACCCCTGTATGCTCCCAGCAGCCGGAAGGGTACCGCTGGTTTCGCTGGAGGATCGATCGCAACGATCTTCGCCACGGGTTTCTTACCCCGCATCACGACGACTTCCTTGCCGGCCTCTGCCTCTTTAAGCAGGCGCGAGAGGTGGGTTTTGGCCTGATGGACAGTGTAGGGCATGGACTAAGTATCCTTAGTCCGCTTTTTAAAGTCAATCAAAAACGTGTCAAAGTTTCCGTTTCAGCCTTGATAACTTTAACATTTTCTAAGAGTTGACTTACCATTTCGGCCTCTAATTTGCCCTTGCAGCCAACGGGAACCGCCATGCACATCCATGGGAACATGCCGAGCGTCAATGCCGCGGGGTTCTATGGGGTTTCGAACAGCGAGATAGCTGCGCGGCGCGCCGAGGAGGTGCGCAAGCGCCTGCTGAAGTCCGCGCAAAAGATCGCCGCCGGCGCCGATAGCGAAGAATCCACCTTCAGCGGCCAATGGATGGACGCCCTCCACAGCCAGGTTTTAGGCGAAGACGAGTACCACGGCGGCGAAAAAGGCAAGGGCGCCGGCCACGAATGAGCGCCGGCCGCACCATCACCGGCAGTGCTGGACCGGACCATCGTGCAAGCCGGCTGCGTCACTATGATGGAGTGAGCAGCCGGCCCCAATGCCAACCTCCGACACCTCAACCCGCGCGCTGCCCACGCTGCACGAGTTCTTCGCGCCGGGCGGGATTCTGGCGCGCTCTTCGCTGCCCTATGAGTACCGTCCCGGCCAGCTTGAGATGGCCAAGGCGGTGGAGCAGGCGCTCGGCGAGCGGCGGCATCTGATCGTGGAGGCCGGCACGGGGACCGGCAAGACCCTCGCCTACCTGCTGCCCGCGCTGCGCACCGGCCGGCGCGTTATCGTTTCCACGGGCACCAAGGCCTTGCAGGATCAACTCTTCTTCCGCGACGTTCCCTTCCTCGAAACCCTGCTGGGCGAGCTGCGCGTCTGCTACATGAAGGGCCGCGCCAACTACCTCTGCCGCCACAAGCTGGCTGCGCTGCGCGACCAGCCGATTCTGTCGGGATTGGAGGAGATCGACCAGTACCAGCAGATCGCCGAGTGGGAGCGGGAGACGGAGACCGGCGACCGCGCCGAGCTCTCCGCAATGCCGGAGACGAGCGCGCTGTGGGCCAAGCTGGATGCGCGGGCCGACGCCTGCCTGGGCTCGACGTGCCCGGACTACCGGCGCTGCTTTATCACCGAGATGCGCCGCCGCGCCCTGGAATCGGACATCATCATCGTCAACCACCACCTGTTTTTTGCCGACCTGGCGGTGAAGCAGCAGGCGGGAGCGGCGCCGGACGCGGGCATTCTGCCCGAGGCCGCAGCCGTAGTCTTCGACGAGGCGCACGAGCTCGAAGAGGTAGCCTCGCAATACTTCGGGCTTTCAGTTTCCAACATCCGTTTCGAGGAGCTGGCGCGGGACATGGACGTGCTGCTGCGCGGCAAGGAGGGCGCCGGGAAGCTGCCCGCCCAAACCCAGCAGCTCCGCGAGCGCGCCCGGCTGTTCTTCGCCGCGCTGCCTCTCAACGGCGACGGGCGCCATCCCTTCGCCGGCCGCGAGGAGTTCCTCGAATCCTCCGGCGATCTCTACCTGGCGGTGTGCAATACGCTCAAGGTGATGGAGGCGGAGCTGGAGCGGCTGACGGAGATCGACGAGGCGCCGGGCCTGAAGAAGCGCGTGGCGCGGCTGCACAGCGAGCTTGAATTCCTGCTCCAATCCAACGACGGCAATATGGTTTTTTGGCTGGAGCGGAGGAGCGGAGGGATGGCAGCGGATGCATCCTCAGGGCGGCGCGGCTCGGATTCGCGTGCGGCTGCTGCGCAAAGAGCTGCGCGCAGCACGTACCTCCAGGCCACTCCCATCGACGTTTCACAGCTTTTGCACGAGCTGGTCTTCGACCAGGTGCCCACGGCCGTGCTCACCTCGGCCACGCTCACCGTGCAGGGCGGCTTCGAGCACCTGCGCCGCCGGCTGGGCCTGGCGGACTGCCGCGAGCTGGTCGTCCCTTCGCACTTCCGCTACGGCGAGCAGGCGCTGCTCTATCTGCCGCCGGAGATGCCGGACCCGCGCATGCCTGAATTTCCTGAGGCCGCGGCGCTTTGCATCGAGCGCGTGCTCCGCATTACGCGCGGCCGGGCCTTCTGCCTCTTCACCAGCTACGCGCAGATGCGCGCGCTGTACGAGCGCCTGCTGCCGGTGCTCGATTTTCCCATCCTGCTGCACGGAACGGCCCCGCGCAAGGCGCTGCTCGAGGAGTTTCGCGCCACGCCCAACGCCGTGCTCTTCGGGACGGCCAGTTTTTGGCAGGGTGTGGACGTGCAAGGCGAGGCGCTGAGCTGCGTCATCATCGACCGGCTGCCCTTCGCCGTCCCCTCCGATCCCGTCGTCCAGGCGCGCATGAAGGCCATCGAAGAGGCCGGCGGCCGTCCCTTCTTCGACTACCAGGTGCCCGAGGCCGTGCTCACCCTGAAGCAGGGCTTCGGGCGGCTGATCCGGTCGCTCGAAGACCGCGGCGTGCTGGTGCTGCTGGACCCGCGCGTGAGGACGCAGCGATACGGCCAGATTTTTTTGCAATCGCTGCCGCCGTACCGGATGACGCAACAGATCGCCGACGTGGAGGCGTTTTTCAGAGGAAGATAGGCGGGGCTGAATCTCAAGTCCTAACCCCTAGACGATAGCGCCACGGCTTTTACGGAGGCGGCGACTGCGCAAACCAATCGCCGTCTTTGGGAAAATGCCGGACCAAAGCCGAGACCCTGGGCGGGCAGTGTCTCGTCAAATTCCCAGCTTGCGCACCTCATCGTTGTAGTACTTGCGGTAAAGGATGTCCCACTCCTGCGAGCCTTCGAGGATGATCTTGCGCTGGTTGGCGATCTTCTGGCGCGCGGAGGCGTCGATCCTGGCCTCTTCGTTGAGCAGGGCTTCGAGCATCTTGCGCGCCTCCTGGCGGATGGTGTTGCGGTCTTCCAGAAACCCCACTGCGTCGATTTCCGCCAACGTATCAGCCACGGTGTGGGCCAGCTTGTTCAGCTTGTCGCGGCTGATTCGCACCCCCCCGTCCTGCGCTTCGCCGATTTTCATAGCACCGCCTTGTACTTCCTGGTCAGCTCGTTCTTCACGCGCTTGAACATTTCGGCGTATTGTGCGCCGGATTTGCGCATCTCCTCGGAGTAAGCGTCGAGAATGACCCGCACCTCCTCGTTGATGCGGTCTTCAAGCGAAAGCTCTTCGAGCAGGGCCGCGTTGACGCGCTCCTCGGTCAGCTTTGGCGCGCTTGTGGTGATCATCTTGGCGTCGATAAGGTGCTTGACCGTGCGGCGGGCGAGGTAGCCAATGTAGTCGCGGGAAAAAATCATGGGCTAAACATCAGGATAACGTATGGGGCCGGATCGTGTACACGGGAAAGCGACGGCGCGATTGCCGAAGAGGCGGCTCAGCCCATACAAAAGCTGAACTGGTCTGCGCCGGCGAGTGATTGCAACGGATTCAGGCGCCGGGCATTTCCAGCAGCGCGGCCAGTCCTTCCATATCTTTCACGACGATCTGGCGCGCATCCACTTCCAACAATCCCTCCGCCTGCATCCGCATCAGGTTGCGCGAGATCAGCTCGCGCACCGTGCCTAGCTGACTGGCCAAATCCTGGTGGCTGGCCGGCAGCCGGAACTCCACGCCCCTGGGGGTCTTCTTGCCCTCGGTCTGCGCCAGCTTCAGCAGCGTCGAGGCCAGCCGCTGGCGGATGGTCGTGAACGACAGCTCCTCAATAATGCCCACCAACTGCCGCAGCCGCGCCCCCACCACGGCCAGCACCTTGAGCGCCACCGCGGGATGCTCCATGCAATAGGCCTGAAAGTCGCGGCGCGAGATGTAAGCGATCTCGGTTTCTTCCAGGGCCGCGACGGACGCCGGATAAGGGCCGCCGTCAAACACGGGCAGCTCGGCCACCGAACCGCCGGGGCCCTCCACCGCCAGCACTTGCTCGCGCCCGCTCATCGACGTCTTGAAGATGCGCACCCTCCCCTGAGCCACGATGTGCAGCCCGTTGCACGGCTCACCCTCTGAAAAGAGCAGCTCGCCCGCGCTGAACTGCTTGCGCACCGTGCGCGCGGCCAGCAGGTGCAGCTCGTCAGGTGAAAGACTCGAGAGCAGCGCTGTCTTTGCCAGGGTGGCGGCCAGATTCAGGCGTTCGGCGTTCACTCCGGGATTCTACCAGCGGGACTCAAGCCATTGCACGGTCCTGCCGGCAGGGGAATCGCATGAACGGCGAATGAGGACTTGGCTGAAGATCGCGCCGCCCTTTCTATGAGAGCGTTGGCTGCGGTCAATAGCATTTTCGGAAAAGGTGTAGACCGGAACCGCTCCTGCTGAGTGGATTTCCCCTCAAAAAAATCCGCTTTCGCGGCTCTCGATCGTTCCCAGTATTCCGAAAATGCCGTAGAACCGCTGCGTCTCTTCCGCATGCCTCAACCCCCGCTCCCCGTTCTCTCCGGTCTGCTGGTCCACATAACGTGACTGTCTGCGCGCGGCCTCAATGCCTCATATCCCTGACCCCGGCCACTTGATCTCTTACCCATGCTCTTCCCTAACTCTTCGCTCCTTCCCGTGTCTAACCCGATAGGAGTAAAAAGAAATCTGTGCACATAGTGGCTCGTTTTTCACTGGCTGTCCTTCTTGCCCTGTTCCCGTTGTCCTCTGCTGCCCAATCCGGCAGTTTTGAGATTGCCGAAAATGGCCACCCCGTGGGCACGGCCACCTTCCACTTTGCCGCCACCCCGCGCGGTTACGATTCCACCTCCATCGTCCACGTGACGATGCAGGGCCTCGACTACGCGCTCTCAAAGACCGAGCGTCTTACCCCAGCCAACCGTCTCCGCCAGGTGTTTTTGAGCGCTGTGGTCAATCAATCAGCGGTTACGGTCGCGGCCGCGCCCGACGCGGCCCAGTTTCTCCTGAACATCTCCGCCAACGGCCGCCGCAGCACCATCCGCTTGCCCGCCCATCCCGGCGCCGTCTTTTTGCCGGACTTCGATCCCGGCGCTCTGGAAACCCTCCTGACTCTGGCCGTGGAGCGCAACGACCGCGGCCTCTGGGCCATCCTGCCCAAAAAGACTGGATCGCAAATCGCCTCTATTGAAGCCGTACAGTTGGCCACCTACCCGGACATGCACGGAACCCTCAACGGCGCTACCATCACCGTGCACCACCTCATCGCCACCATCGCGGGGACGCAAACCGACCTCTTCTCCGGCCCCGATAACCAGCTTCTTCAGGCCGAACTCCCTGAGCAGGGCTTCGCGCTCGTCCGCAAAGGCTTTGTGCTCACCCCGCCAGCCAAGCCCTTGGCCACGCCGGCGAACCAGCAGGCTACTGTTCCGTGAGCCGGATCGCCCGGCGCCCAACTAACCCCGCTTGACGTAGCCCGCGCCGGTGAACCAAACTAAATGCTGGAACGCTTTGGGCGCGCTCCTGAGGAAACGTCGCTTCACAATGCAGGCTGTAAACGCAGCCCGGCATTTGAGAGCGGTTGACAACTTGCTTCCCACGCAGTCCAACTTTCTGTCGCAGATGATTACAGTCCAAGACCTTACACGTAAATACGCTCATACCACCGCGGTCGATCACATTTCCTTCTCTGTTGCCAAGGGCCAGATCGTCGGTTTCCTGGGTCCGAATGGAGCCGGGAAAACCACCACCATGCGCATGTTGACCTGCTTTTTGCCGCCCACTTCGGGCACGGCTGCCGTGGCGGGCTTCGATGTGCTGGAGCAGTCGCTGGAGGTGAGGAAGCACATCGGCTATCTGCCCGAAACACCGCCGCTCTATCCGGAGATGGAAACCGCCGAGTATCTGCGCTTCGTGGGCCGCCTTAAGGGCCTCAAAGGCGTGGAACTGGACAAGCGCGTCGATTACGTCTGCGGCCGCTGCGCCGTAGCCGACGTAAAAAAGAAGCTGCTGGGCAAGCTCTCAAAAGGGTACCGGCAACGGGTGGGGCTGGCGCAGGCCATTCTGCACAATCCCGACGTGCTCATTCTTGACGAGCCCACCGCCGGCCTCGATCCCAAGCAGATCAACGAGACCCGCGACCTGATTAAGGACCTGGCTGGCGAGCACACCATCATTTTGAGCACCCACATTCTGCCCGAGGTTGAACAGACCTGCGAACACGTCATCATCATCAACAAGGGGCGCGTGGTCGCCACCGACTCAGTGGCCAACTTGCAGGGCCGGGCGCGCGACCGGGAAACAGTGGTGCTGGAAGTTGCAGGCCGCGGCGCCCCGCTCGATCCAGCGCGTGTTCAACAGCGCTTGCAGCGGGTGGCCGGCGTGGCCCAGGTACGCATCAAGAATCAGCGCAATGCAAGCGCCGTCTTTGAGGCCGAAAGCCGCCGGGGCGAGATGGTGCGCGGCGACCTGGCCCGCGCGGTCATCGAGTCCGGCTGGGACCTGAACGAGCTGCGCCCCGAGGCCATGAGTCTGGAGGAGATATTCCTCCAGCTTACCGGCAGCGATTCGGCTGCGGCGGCAGCCGGGAAACAGCCATCTGAAGAGGCCGCCTCCGCACCCCAAGCCGCAAAGGAGAGCGGGGCAGCCGCCAAGGAGCCGCAGCGATGAGAAACATCTGGATCATCTGCCGCAAGGAACTGAAAAGCTACTTCTCTTCGCCCATCGCCTACCTGCTGCTCACCATGTTCGCCCTCATCTTCGGTTTTTTCTTTTGGAACGCGGTCGGGTTCTTCGTGGTCGAAGGCGCCGAGATGCAGATGACCGGGCAGATGGGCACAATGAACATCAACGATCAGATCATCCGCCCATTGCTCGACAATGCCAGCGTGCTCGGCCTCTTCTTCATTCCCATGATCACCATGCGTCTGTTCGCCGAGGAGAAGCGCACCGGGACCATCGAGCTGCTGGCCACCTCGCCGGTGCGCGACATCGAGATCATCCTGGGGAAATGGTTTGCGGCGCTGGCTTTGTACGCTTGCCTTTTGCTCTGCTCCGCACTCAACTTCGCCTTCCTGTTCCGCTACGGCAACCCCGACTGGAAGCCGCTGGCCATCGGCTATCTCGGCCTTTTGCTCCAGGCCGGCGGGCTGCTGGCTCTGGGAACCTTCATCTCCACGCTCACCCGCAACCAGATCATCGCCGGCGCGGCCACCTTCGGCCTGTGCCTCATGCTCTGGGTCTTTGCCTGGGTCAGCGGTTACGACTCGGCCACCTGGGCCACGGTCCTGGCTTATCTCTCCGTGGTCACTCACTTCAACTTCTTCGGTGAAGGCGTCATCCATTCCAAAGACGCCGTCTTTTATCTCACCGTTATCTTCCTGGGACTCTTCTTTACCGCGCGCTCCATGGAGTCCCTGCGCTGGAGGTCATAAGCGGGAATGGCGAGTCAGTGGTTGAAGGCCAGACAAACCCGGTATGCGGCCTATGCGGTCGTTTACACCCTGGTGGTGATGGCGGCTGCGGTCGTCGTGAATGTGCTCGCCGACCGGTACGACAAATCCTACGACGCAACGGCAAACAAGCGTTACACCCTTTCGGCGCAAACCGCCAAGATTGTCAAGGGGCTCAAGCAGGATGCGACTATCGTTTACTTCAATGCGTCCACCCGCTTTCAGGACGGCAAGAACCTGCTCGACGAATACGCGGACCTGTCGCCGAAGATACACATACAGTACGTCGATCCGGACAAGGATCCGCAATTGGCGCGCGCCGACAACATCCACGACATGGGCACCGCGGTGGTCGAGATCGGAGACAAAAAAGAAGCGGCCGCCAGTATGACAGAAGAAGGCATTACGGGCGCCTTCATCCGCGACCTGAAGACCAGCACGCGCACGGTGTGTTTTGTGAGCGGCAGCGGCGAGCGCCAGCTTGACTCTACCGGCCGTAACGGCCTCTCGGAATTGAAGAGCCGCCTGGGCGAGGAGAGTTATGACACCCAAACCGTCAATTTGATCGAGACGGCTGCGGTGCCCGCCGCTTGCACGGCCTTGGTGGTCGCCGGCCCTACCCACGATTACGCGCAGCCCGAAGTCAGCGCCATCCAGCAGTACGTCCAAAACGGCGGGCGCGCACTCTTCCTCATGGATCCACCACTGCAGATGGGCGTGGCGCCGATCGCCGATAACAGCGCGCTTGCCTCGGTCCTGAACAACTGGGGCGTCACCCTCGATAAGGATTTGGTTCTGGACCTGAACCCCATTGGCCAGCTCGCCGGCCTCGGACCGCAGGTGGCTTTAGTCACCAGCTACGAATCGCAGCCCATCGTTGACCCTCTCAAGGGCACGGTCACTGGCTTTCCGCTCTCCCGCTCGCTGGAAATCCACGATACCGCCAACACCACCGTGCAGCAGCTCTTCCAATCTTCAGGAACGAGCTTGGCCACCAACGACCTGGATTCGGCGGAAGTCAGCGTCAACAACCCGAAGAACAAAAAGGGCCCCATGATTTTGGCTGCCGCCGGCACCTACGATACCGGCAAGTCCGGCTCGCAGGGACGCTTCGTCGTCGTGGGCAGTTCCATGTGGGCCTCCAACAGCTTTATCAACTTTAACGGCAACAGCGACCTTGCCCTGAACGCCATCAACTGGCTCGCCTCCAACAACGCTCTGATCTCCATCCGTCCCAAACCGCCAGAAGCTCAGCACCTCACCATGACGCGCGCGCAGTTGAATATGGTGCGCATCGTCAGCCAGTTCTCGCTGCCCTTGGCCATGGTGATTTTGGGCGGATTTGTCTGGTGGAAGAGGCGCTAATGCCAAACCGGGGAGGGAGTATCCGGGAGGCGCGACTGTAACTTGATGCAAGCGCAAGCGAGCGGCGGCCTTTATCGATCCAAGCAGGAGACAGTACGGCATTTTCGGAAATACTGGGAACGATTGAGGGCCGCGAAAGTGGATTTTTCTTGAGGAAAAATCCACTCAGCAGGAACAGTTTCTGTTTACGCCTTTTCCGAAAATGCTATAGCCCTGGTTTTGTTGTGAAGTGTGCGGGGTATGCCTGGTATGGCTATGAAAAGCACGAAGAAATTCCTTAGCTTGGCAATTGCCTGCGTGGTTCTGCTGGCCCTTAGCGGCGTCCTCTATTGGTCCAACCATCATAAGGCGTCCAGCACTGCCTCCCTGGCCAGCGCCGGCCCAGTCATTCTCAATGTGACACCTTCCTCGGTCACCGCCCTGACCATCAAGCCCAAAAACTCTGCGGCAGTGACGGTGGCCAAAGACGCCAAGGGAATATGGCGAATCACCGCCCCCAAAAAGCTGTTCGCCGATCAGGATGAGGTGCACAACCTGCTCTCCGATCTGTCCCCGCTCAACGCCGAGCGGGTGGTGGAAAGCAACCCTTCCAGCCTGAAGACGTTCGGACTCGACCACCCGGCCCTGGAGGTCGATGTCACCCAGCAAGATCACTCTCAACAGAGGTTGCTGATCGGTGACAACACGCCCACCGGCGACTCGGCCTATGCCATGGTGGCCGGCGATCCCCGCATCTTCACCACTTTCCGCTACAACGAAACCAACCTCAACCAGAACTTGGCCGGCCTGCGCGATAAGCGATTGATCACGATCAGCGCCGACAAAGTCACCCGCATAGAATTGATCCACGGTGGCCAGGACATCGTGCTTGCGCATCACAACTATCATTGGAAGATCGTGAAGCCGGGCCCCTACCGCGCCGATATGGTGGCTGCCGACGGCCTCTCGGACGCGCTTACGGCGGCGAAGATGAGCACCGCCCAGCCGCCCAGCCCCCAGCGCCAAACCGCGTTCGCGCAGGGAACGCCCGTGGCCACAGCCAGGGTCACTGGACCCAAAGGAACCCAGACCCTCACCGTGTGCGAGGACGGCGGCAACTATTACGCGCAGTCCAGTTATGTAGCCGGAACTTATCAGGTGGATGATGCGCTGGGCGAGGCGTTGGGTAAAACTCTCTTCGACCTCCGCAACAAGCAGGTCTTCGACTTCAGCTACGACGATCCCAACGAGGTGGACTTCACCATCCTGAGCGGGAAGAAGGACGGCGCGCCCAAGACGTGGATTCTGAATCGGACCCGCCAGGTGTGGTGGCTGGATGGGAAGAAGATGGACGCCAATAGCGTGGAGTCGCTGGTCTCCGGCTTGCGCGATCTGGCCGCAACCAAGTTCGCATCTTCTGGATTCACCAAGCCGGTGATAAAGGTGAAAATTGTCTCCGCCGGCGGCAAGCGCGTGGAGAATGTCCAGATCGCCAAAGGCCGCGGCCGCAATTATCTGGCCAAGCGCACGGATGACTCTTCCCTTTATGTGGTCGATGGCGGCTCGATTGAAGGCATCGAGAAGGCCGCGGAGCAGATTCAGCCGTCTTCCACGGCGCCAAAGTGAGAGCCGGCAGCGCGATCGTCATGCGCGTGCCGCGCCGGTACCGCGCCTGACGATCAACCCGCGCGCGGCCAAGGCGCCTCAGTGCGCGCGGCTTCCTCTGCCGCGATCAGAGCAACGTGCTCTCCTGTCCACCGTCACTCCCGCCCGCCCGCGCCAAGCCTGCAACTGCGGGCCGCGGATTACCCGCCGCGCGCAGCGGCTGCGGCTGCGCCGTTGCTTGGTGCATGGTTACGATAATCGCCTTGGCCGATCTCTTGCCCAGGCAACAGTACGAGTGCGGTGTACCGGAGTCGAAGTACACCGCGTCGCCCGCTTCCAGAGTGCATACTTTGTCGCCGTGGCGCATCTCCAGCTCTCCGTCCAGCACATACAAAAACTCGCATCCGGCATGCATGTGCGCCCTGGCTTCCGCATCCTCGTTGAGCGGCAAAAACTCGGCAAAGTAGGGGTCCATGTGCCGGTCCGGCACCAGGTAGCCCAGGCTCTCGAAGGTGTAAGCCGGCGGCTCCACGCCCGTCTGCGGCAGCCGCACCCGGTCTTTCTGGCGATGCACCCGGAACATCGCCGCCGGCTCGCTGTCGAAAAAATACGAGAGGTCCTTTGAAAACACCATTGCGATCCGCGCCAGGTTGCGCAGCGTGGGCACCACGCGGCCCGTCTCCAACTGCGAAAGAAAGCTCGCCGACAGCCCCGTGTGCTTGCCCAGCTCCACCAACCCCATCGATTTCTTCAGCCGCAGCCGCCGGATCCGTTCCCCGATCCGCTTTTCGGCGATGAACCGCTCGGCGGTCGCCGTGTCCGCCTGCGTCATCTGTATCTCTTCGCTCTTGACCGCCGCTGGCTCGCCCACCCTACCCTCCAGTCCCTTGTTTTTAGGATGCTCCGGCTACGAATTATTGTCCAGATCGAAAAAAATTCTCTCCTGACGAAAGAAATTTCCCCTTCATCGACTTCGTATTCACCCCAAAGGAAATGGAATCACTCCCGTCAACAAAGCGAATTCCTTACTCCATCTCCCGGCGCAAACGCCTCGCGTTATCCTGAAAGGTCCGGCCGCCAATTTTCAATTCCATTCGGCCGATTAAGGAAGCCCAAATGTCAGAAGAGCTTACGCCCAAGGCTGCTGAATCTGTCCGCATGCACGCCCCAGTTGCCGCCATCGCCGCCATCGGCCGCCACGAGGGCGAATCCGTCATCCTCCACGGCTGGCTCTACAATCTGCGTGAAAGCGGCAAGCTGCTCTTTCCCATCTTTCGTGACGGCACCGGGGTCATCCAAGGCGTGGCCCACGTTAAAAGCGTTCCCCCAGCGGTCTTCGACGCTCTTAAAAACCTCACCCAGGAGTCGAGCGTCGTTGTCCAAGGCAAGGTTCGCGCCGACAAGCGCGCGCCGGGAGGCTATGAGCTCGACATCGAGGATCTCCAGGTGGTGCAGCGCGTTCCTGAAGCTGATCCGTTCCCCATCACTCTCAAAGAGCACGGCGTCGATTTCCTGATGGAGCGCCGTCATCTGTGGCTGCGCACGCCGCGTCAGTCGGCCATTCTGCGCATCCGCGCTGAGATTATGCGCGCCGCCGCCGAGTACTTCGACGCGAACGGCTTCATCCGCACCGATCCTCCTATCCTCACGCCGGCCGCCTGTGAGGGCACCTCCACGCTCTTCCCCGTCGATTACTTCGGCGATCCCGCCTACCTTACCCAGTCCGGCCAGCTTTACGCCGAGGCCACGGCCCTCGCCCTCGGCAAGGTCTATAGCTTCGGCCCCACCTTCCGCGCGGAAAAATCGAAGACCCGCCGCCATCTGACCGAGTTCTGGATGATCGAGCCGGAGGTTGCCTTTATGGACCTCGACGGCCTGCTCGAACTGGCGGAAAACTTTCTTTCGCACATCGTCCAGAGCGTTCTCAAGAACCGCGGCGCGGAGCTCGAGGCCATCGGCCGCGACCTGAGCAAACTTCAGAACATCGCGCCGCCCTTCCCGCGCCTGCGCTATGACGAAGCCGCCGAAATGCTCAACCAGGCGCACAAAAAGGGCGAGCTCGAGCAGCCCTTCGAGTACGGCAACGACTTCGGCTCGCCTGATGAAACCTGGCTCAGCGCGCAGTTTGACCGGCCGGTGATGGTGCACCGCTACCCAGCCCATGTAAAGGCTTTTTACATGGAGCCCGACCCAGAGGACTCGCGCTACGCCCTGTGCGTGGACGTGCTGGCCCCCGAAGGCTACGGAGAAATCATTGGCGGCTCGCAGCGTGTCTCCAGCTTTGAGCTGCTCAACGCCCGAATCGCCGAGCACAATCTACCCAAGGATGCCTTCGAGTGGTACCTCGACCTGCGGCGCTACGGTTCGGTCCCCCACTCCGGCTTCGGCATGGGGATCGAGCGCGTGGTGGCGTGGATCTGCGCTCTCGATCACGTCCGCGAAACCATCCCGTTCCCGCGCACCCTGCACCGCATGTACCCGTAAAGCAAACTTTGCCGCGTGGGCGCAAGACTGGGAATGCGCTGCGTCCGCCCGGTATACTCACTGGTGGCGATGGCCCTGGAAACCGAGATCAAATTCCGTGTCGCCGGCCTCGCCGGCCTTGCGCGGCGCCTGGAGACTGCCGGTTTCCGTCTCGTCACTCCCCGCGCCTTTGAGAGCAACGTCCTCTACGACACCCCGGACCGCCAGATGCGCGCCCGCACCGAGATTCTGCGCATCCGCAACTACAACGGCCGCTGGACTCTGACCCACAAGCGCCTTCCCGCCTATGGCCCAGGCGAAGACACGCACAAGCACCGCGTCGAAACCGAAACCGATGTCGCCGACGGCAGCGCGCTGGCTGAGGTCTTTCTTTCTCTCGGTCTTGTGGCCGCCTTCCGCTACGAAAAGTGGCGCACGGAGTGGAGCGACGGCGAGGGTCACTGCATGGTGGATGAAACCCCCATCGGCAACTATGCCGAACTCGAAGGCTCGTCCGCATGGATCGACCGCACTGCGGCCCGTCTCGGAGTCGCGCCTTCTGAGTACATCACCCTCAGCTACGGCCGCCTTTTCGATTTCTGGCGCGAGCAGCACCACTCCGCCGCTGAGGACCTCACCTTCGCCGCCGTTTCCCAGACCTCTTCGCCGCGCTGATGAGCGCCTGCGGCTCTGCCGCGTTCCATGCGCCTGTTCCCATTCCCTTCGTCATCAAGCCTTCAAAATCAGCTCGCGGTAATCCTGCCGGCGCCGATAGCCTCCTTGAGGCGCTGCCGGCCGCACCAGGACCAAGGGCCAGTGAATTCGAGGCACTCTCAGCTATGCTGCCGCGGGGCACCCACCGTTTCCTTCCCGAAGCCGCGCGGCCCGCTGCTGGCCGCGCAGGGATGCTCGTGTGTGCCGCGCTTGCAGCGGAAAGCTGTTTCTTGCGCGCTCCACGCGGCATGAGACTGCATTTGTGTATCTGTCTCAAGCTAAAATGAGAAGTAGATCAGGCTGGCAGAACAGCCCTCGCGCTATGTCAGACGCAAAACAGATGGAGCACGTCCCTGGTGGACGCATCTTGTCCGTTGCGCTTATCGGCCCAGACGAGCAGCGCCGCAAGTCGGTGGCTGGGGTTCTGAGTTCCCGCGCCGACCTGCGTCTCAGCGAGCTCCCTTCCTTCCCTCCCAGCCTTGACAAGCTCCTCCAATCCCTTGCGCACCAGTTCGACGTCATCCTAGTGGACGCCGACAGCGATCCCGATTACGCCTTCGCGCTGGTGGAAAAGGCGAGCGCCGCCGGCCTCGCCTGCATGATGGCCTACTCGGCGCAGGCCGAGGTCAAACTCGCTATCCGCTTCATGCGCGCCGGCGCCCGCGAATTCTTTACCTTTCCTCTTGACCCCGCCGAGGTTGGCGCCGCTCTGGCGCGCGTCTCCATCTCCAGTCAGACGCCGCAACAGGCTGCCAAGATTCTGGGCCGTACATTCGTCTTTCTGGGCACGAAAGGCGGTTGCGGCGTCACCACTCTGGCCGCCAATTTTGCGCTCGTGCTGGCCCAAGAATCTGAGGGCAATACCCTGCTCATCGATCTCGGCCTTCCTCTCGGCGATGCCGCCATCAACCTGGGCATCTCCGCCACCTACTCTGTAGCCTATGCGCTCCAGGATTCCGGCCGCCTGGACGCCAACTTCCTCTCTACCCTTGTCACTCGCCACGACTCGGGATTGTCAGTGCTCGCCGCCCCAACAGAATTCTCGAAGACTCAGCCGCAGCGGGAGGCCTTTGACAAATTACAGGCCGTCGCGCGTCAGAGCTTCGATTATGTCGTGGTCGATGCCGGATCCAGAATCGACCTCATGGACTCTGCGTTCTTTGAGGAATCGGCTACTGTTTTCCTTGTCACCCAGGTCGGCATCTCGGAGTTGCGCAACGCCAATCGCATGATCTCCCAGTTCTTTACCACCCGCGGCCGCAATCTCCAGATTGTGCTTAACCGCTATAAGCCCAATGATCTTCTGTTGGACGAAAAGCAGATTGACAAGGCTCTCACCCGCCCCGCGCAATGGAAGATCCCCGACGACTACGCCGCCGCGCGCAGAACCCGCGACACAGCCACTCCCGTGGCGCTCGTTGACTCAGCGCTCTCACAGGCCATCCACCAGATGGCAAGGACCACCTGCGGCTTACCCGCTTCAAAAAACGGAAGGAAGGGTCTGTTTAGCTTCCTGCGCTGACTCGCTGCCTCATGCACCGTGGCACTTTTTGTACTTCTTGCCGCTGCCGCACGGGCAAGGGTCGTTGCGTCCCACCTTTTCGCCCGTCCGGCGTTGCGTGGGCTGGCTGGAATCATCGCCACCCGAGCGGCTGGCCACGGCCAGCTCCCGCTGCTTCTTGCGGTGGAACTCCTTTTCCAGCTCGTCGATGGTGGTGGAGGGCTGGCGCGTGGGAATCACGATCTCTCGCGGTTCGGCGTCGAGGGTCAGCGGCTGCGCAGCACTGGCCACAGGCGGCGCTTTGGGGACAGTCCGGCGCGGACGCGGCGCCGCATCCACGGGCTGCCCGTCGGCGCCGACGATCTGCATCCGGAACAGAAAGCGGACCGTGTCCTCCTGGAACTTCGCCATCATGGCCTCGAACATGTCGTAGGACTCTTTTTTGTAGGCCACCAGCGGATCCTGCTGCGCATAGCCGCGCAGTCCGATCCCCTCTTTCAAATGATCCATCGAGAGCAGATGGTCCTTCCACAGCCCGTCGATCACGCTCAGCATCACCATGCGCTCGTGGTAGCGCATGGTCTCAGCACCCAGAACTCTCTCTTTGGCTTCGTAGACCCCGGTCAGCTTCTTAAAGATCTCCTCGCCCAGCTCGTGGCGCGTCAATTCTTCGGTCTTGATCCCCGCCGCTGTGAGGCTCAGGCCAAACTGGTCCACGAGTTTTGCTTCCAGGCCCTTCAGATCCCACTGATCGGGCCGGACCCGCTCGCTGGCGAACTCGTCCAGAAATCCGCTCAAAATTCCGCCGACGTAATCTTCCAAAATCAATTCCCGCTGGTCCACGCCCTCCAGCAGTTGCCGGCGCAGGCCATACACCGCCTCGCGCTGTTTGTTCATCACGTCGTCGTATTCGAGCAAATGCTTGCGGCTCTCGAAGTTCTGCGCTTCAACCGCCTTCTGCGCTCCTTCAATGCGCTTGGAGATCATCTTCGACTCGATGGGCACGCCCTCTTCCATGCCCAGCTTCTCAAGCAGCGTGCCCACCCACTGCTTGGCGAAGATGCGCATCAAATCGTCTTCGAGCGAGAGGAAGAAGCGCGACTCGCCGGGATCGCCCTGGCGGCCGGCGCGCCCGCGAAGCTGGTTGTCGATGCGCCGCGACTCGTGCCGCTCCGTGCCGAGGATGAACAGGCCGCCTACTTGGATGACCTCATCGTGCTCCTTTTGCGCCTTCTCCGCATGGCCCGCCAGCGTCTGTTCCCACTCCTCTTCGGAGACCTCGAACTCCTGCCCCTGGTAATAAAAGCGCAGAAAACCGGCCGGCGCCATGGGGTTGATTGCTCCCTCAGCCACGTTCACCGCCCGCGCCTTGCCCTTCTTCACCAGCTCCTGGCGGGCCATGAACTCGGCGTTACCGCCCAGCAAAATATCGGTGCCGCGGCCAGCCATGTTGGTGGCGATGGTGACCATTCCCAGCCGTCCGGCCTGGGCTACGATCTCCGCCTCGCGCTCGTGGAACTTCGCGTTCAGCACCACGTGGCGCACGCCCTTGCGCTGCAAGATCGCCGACAGCCGCTCCGACTTCTCGATCGACGTGGTGCCTACCAGCACCGGCTGCCGGCGCTCATGCAGCTCCGCGATGTTCTCCGCCACCGCCTTGTACTTTTCCTTCTCCGTGCGGTAGACCACATCCGGATTCTCGACGCGCCGCAGCGGCTTGTTGGTGGGGATCACCACGATCTCGAGCTTGTAAATCTTCTCGAACTCGGCCGCCTCGGTCTCCGCCGTGCCCGTCATGCCGCTCAGCTTCCGGTAGAGGCGGAAGTAATTCTGGAAGGTGATGGTGGCCAGGGTCTGGTCTTCCTTGCGGATGCTCACGCCCTCTTTGGCCTCGATGGACTGGTGCAGCCCGTCGGACCAGCGGCGGCCCGGCATCAGCCGGCCGGTAAAGGTGTCTACGATGATGACCTCACCGTCCTTCACCACGTAGTCCACGTCGCGCTTGTAGAGCGCGTGCGCCTTGATGGCCGTCTCCACGTAGTGCTTCAGTTCCCAGTTCTCGGCGTCGGCGATGTTGCCGATGCCCAGCAGCTTTTCAATCGTCTCCCAGCCCTGATCGGTGACGCCGATGGTGCGCTGTTTCTCGTCTACGATGTAGTCGCCGCTCAGGTACTTCTCGCCCTCGCCCAGCCGGATGCCCAGCTCGGCCTGCCGCCGCGTGTCGTGCCACTCCACCTCTTCGCCCAGCTCCAGTTGGGGAATGATCTTGCGCACCCGCGCGTACTTATCCGTGGTCTGGTCGGTGGGGCCGGAGATAATCAGCGGCGTGCGCGCCTCGTCGATCAGGATCGAGTCCACTTCGTCCACGATGCAGTAGTAATGCCCGCGCTGCACGCAGTCCTTGAGTTCGAACTTCATGTTGTCGCGCAGGTAATCGAAGCCGAACTCGTTGTTGGTGCCGTAGGTAATGTCGGCCCCATAGGCGGCGCGGCGTTCGTTATCGTCAAGATCATGAACGATGACGCCTACCGTGAGGCCGAGAAACTCGTAAATCTTGCCCATCCACTCGGCGTCGCGCTTGGCCAGGTAGTCGTTCACCGTGACCACGTGCACGCCGTGGCCGGCGAGCGCGTTCAGGTAGCAGGGCAGCGTGGCAACCAGGGTTTTGCCTTCGCCGGTCTTCATTTCGGCGATCTTGCCCTGGTGGAGCACCATGCCGCCGATCAACTGCACGTCGAAGTGCCGCATCTCGACGGTTCGCCAGCCCGCCTCGCGCACCACCGCAAAGGCCTCGGGCAGAATCTCGTCCAGCGCCTCCTGTTCGGCCTTCTTGATCTCCTCGGGGTCCGTCAGCCCTTTGAGGCGGGCCGCGATTCGCTCCTTGAACTCGGCCGTCTTGGCTCGCAACTCCTCATCGGAGAGCTTTTCAATCTCCGGCTCCAGAGCGTTGATAGCCGCCACCGTGGGCATCATCCGCTTCACGATGCGCTCGTTCGAGGTGCCGAAAACCCGCGTTAATGCCTTTTCCAGATTCACAGAGTGCTCCGTTTACCAGTTTAAATCCAGGCGGGCAAACGCATGTTGCCGCGGATTTTCGTCTTCCGCTCCAATGCAGACCGCCTTCCCGGCGCCGGCAGGGCAAACGCATCTTAAACGCTATATGCAGAGCGGGATAGAGAGGTTGAGATGGGGACATGGAGAGTCCCCTGAAGTACTTTGCCGAGATGAAAGACCCGCGTGTGGAGCGAACGCGGGAG
>JAJYZC010000030.1 GCA_021800255.1 Acidobacteriota bacterium
CCGGTCAGAATCTTGTGCACGTAGGCTTGGTGGCTCACATCGAACAGAATCTTGTCCTGAGGAGTGTCGAAGACCGCGTGCAGGGCCAATGTCAGCTCCACCACCCCCAGGTTCGGCCCCAGGTGGCCGCCAGTCTTGGCCAGCGTTTGAATCAGGAACGCGCGAATCTCTTCGGCCAGCGAGGCCATCTCTGCGTAGTTCAGCCGCTTCACGCCAGCCGGCGAGTGGATGGACTCCAGCAGTGTTGCCATCGACTACCTTCCCCCGGAGAAAGACAGGGGCCTCAGAGTAGAAATCCCCTGCCGAAAAGACCCCGTTGACCGGGGTCCTCGCAATGGGTTCTGCTTGATTCCAGTATACCCGCGCTTCGTTTTCCGCTCAGGTCTCTTCGAGCATCCTCCCGCGTCCTGACGCGGCCTCCCTCGTGCAATGGGGCTTGCGCTTGTCGCGTTTTGCCCGCCTGCGCTCTACAATCGCTTTTTGCTGCCTGATGTCCAACGCGACCGCCTGGAGGTGGTGCTCGCCGCCCCGCGCAATCCCCTGAATATCGGGGCCGCTGCACGCGCCATGGCCAACTTCGGCTTTGCGCGCCTGGCAGTGGTCGCGCCGCACGGGCCTCATTGGCGCGAGGCGCGCTCGGCTGTGGGCGCCCCGGAACTCCTCCGCAACGCAAAAGAAACTGCCTCCCTCGCTGAAGCCACCGCCGGCTGCACGCTGGCGGTGGGCGCTGTATCCCTCGCCCGCCGTAAGCCGGAACAGCCGGTGGTTTTGCTTCCCGGCCTGGCCCCGGTTGTCTGGAGCCATATTGCGCAGGGCGGCCGCGCAGCCCTGGTCTTCGGCTCTGAAAAGCGCGGCCTCACCCGCGACGATCTCGCGCACTGCCACCTGCTCGTGGAAATTCCCACTGACGCGCGCCAACCCTCCATGAATCTAGGCCAAGCCGTCGCCGTATGCCTCTATGAGCTCACGCGCCCGGCTGCGAGCATCGCCTCCCGGCTTGCGCCTGAGCCGGCGCAACCTCCTCTGGCCTCTGCCGCTGACCTCGATCGCCTGGCCGGCCTCGTCGAAAAGGTGATGGCCGCCGCCCATTACTCGCCCGACGCCATGCACAAGGCGAACCGCCGCGATCTCACGCTCCTGCTCCGCCGCCTAGCCCTTAACGAGCGCGACGCCCGCCGCATCCTCGGCCTCTTCCGGCGCATCCTCTGGCGATTGGAGCATCCAGCCGGGGCGTAAATCCGCGTGAAATTGCCGCCGTTCGTGCTGCGCAACGAAAACGCTCGACAGTAACTTGACCCGCTGGCACACGCGCGCTAAACCGTCCTCAAAATTCGGGAGGCTCGTTCTGTGGATCCTCCCCAGTGCACGGTTTCCAAATAGCCTTCGCAGGCTCGATCGCAGCAAGCCTTTCTCTCGGTTTGCGCTAGCGGGACCGAGACGTGCCCCTCATGGCACGTTGCGACCTATGACTTGTCCCAAGGCGAATTCACGACGCTATCCAACAGCGGCACGCCGAACTATGGGCAAACGTTCAACCAGGCGTTCGGGAGTGTGTTGGAGGTCGGCGTAAGCCCCGCCCCGCCTGTGACCCAATGTAGCGATTACCCCTCCAATGGCTCGATCACTTTCAATGGGGCCCTGTACGACAATACATTTGATCCGATCGAACTTCCGAACTGGTCGCTGGATATTTTGACCGGCGCGAGCCCGCAGCGCGACTACGGTGGACAGGTGCTGTACGATGACGAGGGAAACCAGGTGGTGGGGTTGACCATCGATTACTGAGGGAGCAGGAGGCTTTCGGAAAGGACTCCAGCCATGCAAAAAAACAAGGATTTCGTTTTCTTAGGGTCGCTTCTCGCACTCGGTCTAGGCTTTGGCGGCGCGCACGTGCGCGCCGCCACGCCTACGCCCAGCTTCACAATCTCGGCCGCCAATACGACCATGCCCGCCAGCGGCAATGGCAGCCTCCCAATCACGCTGACCTCGGTCGACGGCTATGCCGGCGATATTGTCATCCGATGCGCTCCTACGAATCCGCCGGCGGGAGCGAAGTTGCCCGGCTGCGACCTCGTCCCAGGGCCATACGTTGCGCTCACCGCGAACCAGACGAAGTGGACAGGAAGCCTCGATCTAATACCATATGGCGGAAGCGTCCCCCCCGCGCCAGCAAGCCTGCTGCATCGCCCGGCAAGTGGCGGGGCGGCAGGGCTGGCGCTGGCTGGCGTATTGCTTTTCGGCCTCGGCTTTGACTTTCGGCGGCGGCCGGCGCGCTGGTTCACGCTATTGCTGCTCGCCGCCGGCGTGCTGGCTGGCGTGGCTGGAATCGCCGCCTGCGGAGGCAGCGGCAACGCCATGACGCCGGGAACATGGCCCTACACCGTCACGGGAATAGACAGTGTTACGGGAGCGACTGCAAGCACAACGGCTAATGTGACCGTGCCCTAAGCCCTGCATACAGCCCACCGCGCCGGCTCCGGCCTTGGTTGGGTCCTCCGGCGCCGCCGCGATCTCACGCTCTTGCTCCGCCGCCTTGCCCTTAACGAGCGCGACGCCCGCCGCATCCTCGGCCTCTTCCGGCGCATCCTCTGGCGATTGGAGCATCCAGCCACGCCGAATTCCGGCTGAAAGGATCCCGCCCTGTACGCTCCAAACCCGATTTCCTTTGGGTTCCTAAAACAATATTCTGTTAGTGTTAGAGTGTCGATCCAAGGCTCTCCCATGATCCCGCGAAGAGCTCATTCTTGCGGCAGCAATGCGCCCGTTCCGCCGCCGCGCGGTGGCGCCCGGCTGGTTTGCGCCGCGTGGGCTTTGGCGCTGGGTCTGATTGCCGCAGCGCCTGCCGCCTCCGCCAATCCGTCCGCCCGGCCGGCTGCGCAATCTCCCCCGCCCATCCCGGCCGAGGCTGAACCCGCGACCGCGCCTGAGCAAACGGCCGGCATCACTGAAAACGGACTCAAGCAGATGCTGGCAGGCAAGCACCTCTACCTGCGCGGCGGCTACCTCGGCGATTCCCTCAGCTTCAACATCCACGGCGCGCTGATCAATCACTCGCCCCAGGGCTCTTATACCCTGTGCGGAGTGGTCATCACCAAGGTGCGTCTCACCAAGCACAAGGTGCAACTGGTGGGAATCCGCTACGGCCTGCATTTTCTCGGTGCTCTACCCTCTGAAGGCCTCACCAACGCCGTAAGTTGGGTACGCATCACGCCTAAGAAGAAGGTTCTCAAAATTTCCATCGACCGCGAGCGCGTAATCAAGCCCAAAAAGATCAAGCGCAAACGTCATGGGAAGCGAAATCAACCGCCGGTCCCAACACCAGCCCCTCCGCCGCCCAGCCAGGCCGAAGCAACGGATGCCGTCACCACCTCACCCGCCCACGCCGCCATGCTCCTCCGGCAGGCGCTCAACAACGTCTTCGCCCAGCAGATCGACGCCCGCATGATCGCCGCCATGCCTCGCTTCTGGAGGCTCTATTACCAGGCTGCGGCAGCGCACACCGATTTTCGTCCCACTGACCCTGCTGTCCTGAGCCAGGATTCGGTGGACCGCAAGGCCAAGTTACTTTCCATCACCGGTCCTGGCTCCAACCACTACGCCCAAAGCAGCGGCATAGCCGGCTTGGCCCTTTACAACGTGGTCGTCGGCCCCGCTGGCAGTGCAGAGGAAGTCGCTGTCGCCCGCCCTATCGGCTTCGGCCTCGACGCCAACGCCGTCGCCGCCATTCGCAAGGCCAAATTCGAACCCGCCCTAAAAGACGGCAAGCCCGTCCCCGTCCTCCTCAATCTGGTAGTTGAGTTCCGCATCTACTCCAAGCTCACTTCAAAACCTGCCCCGCCGGGCGCCGCGAACAAGCCTGTGCATCCCACGCTGCCCGGCCCCTACAGCGTGGAGGATCACCACTAAACTTCGCAGCAGAGCGGCCCAGCGCACAGGTCAGCGCCGCAGCATCTTTGCACGTCGCTGCCGAAGCCTTCACAGTATCTTCTTCCCAAATGCCGAGCAGGCCAGCTCGGCGGCCAGTTCGGCGGTGCGGTTGCGCTCGTCGATGACCGGATTGACCTCGACGATCTCAAGGCTCATCATGCGCCCGTCATCGGCGATGATCTCCATAGCCAGGTGCGCCTCGCGGTAGGTCGCCCCGCCGCGCACCGGGGTGCCCACGCCGGGCGCATCCACGGGATCGATCCAATCCATGTCGACCGACACGTGGTAGCCCGCCGTACCCCGTCCGGCCGCGCGCAACGCATCCTCCATCACCGCCCTCATGCCGCGCTCGTCGATGTCGCGCATGGTGTAGATCTCCGTCATCCCCGCGCGGCGGAGGTTTTCGCGCTCGGCCGCGTCGATGTCGCGCACCCCCACCAGCACGGTATTCTCCGCGGCGACCTTGGGCGCGTACCCGAAGATATTTTTGAGCGCATCCGGCCCCAGCCCCAGTAGCGCCGCCAGCGGCATGCCGTGCACATTGCCCGAGGGCGTGGTCTCCGGGGTGTTGATGTCGCAGTGCGCATCCATCCAAATCACCCCGATTCTCTGCTGCCGCCGCCGGTAGAATTCAGACGCACCTGAGACCGACCCCGCGGCCAGCGAGTGGTCGCCGCCCGCCAGCAGCGGCGTCACGCCCTCTTCCAGTGTCTCCAGCACAGCCTCGGCCGTGCGCGTGCAGGTCTCGGCAATTTCCGCCAGATAGTGCGCGTTCGTGTCGCCTCGGGTCCGCGTCTCCGCGATCTCCACGCGAATGTCGCCGCCGTCGGTCACTTGGTGGCCCAGCGCCTCCAGCCGCGCCTCCAGCCCCGCGACGCGGATGGCCGAGGGACCCATGTCTACGCCGCGCCGACTCGCTCCCAGGTCCAGCGGAACGCCGATCAGCCGAATCTGGCGGACCGGCGGCGTTTGTGCGCCGGGATGAAGATGCTCCGCCGGAATGGCGGCTGTTTTGGCATTCTTTGACATGATGAGTCTCAGAGAGAAACAGGCACTACGCCCGCCTGAAAAAGCCCACACACATTAGAGCAGAGGGGGATGTGGGGTGGTCAAACAGCAGGGCGAGTGTTCATCATGAAGAATCAGCACCAAAGGAAAAGGCCCGGCAAGCGCCGGGCCCCAAGCTGATAGCTGATAGCTGGTTTATTCCGCCGCCATCTCTTCTGCTTCGCCCTCCTGGCGCATCATCTCCAGCTCGCGCTCGTGGGCTTCGAGCTCCGCCGTAACCTCCTGCTGCACCCGCGCCGCTGCTTCTTCGAGCTCCGGCGAGAGCTGCACGTTGCGATAGTACTCGAGGCCAGTGCCGGCCGGAATCAGCCGTCCCACGATCACGTTTTCCTTCAACCCGCGCAGATTGTCCACGGCGCCGTTGATGCTGGCTTCGGTGAGCACGCGCGTCGTCTCCTGGAAGCTGGCCGCGGAGATGAAGCTGTCAGTCGAGAGCGAGGCCTTGGTGATGCCCAGCAGCAGCGGCCTGCCGATGGCCGGCCGTCCGCCATTCTGCAGCACCCGCTCGTTCTCTTCCCTGAAGCGGAAGCGGTCCACCTGCTGCTCCAGCAGGAAGTTGGTGTCGCCTACTTCGTCGATCCGCACCCAGCGCAGCATCTGGCGCACGATCACCTCGATGTGCTTGTCGCTGATGGCCACGCCCTGCAGCCGGTAGACCTCCTGGATTTCGTTCACCAGGTAGGCCTGCAGCTCCTTTTCGCCCAGCACCGCCAAAATGTCGTGCGGATTCAAGGGGCCGTCCATCAGCGGATCGCCGGCACGCAGCCGCTCGCCCTCCTGCACGTTCACGTGAATGCCGCGCGGCACCGCGTATTCCTTCTCTTCGCCGCTGTCGGCGGTCACGTAAATCTTGCGCTGGCCTTTGCTCACCTCGCCGAAGCGTACCACGCCGTCGATCTCGCTGATGATGGCGGTCTCGCGTGGCTTGCGCGCCTCGAAGAGCTCCACCACGCGCGGCAAGCCGCCGGTGATGTCCTTGGTGCGCGTCGACTCCTTGGGAATCTTGGCCAGCACGTCGCCCGGTCCCACTTCGTCCCCGTCCTGCACCATCAGGTGAGCGCCGCGCGGCAGCAGGTAGCGCTTGCTCCCTTTGCCGCCCTTGATGGCGATCGCCGGTTGGCGCTTCTCGTCGGGCGAGTCGGCCACCACCCAGCGCGAAAGCCCCGTCACTTCGTCCACTTCCTCATTGAGCGTGATGCCATCCTGCAGGTCTTTGAACTGCACCGTGCCGCCGATCTCGGTCAGAATGGCGTAGGTATACGGATCCCACTCCGCCAGTTGCTCACCCAGCTTTACCGGGCCGCCGTCCTTCACCCGCAGCCGCGCGCCATACACCACCTGGTAGCGCTCCTTCTCGCGTCCACGCTCGTCCACGATGGCTACCGATCCAGAACGGTTCATGGCTACCAGCGCGCCGTCCTTGCTCTCCACGGTGTTCAGGTTGATGAAACGCACAAAGCCGTTGTTCTTGGCGTCTAGGCGCGACACCTCGGCCACGCGGCTGGCTGTGCCGCCCACGTGGAAGGTGCGCATCGTCAGTTGCGTGCCCGGCTCGCCGATGGACTGCGCGGCGATCACGCCGCACGTCTCGCCCAACTCCACCATGCGTCCCGAACCCAGATTGCGCCCGTAGCACAGCGCACAGACGCCGCGCCGCGACTCGCAGGTGAGCACCGAGCGGATCTTCACCCGTTCCACGCCCGCACCCTGAATCGCCGATGCGACTTCTTCGTCAATGGGCTGGTTCACTTCCACCACCACATTGCCGTCGTAATCTTTGATCCGCTCCAGCGACACGCGCCCGATGATGCGGTCGCGCAGCGGCTCGATGATCTCTCCCGACTCCACGATCGATCCCACGTAGATGCCTTCCAGCGTCCCGCAGTCGTACTCGGTCACGATCACGTCCTGGGCTACGTCCACCAGCCGCCGCGTCAGATAACCGGAGTCGGCCGTCTTCAGCGCCGTATCTGCCAGCCCCTTGCGCGCGCCGTGCGTCGAAATGAAGTATTCGAGCACCGTCAGCCCCTCGCGGAAGTTGGCGGTGATGGGCGTCTCGATCACCTCGCCCGAAGGCTTGGCCATCAGACCGCGCATCCCGCTCAACTGCCGGATCTGCTGCTTCGATCCGCGCGCGCCGGAGTCGGCCATGATGTAGATCGGGTTCATGGCCCCGTCTTCGTCCGCCTTCTGCATGTTCTTGAACATTTCGTCGGCAACCTGGTCCGTCACCGCCGACCACATTTGGATGACCTTGTTGGAACGTTCGCCGTTGGTGATGGCGCCGTCCATATACTGCTTCTGGACCTCGATCACCTTCTTGTCCGCCTCGTTCACCACCGTGTACTTGCTGGCCGGAATCACCATGTCGTCCAGCCCCACGGAAAGCCCCGACCGCGTGGCGTATTGGAATCCCAGCGCCTTGATGCGGTCCAGCATACCCACCGTTGTCTCCAGGCCCAGGTTTTGGTTGCAGTAGTTCACCAGTTGCCCAATGCCCTTCTTCTTCAGCAGGCCGTTGATGAAGGGCATGCCTGCCGGTAGCGAGTCATTCAGGATCACCCGGCCCACGGTGGTGTTCAGGTAATCGTTGTCGAAATCCACAGGTTCGGTGTGGGTCAGGTCCTGGTCGTCATAGACCGTGGTCATATCCAGCACCTTGCCTGTGTAGCGCAGCCGGATCGGCGACAGCGTCTCCAGTTCCTTGGCTTCCAGCGCCATCAGTACCTCTTCCACGTTGGCGAACACGCGCCCCTCACCCTTGGCGCCCTTCTTGGCCTTGGTCAGGTAGTAGAGCCCCAGCACCATGTCCTGCGTGGGCACGGTGATAGGCTGGCCTGAAGCCGGCGACAGAATATTGTGCGAGGCCAGCATCAGCACGCTGGCTTCGATCTGCGCTTCGGGCGACAGCGGGATGTGCACCGCCATCTGGTCGCCGTCGAAGTCGGCGTTGAAGGCCGTGCATACAAGGGGATGAATCTTGATCGCCTTGCCCTCCACTAGCACCGGCTCAAAGGCCTGAATGCCCAGCCGGTGCAGGGTGGGCGCGCGGTTCAGCAGCACCGGGTGGTCTTTGATGACCTCCTCAAGGATGTCCCACACCACCGGCTCCTGCATCTCCACCATCTCCTTGGCCTGCTTGATGGTGGTGCACTGCCCGGTCTGCTCCAGACGGTGATAGATGAAGGGTTTGAACAGCTCCAGCGCCATCTTCTTGGGCAGTCCGCACTGGTGCAGCTTCAGCTCCGGGCCCACCACGATCACCGAGCGGCCCGAGTAGTCCACGCGCTTGCCCAGCAAATTCTGCCGGAATCGCCCCTGCTTGCCCTTCAGCGTGTCAGAGAGCGACTTCAGCGGCCGGTTGTTGGCCCCGCGCAGAATGCGCCCGCGGCGGCCGTTGTCAAACAGCGCGTCCACCGCCTCCTGCAACATGCGCTTCTCATTGCGCACGATCACTTCCGGCGCGTGCAGGTCCATGAGCTTCTTGAGCCGGTTGTTGCGGTTGATGACGCGGCGATAGAGATCGTTCAGGTCCGAGGTGGCGAAGCGCCCGCCGTCCAACGGCACCAGCGGCCTCAGCTCCGGAGGAATCACCGGCAGCACATCCAGAATCATCCATTGCGGCTTGTTGGCCGACTTGCGGAACGCCTCCACCACTCGCAGCCGCTTGGCATACTTCAGTTTCTTCTGCGCTGAGGTCTCGGTCTTCATCCGCTCCCGCAGCTCAATGCCCAGCTCGTCCACTTGCACCCGCTTGAGCAGCTCCTTGATGGCCTCGGCGCCCATCATGGCCTTGAACCCCGAGGGCCGGAACTGCTGGTCCAGTTCGCGGTAGCGGGTTTCATCCTTGATGATCTCCCGCTCGTGCAATCCCGAGTCGCCGGGATCGACCACCACATACGACTCGAAGTAGAGAATGCTCTCCAGGTCGCGCAGCGAGATGTCCAAAAGGTGCCCGATGCGCGAGGGCAGCCCCTTGAAGAACCACACGTGCGAGCATGGCGAGGCCAGCTCGATGTGCCCCATGCGCTCGCGCCGCACCTTGCTCACCGTCACTTCCACGCCGCACTTGTCGCAGATCACCCCGCGGTGCTTCATGCGCTTGTACTTGCCGCACAAACACTCCCAATCCGTCACTGGACCGAAGATGCGCGCGCAAAACAGCCCGTCGCGCTCCGGCTTGAAGGTGCGGTAGTTGATGGTTTCGGGCTTGGTCACTTCGCCATGCGACCAGCTCCGGATCTTCTCCGGCGAGGCCAGCATGATGCGGATAGCGTCGAAATCGGTGATAGGGCTGGTCAGCTCAAATGGGTTCGAACGGAACAAGGCGACCCTCCAGTTTCTAGCTGCTAGCTCCTAGCTGCTAGCTGTTGGCTTCCCAGTTCTGGGAAGCGGTTCATCTCTGTGGCGCAATGTGCGTGCTTCAGAAGCAGCCCACGCATTCCGCAAAACTCACAAAACTTCGCAACGCCTCTATTGCCGGCCCAACCTGAAGCTAAAGGCTAGAAGCTAGCAGCTAGAAGCTGCTTTCAATCCGCCACCGCCGCCACTTCCGGCGCCGGCGCCTTGCGCTGGTTGTCCACGTTCTTGATCAACTCCACATCCAGGCAAAGCGACTGCAACTCGCGGATCAGCACGTTGAACGATTCCGGCACGCCGGGCTCGATAGCCGCTTCGCCCTTCACAATGGACTCGTAAATCTTGGTGCGGCCATACACGTCGTCGGACTTGGCCGTCAGCAGCTCCTGCAAGATGTAGGCCGCTCCGTAGGCTTCCAGAGCCCAGACTTCCATCTCTCCGAACCGCTGCCCGCCAAACTGCGCCTTGCCGCCCAGCGGCTGCTGGGTAATCAGTGAATACGGCCCGATGGAGCGTGCGTGAATCTTGTCGTCCACCAGGTGCGACAGCTTGAGCATGTAAATGTAGCCCACCGTCACCGGCTGCTCGAACTGCTCGCCCGTCATGCCGTCGTAAAGCAGCGTCTTGCCCGAAGACGGCAATCCCGCCGACTTGAGCAGGGACTTGATCTCGCTCTCCTGCGCGCCATCGAAGACCGCGGTTCCGAACCAGATTCCCTTGCCCATGCCGGCCGCAACCCGCACCAGCATCTCGTCGTCCAGTTCCAGCAATTGCCGCAGCACCGCGGTGCCGGCAAACTCCTTCTTCATTTGCTCGCGCACATGTGCCGCCTCGCTGTTGGCTGCCACCAGCGCCGCGACCTTTTCGCCCAGGCCGCGCGCGGCCCAGCCCAGGTGCGTCTCCAGAATCTGTCCCACGTTCATGCGCGAAGGCACGCCGAGCGGGTTCAGTACGATCTCCACCGGCGTCCCGTCAGGCAGATAGGGCATATCCTCCTCGGGCAGAATGCGCGAAATCACGCCCTTGTTGCCGTGCCGGCCGGCCATCTTGTCGCCCACGCTGAGCTTGCGCTTCATGGCCACGTACACCTTCACCAGCTTGATCACCCCCGGCGGCAGTTCGTCGCCCTTCTGGAGCTTGAGAACCTTCTCGTTGGTGATCTTGCGCAGCACTTCGATCTGCCGCGAGGTCATCTCCTCAATCTCGTCGATCTGCTCGTTCACCCGCGGATCCTTGTCGGCGTAGCGGATGCGCTTGAGGTTCTTGGTGGAGATGCGCTCAATGGTCTCCCGGTCCAGAATCGCGCCCTTGGTCAGCAGACGCTTGTTGGTGCGCTCGTCGTGCAGGTCAGCCAGCACCTCCTTGCCGCCCAGGATCGCCTCCAGCCGCTTCAACCGCTCGTCGGTCAGAATACGGATTTCGTCGCCCAGGTTCTTTTCGAGCTTGGCCACGTACTCGGCCTCGATCAGCTTGGCCCGCTCGTCCTTCTCCTGCCCTTTGCGGCTGAAGATACGCACGTCCACCACCGTGCCCTCAATCCCCGGCGGGCAGGTCAGCGAAGCGTCGCGCACGTCTCCGGCCTTTTCTCCGAAGATGGCGCGCAACAGTTTTTCCTCCGGCGTCAACTGCGTCTCGCCCTTGGGCGTCACCTTGCCCACCAGGATGTCGCCGTGGCCGATCTGCGCACCGATGCGAATTACACCGCTCTCGTCCAAGTCGCGCAGCGCGTGCTCGCTGACGTTGGGAATGTCGCGCGTGATCTCCTCGGGTCCCAGCTTGGTGTCGCGGGCCTCGATCTCGAACTCCTCGATGTGCACGCTGGTGTAGTAGTCCTCCTTAACCAGCTTCTCCGAGATCAGGATCGCGTCCTCGAAGTTGTATCCGCGCCAGGGCATGAAGGCCACCAGCACGTTGCGCCCCAGCGCCAGCTCGCCCTGCTCGGTGCACGGCCCATCGGCGATCACCTGGCCCTTCACCACGCGCTCGCCCTCGCGCACCACCGGCTTCTGGTTGATGCAGGTGTTCTGGTTGGAGCGCTTGAACTTGATGAGCTGGTAGATGTCCGACCCCACCTCGCGCGAAAGCTGCGTGGGATGGTGCTCGCCTTCCACGCGCACGATGATGCGCTCCGAGTCCACCGAGTCCACGATGCCGTTGCGCTTGGCCAGGATCACAGCACCCGAGTCGCGCGCCGTCACGCCCTCCATCCCCGTGCCCACCAGCGGCGCCTCGGCCACCAGCAGCGGCACGCTCTGGCGCTGCATGTTGGCGCCCATCAGCGCGCGGTTGGCGTCGTCGTGTTCCAGGAACGGCACCAGCGACGCCGCCACTGAAACCAACTGCTTGGGACTGACGTCGATGTAATCTACCTCCGCCCGGTTCACGAGCACAAAGTTGCCCTGCCGCCGCGCATTCACCAACTCCTCGGTGATTTGGCCGTTCTCGTCAAACTCGATGTTGGCCTGGGCGATGGTGTGTTTGTCCTCTTCCCACGCGGAAAGATAGAAGCTAAAGGGAATGGAATCGATGGTCCGCTTGCCCGCCTTCTTCAGTTGCGCGTTCAGCCGCGCTGCTTCTTCCTTTTCGATGTGATCGCCCACGCGCAGACCGCTCTCGCCGGCGTTCACGATCTCCACGAAGTCCAGAATCCGCGAGTCCTTCACCTTGCGGTAAGGCGACTCGATGAATCCGTACTCATTGATGCGCGCAAAGCAGCTCAGCGAGCTGATGAGCCCGATGTTGGGACCTTCCGGCGTCTCGATAGGGCAGATGCGCCCGTAGTGCGTGGGGTGCACGTCGCGCACCTCAAATCCGGCGCGCTCACGGCTCAAACCGCCCGGCCCCAAAGCCGAGAGCCGCCGCTTGTGCGTGATCTCCGACAGCGGGTTGGTCTGGTCCATGAACTGCGAGAGCTGTGAGGAGCCAAAGAACTCCCGGATGGCCGCCATCACCGGCTTAGCGTTGATGAGGTCGTGCGGCATAGCCGTGTTCAGCTCCTGATACACGCTCATCTTTTCCTTGATGGCCCGCTCCATGCGCACCAGGCCGATGCGGAACTGGTTCTCCATCAGCTCGCCCACCGCGCGCACCCTGCGGTTGCCCAGGTGGTCGATGTCGTCCACTACGCCGATGTTCTTGCGCAGCTTCAGCAGGTAACGGATGGTGGCGTAAAAATCCTCCGGCGTCAGCGTGCGGTGATCGAGCGGCGTGGCGTTCTGGTTCTCATAGAGCTTGATGTTGAACTTCAGCCGCCCCACGCGCGAAAAATCGTACTTGCGGGGATCGAAGAACATGCCCTCGAACAGCGCCGTGGCCGTGTCCAGCGTCGGCGGGTCGCCTGGCCGCAGCTTGCGGTAAATTTCGATCAGCGCCTCTTCGGTTTTGTGGATCGAGTCCCGCTTCAGCGTGTTCGAGATGACGTTGCCCGCGTCGTCGCGGTCGGGGAAGAACACCTCCAAGCCGGTCACGCTTGCAGCCATTGCTTTGTGCAGCCGGTCGGCCGTCAACTCCAGGTTGGCTTCTGCAATCACCTCGCCGGTGGCCGTATCCACCACGTCGGCCGCGGTCATCGCGCCGTCCAGCTCCGCCGCCTCCACTTCCACCTTGCTGATGCCAGCCGCGCGCAGGCTTTTGAGCGCGTGCGGCGTGATCTTCCGTCCCGAGTGCGCGATCTCCTCGCTGCCGTGCTGGATGGCATGCGCCGGCTTCGCTCCCACCAAATGCGTGCCAGCCGCCGGGTTTTCCGGCACCGCCCAATACAGCTTGCCGTCTTCGATCAGAATCCGGTCCACCGTGTAGAAGGTCTTCAGAATCTCTTCATCCGCCCGCAGTCCCAGCGCGCGCAGGAAGATCGTTCCCAGGAACTTGCGCTTGCGGTCGATGCGCACATAGAGCGTGTTCTTCTGGTCGAATTCGAACTCCACCCACGATCCGCGGTAGGGAATGATCTTGCCCAGAAAATACGTCCGGTTGTTGGCCGTCTCGAAAAATACTCCCGGCGAACGGTGCAACTGAGAAACGATCACCCGCTCCGTTTCGTTCACGATGAAGGTGCCGTTGGGGGTCATCAGCGGAACGTCGCCGAAAAACACCTCCTGCTCCTTGATGTCGCGGACCGTCTTGTTGCCGGTTTCGGCGTCCTTGTCATAGATGGTCAGCCGCACCGTCACCTTCAACGGCGCCGAAAACGTCATGCCCCGCTCTTCACACTCCTGCTGGTCGTACTTCAATTGCAAGCTCACCGGATCGCCGCACTTGTTACAGAAATCGGGGGTGTTCTTGTTGTAGGTTCCGCACTTCTGGCAGAGCACGTCGCCGGGCAGGAAGGGATCGGTAATCACCATCGACCCGCAGTGCACGCAGGCCGTCCTCAGGTGGTGCAGCCCCTTCAGGTGGCCGCACTTGCACTCCCAGTTCCCGATGGCGTAGTTCACGAATTCCAGACGCGAGATGCCGCGGAAATCCTCAATGGGAAAGACGGAAGCAAACACCGACTGCAGGCCGCTGTCGTCCCGCTCTTCGGGCAGCTTGTCCATCTGCAAAAACCGTTCATAGGAACGGCGCTGCACTTCGATCAGGTTGGGGATCTGGGTTGCGGTGGGAATCTTGGAAAAATCGAGCCGGCTGCGAATCGCGCGCTTCTCGTTGGCCATTTTCGCTCCTGAGCCTCGTCGCTCCGGCTCGGCCACCTTCTGACCGTAGACCTGCCGGCCCGGCGCCCGAGTCTCTTGGCGCCGGCGGATTGCGTTACAAAATCGAATTACCAGTTACCAGACGAGCGGATCTCTCAGTGCACTTCCCGTCCTTCTACTCCACGCGCGCTTGAAGGGCTGCTCCAAGCGTTCCAGGCATTACCCTGGTTGAGCGGGTTTTCGTGAGAGCCGCATAAAAAACACGTGGTGGGTATTGTTATGCATCCGGCCTTTACGCTATGCTGTGCGCCAGTGGAAGAAGCTCGCCAAGCGATTTCCCCAAAAAATCCGCGGAAATCGCGCGAGAGGGTGTGGGCACCGGACAGAATCTAGGCAATAAAGCTTCATCTTGCCTTTTGACAGGCAAACACAATACGCTCGCAAGGACACAATACCTCACGAGCGCGGCTCACTGCCTGTGCTCCCTCCGAATTCTCTCGATCCGCCCTCGCCGATCTCAAATCTCGCTTCTGCTGCTCGCTCGCCAGCCACTCAGCCATGGTCAACGGACACCCACCTGCGCATCCTGCAACCCGTTGACCCCTATCCCCTTAACCACTACTTAGCGCCCCTTCTACCCCACCACGCTCTGCTTGGGATAACGGGCGCTTCCATGCCACTCCACAATTTCCAACGCGCGCCTAGCCGCTCTTACGTTTCCTTGGAAAACCGGAAGGGAGAGGCTGGAACGCGCACCTGTCATTGTAGCGCGGCCCAGCCGCCCCTGCAAGTTTGTTTCCTTACCGGGCCGGTGGACCGCATCATTAGGACAGACGTAAACCTCAACCCGCCTGTAACCCAAGCAAAATAAGGGCGGATCGGCCGCAGCGCACAGCCCGCAAAAACCGCCCGCGCCTTTACTTGATCTCGATGGCCGCAACACCCTCAAACTTCTTCTTGATGGTCTCGGCTTCTTCTTTCGTTGCGTTCTCCTTCAGCGTCTTGGGTGCGCCATCCACCAAGTCCTTGGCCTCCTTCAGTCCCAGCGAGGTCACTTCGCGCACGGCCTTGATGGTATTGATCTTATTTGCGCCCTGGTCCTTCAGAATCACCTGGAACTCGGTCTTCTCTTCCGCAGCCGGAGCAGCCGCGCCTGCCGCTGCACCGCCCGCCACAACCACAGGAGCCGCCGCGGCCGCAGAAACCCCCAGCCGCTCTTCCAGCTTCTTCACTAGAGCCGCCGCTTCCAGCAGGCTCAGACTCACAATTTGCTCTTCCAACTGCGCTAAATCCGCCATTTTCATCTCCAATCAGAACCGTTTGAATTGACTTTCCCCGGCCGTTCCTGCAAATCCGAAAGTTTCCGATGCGCCAGACCAACGCCCTTTCGATTTGCCCCGGCCAAAACCTTTGAATCAGCTTTTCGCTATCAGCCGCCAGCTTTCTCCTTGCCAGTCGTGACGCCCGGCCTCAGCACGATGAAGCTGAGAGCTGATGGCTGACAGCTTGTGCGGCTACGCCGCAGCAAACTTCTCCTTCTCCACGCCCTGGCCCAGCACTACCGCCAAGTCCCGTCCCGCGGCGTTGATCACCGTTGCCAGCCGTTGCGCCGGCGCGTTGATGAGAAACAGCAGCTTCGAGAAGATCTCCTCGCGGCCCGGCATGGTCGCCAGCGCCTTCACCTCGTCCACGCTCAGCAGCTTGCCGTCCACCATGCCCAGCTTGAACTGGAACTCTGCGTTCTCCCCGGCCCACTTGGCGAACACCTTGGCCAGCGCCACCGGATCGCCGGCAGTGAACGCCACCGAGTTGACGCCCTTCAGCCCCTTAAGCGCCGCCTCCACCTGCGTGCCGGTGCCTGAAATCGCCGCCAGCTTGTTCTTCACCACGCGGTACTTGCCCCCCGCCTCGCGAATCACCTTGCGCAGCTCGTAGTCCTTGGCCACCGTCAATTTGGAAAAGGTCCCGATAATCGCCGTCGTCGACGACTCCAGCTCCTTGGCCAGCCGCTCCACCTTCTCCGTCTTCTTCGCTTTCGAAATCGCCATTGCCTTCGCTCCGCTCCGGTGAGGGAATAGGGGCTAGGACTAGGGACGAAAAAGCCTCAGTCAATGTCTAACCTCTTGTCTCCAACTCACCTGGCCGCGCCATCCCGGCGCGCATTCAAATTTCTCTCGAAACCAAACTTCCCTGTGGGCCGAAACACCAACCGCTCCGGGAACCACCTAGCCCCCCTAATGCCTAATGCCTAATGCCTAATGCCTGCCTTAATGTTTCCCCGCCGCATCGGCCACGGCCGAATCCAGCGGCACTCCCGGTCCCATGGTCGAGCTCAGGGTGGTGCTCTTGATGTATTTGCCCTTGGCCGCTGCGGGCTTGGCGCGCACAATCGACGCAATCACCGTGGTTGCGTTGTCGATCAGCTTTTGCGGCTCGAAACTGAGTTTTCCCACGGGAACATGCACCAGACTGGTCTTGTCGGCGCGGAACTCCACCTTGCCGGCCTTGATCTCTTTTACCGCCGCAGCCACGTCCATGGTTACCGTTCCGGTCTTGGGGTTGGGCATCAGCCCTTTGGGCCCCAGCACCTTGCCCAGCCGGCCCACGACCTTCATCATGTCCGGCGTGGCAATCAGCGCATCGAAGGCGGTCCAGTTCTCCTTCTGGATCTTCTCCACCATCTCCTCGCCGCCCACAAAGTCCGCGCCCGCGGCCTGCGCCTCCTTCTGCCGGTCGCCGGTGGCAATCACGGCCACCACCTTGGTCTTGCCCAGCCCGTGCGGCAGCACTACGGTGCCGCGCACCATCTGGTCGGCATGGCGCGTATCCACGCCCAGACGCATGGTCAGATCGACAGTCTCGTCGAACTTCGCGTACTTCACTTTTTTCAGGAGATCGACTGCTTCCGGCAGCGGATACGCCGGCCTCGTAACGGCGGCGCGCGCCTTGGCAATATTCTTGCCAGTTTTGGCCATTTGACCCTCGTCTCCCACCGCTATTACCAGTCCGCGTTAGCGGAAGCGCCTGCCTTGCTCCGACAGCGCCTAATGGCCGTGGTGCAATTGACAGCCCAGAGCTTTCCTCCGGGCGCATTCCACAATCATATCTAAGTGGCCGGATAATTGCAAAACGGAACTCGAATTTTGTAACCGTGCGGCTCTGCGTGGGCCTGCCTGCTCGCTCTGCGCTATGCTCTAGGTGGAACGCTCAATGCGGCGCTCCGCCTGGGATGACGCTCCTTGGAAAAAGTGCGTGGGAGATTGCTGCCGGACTGGCTCCGCTTGCTGCGCTGGGAGCGGTTGCGGCGTGGCTAGTGCTGCGTAAGCGCCCCACCGCCGAGGAACGGGAGCGGACACGAAGACAGTTTCTGGCGCAGTCAGGACGGCTGGTGGACGGAATGCTGCTGGACGCTTACGAGGTGGAGGCTGAGGACGGGGCGAGCCGCACCATGCTCTTGTTCAACTACCGCATTGGCGGGGTGGACTACGAGTGCTCGCAGGACATTACCGGGTTGCGCGGGGTGGTGGATGCGGCCGAGGTGCGGGCGGGGTTTCCGTGCACGGTGCGCTACCAGCCGGGCAATCCGCAGAACAGCATTGTGATTGCGGAGGGCTGGACGGGGTTGCGCGCGGGGCTGCCGCAGTTGCCGGCCTTCGAGGATCCCGATCCGCTGGACCTCAGCCATCTGCGTCCGGGACGGGGGTGAAGCGGAGCGGGACCGCTGCGGACAATGGCACTTGGAACAGGGCGCCGGCAGGCGTAACTTCATTCGGATAGACTGCCGGTGTGTACTACCCGATCCCCAGATGGGGTACCCCCCCCATAATTTCTGGGGATTTAAGTACTTAACTCCGCTATTTTGGACAGCAGTGAGTTTTACAGTTTTACGGTTTCACGGTTTCTGTAAGTCTGTGGGGATGGGCGGGCGGAAGCTATTGATTTATCTATATTTCATGGAACGTTACAGTTTTACAGCCCCGAAATCGCATTTTTGTCAGCAGCCGGAGGGATGGAAGAGCGGGCCGATGCGGCTGTATTGCCAAAGCTGGGGTCCGCTTCGAGGAGCTTTCTCACCGCGCGCGAGACGGCGGGCAGGTTTTCAAGGAAGAACTGCACAGCCGCCGAAAGGGAGATGCCGTGCTGGGCCGCATAGACCCGCGCCCAGCGGTCCATCGGTTCGGGCAGGCAGACGGTGATGTTTCTCATTCGCTGCATAAGTTTGCGGTGGAGGGCGAGGCGAACAGCAGCTCGTCTTCCAGGTACGATTGTGCACTAGGGGAGGGTAATTTTCTGCAAAGGCGCTACTGCCCGGCGGAGAGGCTGCGCCCGCTCATCGCAAAGAACGCGATGAACGGGGCACAGATCGTTGCACAGATCGTTGCAAATTATGATGGGGGAACGGCAGAATCGATGACCGGGCCACCTGCGGCGAGGCGAACAGCAGCTCGTCTTCCAGGTACGATTGTGCACCAGGGGAGGGTAATTTTCTGCAAAGGCGTTACTGCCCGCTCATCGCAAAGAACGCGATGAACGGGGCACAGCGTCTCAAGACTCATGAGCAGTGCCTCACGGTTGTTCACCGGGCCACCTGCCATAAGTTTGCGGGTGGAGGGCGAGGCGAACAGCAGCTCGTCTTCCAGGTACGATTGTGCACCAGGGGAGGGTAATTTTCTGCAAAGGCGCCTGCCCGGCGGAGAGGCTGCGCCCGCTCATCGCAAAGAACGCGATGAGCGGGGTTGCGGTAAGATCGTGGCGGAGAAGATCAAGCGATGCCGAGCGGCCTGAAGCGTCTGCTGGCCACCTACGAGGGACCCGCCGGGCCTGCGGCCGCCGGCTACCACTTCCACCTAACCCGGCTACGCCGGGTTAGGAGGCTCTCAATGAAGTTCAGCTTGGCACTGGTTTCGGTCCTTAGCATAACTACCATCGCAACAGCGATGGCAGCCGATTCGTCGCCTCAGAAAACCCAGCAACGCGGCGCTCCCTCATCGGCGACCCATCGCGGAGTAGTTGTGCGGCCCGTTACCCAGCACGACGTCAACGCGGTGCTCCTTGCGATCAAGGACGAGATTTACGCTGGGGGGTGTGCGCCCGAATTTGCCGATATTGGAAAGGATGTCAGCGGAGGAGAGCGAGCCAATCAGATCAACGTGTTCTTCGATAGGTCGTTCCACGACGGCTATTCGTGGGTAATCTATAAATTCTGGCCATTTGGGGAGGTCAACAGGATGTATTGGGTTGACAAGGAGGGTCTCGCTCATCTGGCGGGCCATCCCGATTGGGATTTCCCTCCTACTGAACCGTCCTACCTGACGATATACATGGGCGACCGGGAACTTATCCACCTAAAATCAACCTGGGAGCGGGTTCCTCTTGACATACAGCTTTCGCCCAGCGCGCAGCGCATCCACCAAGCCGAACAGCGCCAGTTGAAGCGCGGCGGGAACGTCGGTGTCTGCCAAGGCAAGTGGTACGGAAACTTCTTCGTCCCGCAAAGCCACTGATGGTTATCCCTCGGCGAAATTTCATCCTCAGAACGTGAACGTTCCGAACGCTGCTGCGCAGCGGGCCGGTGGCCCAGTCATTGATTTTGAGAATACATTGTTAGGAATCCGAAACTGTGCTGAAACTGTGCCCCGTTCATCGCGTTCTTTGCGATGAGCGGGCGGTAGGGAGACTAAGATGGGGTCATGCCCAGCGGTTTGAAACGATTCCAGAGGGCGGAATCGCTGCACTTCATCACCTTCAGTTGTTTTCACCGCCTTCCGCTGCTGGAAGCGCCGGGCGCCCGGGAGACGGTCGAGGCCGTGCTGGAACGGACGCGCGCACGGCATCAGGCGCGTGTGTACGCCTACGTGCTGATGCCCGAGCATGTTCACTTGCTGGTCAATGAGCCGCCGCGGATTCTACTGGCGCAATTTTTGAAAGCCGTCAAGCAGATGACTTCGCGTAAGCTGCGAGGACCACGCGAAAAGTTCTGGCAGGACCGCTATTACGACAGCAATGTCTACGGAGAGAAAGCGCGCTCGGAAGTGATCCGCTACATCCATCGAAATCCGGTCAAGCGCGGCCTGGTCGAGAGGTCCGAGGACTGGCCGTGGTCCAGCTTCCGGCACTACGCGACCGGGGCGAGGGGAACGGTTGAGATTGAATCGCAGTGGACCGCATTCCGGCGGGGGAACGAGTTGCCGGAGGGCGTGCGCTTGAAGGAAGGCGAACGGTTCTGCTTTCCTACCCTCTCGGCCGGGGTCGCGGAAAGGATGGGGCGGAGACCGTCAAAGGCGAATGCTGGAGGAATGCGAGGATGAGTCGCGTGCCCGCTCATCGCAAAGAACGCGATGAACGGGGCACGGCTTGTTGGGTCTGTAGTCTCCCAGGCCCCAAAGTACGGGGGACCTGGGGCACCCGGCACCCGGCGGGCCCGGTGAACGACCGTGAAGAACTGCGTCCACGCCCGCTCATCGCAAAGAACGCGAGGAACAGGACATGGCTTGTTGGGTCTGTAGTCTCCCAGGTCCCCAAAGTACGGGGGACCTGGGGCACCCGGCAAGTTTGTTTCCTTACTGGGCCGGCGAACCGCATCATTCGAACGGGCGCAAACCTCAACCTGCCCGTAAACCAAGCAAAATAAGGGCGGATCGGCCGCAGCGCACAACCCTCAGCCCAGGGATCTCAAACCTCCACCCCGCACAGATGCACGTTCACGCCCAGCTCCGCCAGCATGGCGGCCTTGGTTGCCAGCGCCTTATCGGCAACCGCCGCTGTGGGCGCATAGGCCACATTGATGTGGTTGGCGCGGTGGCGCGCCATCATCTGGTTCTGGCCGACGCCGTGCAGAACCGCGTGCACGATGGGCCATTGCGGCGTGGTCTCTTGCCAGCGGCGCTCGGTCTCAGCCGCCGGGAGGCTCACCACTGTGCCGCGGCCCAGGTCGGCGTGGAGCGCGCCGCCCTCGACAAAGACGCGGCTCCAGACGATCTCGCCGGGCTTGCCGATTCCTTTCAGCGTGCCTCCGCCGAGCGGAAAGTACATGGCCGGCTGGCGCTGGCTGCGCGCGCCCGCGTAGCCGCCGGCAAAATGGTTTGCCGGCGCCGCGCCGGAGATTTGCAGCAGCCACACAAAGGCGTCGAGCAGGGCGCGTGGGCTGCCGGAATCGCCGGCGAGCTGGCCTTTGTAGTGCTCGCCCCAGCGCAGATCGTGCAATGTGGTCGAGGGGTCCAGCCCCAGCGCCGTCCAGCAGCGGTTGGTGATGAGCGCGTCCACGCCCGCGCACTCATCCACCTCATTGAAGTGCGGAAGCGGCGCGCCGGAATACAGCTCTCTCTTGTTCGCTTCATCCATCACAGGCGGACGGAGAGCGTTGTTCAGCAGCCCCTCGGCCAGATCGGAGGCTGGAACCATGTCCTTCAGCCCCTGCTGATACTGGATGCCGATGGCGTCGCAGCCGAACTCTGCGGCGATGCGCATGGCGGCGATGTACATCTTGCACTGTTCGAGCACCTGCTCGAGCGTCAGCTCCGCCTCCGGGTCGGATCCCAGGTCGAACAGCACGCCCTTCGCGGCCAGCCAGTCGTAAACGCCGCGCGCCTCGCAGTCGTTCACCGTGCGCATCCTGGACACCAGCGCGGACTGGCTGAGCCGCTCCTTGAAGATGCCGGCGGGATTCAGCAGCTCGTCGTCGATGATGGCGTTGTACATGCCCATGCAGCCCTCGTCGAAGACGCCCAGGATGGCCTTGCGATGCCTCAACTCCGCGGCCAGCTTCGCGCCCAGCTCCGCGCTCGCGGCCGGCAGCTTGCGCGTGTCCAGCGCGCGCACGTGGGAGAGATCGTGCGTGATCGCGCCCTCGCGCAGCCACTCATCGAGCGCGTTGAGGAAGTAGTCATCCGTGAAGTCCTTGCTCCAGATGGACGAGAATTGCCTGCCCGCCTTCACCAGCGAGCCGTTCAGATTGAGCAATCCCACCAAGCCCGGCCATTGGCCCGACCAGTTGGCCACGGTCAGGATCGGTCCCTGGTGGCTGCGCAAGCCGGGCAGCACATGATGGCTGTACTGCCACGCCGCCGTGGCGAAGACCAGCCGCGCCTGCGGGGGAATCTTCATGAACACATCCATCCCCATGCGCTGGGACGAAATGAAGCCGTGCTTCTCGCGCTCGTTGTACGGGTGGGCGCGCACCAGCTTCCAGCCCTTGCGCGCGAAGGCCGCCGTGAGCTTCTCTTCCATCGCCCGCTGCGCGGGCCAGCACATCTGGTTGGCCGCCAGGCGCAAATCGCCGCTGGTGATCAGCAGCGCCTCATTCGCAGCCGGGTTTATTTTTCCTTCGCTCTCGATTGCCATTCTCCTCTGCTCCGGCAAAAGATAACCTGTTGCCCGAATGAACTATACACCTCTGGGATCGAGGGTCATTGCGGGTGAGTCAAAGCTCAGGGCAAAGGCGGCGCAGGAATTGACAGCAATTTGGGTTTCCGGCCGCATGAATTTCGTCACACTGGGTTCCTGTTCCCAGGTCCACAAACTCGGGCGACTTAGAGCATCCCGTCTGCTGTTTTTTCGGCCGGGCCGCGAGGATAGCATAGGGATGAGCGGCTTTCCGCGGCTGAACATTCGCCCGCACGCCCATGCCCAGCAGAAAACCTCAATCCGTTGCCGCTCCACGCTCGCCGGGGTTCCGCGCTGCGCAGCCGCCCACGGTCTCAGGCCGCTGGCTGCTGACGGCGGTGTCTCTGACGGTGGCGGCCGCAGCGGTTTGCACGTGGGGCGCTTTGTGTCTGCTCTTCTGGCAGGGAAGCTGGCAGTTGCTCTACCATCCCTCGGCCAGGGTTGCGCGGACGCCAGCCAGCGCCGGGCTGGCCTTCGATTCCATCGGATTTGCGGTGAACGATTCCGGCCAACCGCGCCTGCAAGGCTGGTTGATTCCCTCTGCGCCCGGCGCGCGCTTCAGCCAGTACACCGTGCTCTATCTGCACGGCCGCAACGGCAACCTGGGAGATACCGTGCCCGCGCTGGCCCGCCTGCACGCTGTGGGCGTGAACGTGTTTGCCTTTGACTATCGCGGCTACGGACAAAGCCAGTTTGCTCATCCCAGCGAAGCGCGCTGGCGCCAGGATGCCGAATGGGCGCTCCAGTACCTGACCGGAACACGGAGGATCGCTCTGCGCGCGATGGTGCTCGACGGCCACGGCCTGGGCGCGAACCTAGCCCTCGAAGTCGCCGCAGCGCACCCGGAGCTGGCCGGAGTCATCGTTGAAGTGCCCCTCGACGCGCCGGTGAATGCGATCTTCAGCGACCCGCGCGCGCGCCTGGTTCCGGCACACTGGCTGGTGCGCGACCGCTACGCGCTGAACGCTCCCGCGGCGGCTCTTCGCATCCCCTCGCTGTGGTTTTTGCCCGTTTCCTCTCCCTTGGCGAGCGGGGATGCGCGGGACTTCTCCGAGGCATTCGGCAAGATTCCGGCGGCAAAGACGCTGGTATGGCTTCCCCGGTCTGGAGCGGCGGATGCAACCTGCACGGACGCACTGACCCGTTGGCTCAAAGATGCAGTGCATTAAGCCGCAGCGCAGCGCAGTCAGAAGGGGTGAGGAATGTGAAAGTGGTGGTGGGGCGCTGTCCCCTCGCCGATATAGGTTTCACCCTTCTTCACCTTGGCAACGTCGTCGTAGGAGCGAGTTTCTTCCTTATTGGTGGCGGTGTTGAGGAAGGTGAACGATGTTGCTGATAGTTTGTCTAAGTTGCCGTTGCTGCTGGTGTGGTTGCGAAAGTCAAAATGCAGATAGCTTCCCAGCTTGTACTTGGCCAGATACTTATGAATTTTTCGCGCATGTTTGTCGAGATGGGCTACGGTTTGGGCCGAGGCTAGTGGCGCACCGGCCGTCAAGGTGAGGGCAAGCAACAGGTAAAGGATGGTTTTGCGGTCGAAAAAGAGCTTCATAAGACCTCCAAAAAAAGCAAAGAAGGGTGAAAGACGTTGGTTTCGCTTCCGTGAACCGGACTGCGGGCGCCGCAAGGGCTTGCCGGTTTCAACGATACCATCAAATGGACAATCGGCGCGAATCGGACTCTTTTCCAATACAAGATGAGTCTGAAGCGGGGGGCTCGATTCCAATAGCTGACCGCGCAGCTCATTGCCCGTTACGCGGCCAGCGCAGCCCACAAGCGCGCCCGCTACCGCGCCTACAAAACTCCGCTGGAGGCCCTGCTCGCGCTCCACAAGCCCAGCCTCTATCTGCGGCCCGGCCTCACCGTCAACGCCCTGAAGCGCGCCGGCCAGCCCCGGTGCGACACCGTGGCCATCTCCTGCGACCGCATCCACATCCTCAGCCTTTTATACTTAAGGTTTCCATGTCTTACGCAGCGGCCATCGATCAACTGAACGCACTTGTACCGGAACTGTTTGCACAGACGGGACAGGCGCGGCGGAAGTTTTCCTTGGAGCAGGTGCGCATTTTGCTGGAGGCGCTGGGCAACCCGCAGAAGAGCTTGGCTTCGGTTTTGATTGCGGGAACCAATGGAAAAGGCTCGACGGCAGCGACGCTGGCGGCGATTTTGACTGCTTCGGGGATGCACGTTGGACTTTATACTTCGCCGCACCTGGAGAGGCCGAATGAGCGCATCTGCCTGGGCCGGACGGAGATTTCCGACGAAGCCTTCGCAAAGTTCTACTTTGAGGTGCACGACGCGGCTCAGCAGCTCGTGCTGGAGGGGCGGTTGCCTCAGCTTCCCAGCTACTTTGAGATTCTGACTGCGCAGGCCTTTCTCTGCTTCGCGAGGGAGCGGGTTGATTTTGCGGTGCTGGAAGTGGGGATGGGCGGACGGCTGGATGCGACCAATGTTGTGGATCCGCTGATCTCGGTGATTACCGACATTTCACTGGACCACATGGAGTGGCTTGGCCCGACAATCTCCGCCATCGCGCGCGAGAAGGCGGGGATTCTGCGGCGCGACGGAACGATGATAACGCTGCCTCAGCATCCGGAGGCGAATCGAGTGCTGGGCGAAGCGGCGGCGGAACTGGGGGCGCGCGCGGTGAGTGCAGTTCCCTACCTGCCGGAGGGTACGGCCGGCGCCATCGGGCCGTACTGGGTTGAGGCGCTGGGGACAAGGATCGAGGTGGATTCGCCGCTGGTGGGGGCGCATCAGCACCGGAACCTGGCGCTGGCAATCGCTACGGCGGTAGAGCTGAAAGAAAAGCAGGGTCTGCCGGTGAGCGCAGAGGCGATTGCGGAAGGGATCCGGCAGACACGCTGGCCGGGGCGGCTGGAGCGCGTGGTGCAAAACGGCGTGGAGTGGGTACTCGATGTGGCGCATAATCCGGCCGGGGCGTGGGCGCTGCGCGCCGGCCTGCGCAGTCTTTTCGCGGACCGGCAGGCGCACGTGCTGGTTTTCGGTTGTCTGCGCGACAAGCCGGTCTTGGAGATGGCGCAGATTTTGTTTCCGCTCTTTGGGCAAGTGATTCTCGCGCCCATCCATTCGGCACGGGCTGCGGCGGTTGAAGATCTGCTGGCTGCGGCAAGGGCCACGGGAACGCCGGCAATCGCGGCCGAGTCAGTCGAAGCGGCGCTGCAAAGAGCCGAAGAGCAAGCGGCTGGGGGAGCTGTCGTCGTTTCCGGATCGGTGTACTTAGTAGGCGAGGCGCGCACCCTGATACGGGCGGGAAAGAGCAAGCAACCATGAGACGGCGCCCCGACCCTTTGCCGCGTTTTTACCGTTGGCGCACGAATCTGATTCAGACGCCGGCGGTGAGCCTGGTGACGGCCGTGTTCGGCTCCATGGCGCTGCTGATTTCGCTGTTTGAAAAGACGGGGCGAACGCAGCACCGTATCGCGCAACACTGGGCCCGGGCTTGCGTGTGGATCTCCGGCTCCAGTCTGACGGTGCGCGGCGCGGAGAATCTCCGCAAGCATCCGGTGGCCGTGTTCGCATCCAACCACACTTCGTACATGGACACGCCAGTGATCTTCGCCTCTCTGCCGTTCCAGTTCCGCATTCTTGCCAAGAGGGAACTGTGGACGATGGCGTTCATCGGCTGGTACCTGAACCGGTCAGGCCAGATTGCGATCGACACGACCGATGCGCACACCACGCTGTCGAGCCTGGGCGCCGGGGTCAAGGCGCTACGCTCGGGTATGCCGCTGTTTATTTTTCCAGAGGGTAGCCGGACTCCGAACGGCGAGCTGCAGCCGTTCCTCTCCGGCGCGGCGTATCTTGCCATCCGCGCGCAGGTTCCTCTGGTGCCCATCGCGCTCAGCGGAGTCTACGATCTGCTGCCCATTCACACCCACCACTTTTATCCCGGGAATCTGGTTTTGACGGTAGGTGAGCCGATTGAAACCGCGGGAATGACCGTGCGGCAAGCCGAGGAGCTGACTGCGCGGCTGCGGGAGGCGGTTCACGGTCTGTTGAAGGAGGAGGAGGGAAAACGGAGCGAACCTTCCGTTACGCCTGCCTGACGGTGAATTGGAAGAACGCCCGATTTCCCGCTTGGGTCCGCCTTTGGCTTGAGAATGACGCGAAGAGCAAAGAAGAAGCCAAAGCTCCCTCCCGGCAAAGGTCGAATAGTGCCGCAGCCGAAGCCCGTACAAGGGGATGGAGAGGGCTGCCGAAATACGCTCTTAATTAATTGAAAAATAATGGCTTATTTTGTTTTTACCGCCTTGCTAAACCACCTCTTAAGACGGTAAAATAGAGATTCGGCCCGCGAGCCCGGCCCTGCTTCACCGGATCATGTCCGCCGCCTTGCCGCGCGCTAGAACAGTCTTATGGCAGACGACCAGAACCCTCAGCTTCCCCTCGATGGAGGCGCGTCCCCCGGCGCGGCGAATCTTGTGCCTATCAACATCGAAGAGGAGATGCGCCGCTCCTATCTCGACTACTCGATGAGCGTAATCATCGGGCGCGCGCTGCCCGACGCCCGCGACGGGCTGAAGCCGGTGCACCGGCGCGTGCTCTACACCATGAGCGAGATGGGGCTGGAGTACAACAAAAAGTACACCAAGTGCGCCAAGGTGGTAGGCCAGGCCATGGGCGTCTACCATCCGCATGGCGACGCGGCCATCTATGACACTCTGGTGCGCATGGCGCAGCCGTTTACGCTGCGCTATCCGCTGGTAGACGGGCAGGGCAACTTCGGCTCGGTGGACGGCGATCCGCCGGCGGCCATGCGTTACACCGAGTGCCGCATGGAGCGTCTGGCCGGCGAGCTGTTGGCCGACATCGAGATGGAGACCGTGGACTTCGTGCCCAACTACGACGAGTCCACCGAGGAGCCTTCGGTGCTGCCCACGCGCATTCCCAACCTGATCGTGAACGGGTCGAGCGGCATCGCCGTGGGCATGGCCACCAACATTCCGCCGCACAACCTCACCGAGGTGGTAAACGCGGCCATCGCGCTGGTGAAGAACCCCGGCGCCGGCCTCGAAGAGGTAATGAAGCATGTCCACGGGCCGGATTTTCCTACCTCCGGACTCCTCTACGGCAAACACGGCATTCGCGAGGCCTATCGTACCGGCCGCGGCCGCTTCATCATGCGCGCACGCGTGGCTATGGAGAACCTGACCAAGGAAAAACAGGCCATCGTGGTCACCGAGATTCCCTACCAGGTGAACAAATCGAAGCTGATCGAGCGCATCGCCGAGTTGACCAACGACAAGGTGATCGACGACATCGGCGACGTGCGCGACGAGAGCGACCGCGACGGCATGAGGATCGTCATCGAGCTCAAACGCGGGGCGCAGCCCGAGATCGTGCTCAACCAGCTCTACAAGCACACGCAGATGCAGGAGAGCTTCTCGATGATCCTGCTGGCGGTGGTGAATGGCCAGCCGCGCGAGCTGGGCCTGGACGCGGCCATCCGCGTCTTCATCGATCACCGCATCGACGTGGTGCAGCGCCGCACCGTCTTCCTGCTCAAGAAGGCGCGCGAGCGCGAGCACATTTTGGAGGGCCTGAAGATCGCCCTCGACAACCTGGATGCGGTGATCCGCATCATCCGCGCGTCGGGTTCGCGGGCCGAAGCGCGGGAGAATCTGTACGCCTGGGGCAAGGGTGCGGAGATCGTCATCACCCTCGACCGCAAACCGATGCCGCACGAGGAGCGCGGACTGACGCTGCGCCAGATCGACGCCATCCTGGAATTGCAGCTCTACCGGCTCACCCAGCTCTCCATCGAAGAATTGCTAAACGAACTAAAAGAAGTGCGGACGAAGATCGCCGAATACGAGGAGATCCTGGCCAGCGAAAAGAAGCTGCGCGCGGTGATCGTGAGGGAGCTTGAAGAGGTACGCGACCGCTACGGCGACGCACGCCGCACCGAGATTGTAGACGAGTCGGCCGAGCTGCAGATCGAAGACCTGATCGCCGACGAGCAGGTTGCGGTGACGGTGAGCCACCAGGGGTACCTGAAGCGCACGCCCATCAGCACCTATCGCCAGCAGCGGCGCGGCGGCTCGGGCCGCATGGGCATGAAGACGCGCGAGGAGGATTTCGTCCGCCAGTTGATCGTCAACTCCACGCACGCCTACCTGCTCTGCTTCACCACCACGGGGCGCGTCTACTGGCTCAAGGTCTACGAGATTCCCGACGTGGGCGCGGCGGGCAAGGGCAAGTCGATCCAGAGCCTGCTCGACCTGCAACCGGGCGAAACCGTGTGCGCCATCCTGCCTGTGCGCGATCTCGAAGAGGAGGGTAAGTACGTTTTCTTCGCCACGCGCAACGGCACGGTGAAGAAGACGCCGCTCAAGGACTTCTCCAACGTGATGTCGCGCGGCATCATCGCCATCGGCATCGAGAAGGACGACGAGCTGGTGAAGGCGTGCATCACCGACGGCAACCAGGTCATCTTCCTGGCCACGCATCTCGGCCTCGCCATCCGCTTCGACGAGAGCGATGTGCGTTCTATGGGCCGGCCGGCCTACGGTGTGCGCGGCATCTCACTCATCAAGAACGACTATGTAGTCGGCGCCGCGGTCACTCCCAAGGAGCACGAACCGGGCGCTTACCGCATCCTCTCGGTCAGCGAGAACGGCTTCGGCAAGCGCACTGACGTGGAAGAGTACCGCTTGCAGTCGCGCGGCGGCAAAGGCGTCAAGAACATGGCCGTCACCGAGCGCATCGGACGCGTGAACACCATTCAACTGGTGGACGACACCAGCGAGCTGATGGTCATCAGCCAGTTCGGCAAGATCATCCGCGTAGACACCAAGCAGATTCGCGCCGCCGGCCGCGCCACCCAGGGCGTGCACTTGCTCAGCCTCGAAGACGGAGATAAAGTCGCCGCCGCGGTCATCATCCCACCGGAAGAGATCAACGGCAACGGGAACGGCAACCACGGCGGCGAACAGGGGACGCTGCTGCAATAGAACAGAGATACGATGCCGCAGCGGAAGATTCTGTGGCGTATGAGTCTCTTGCAAGATACCGTGTATCGCCCGATTTGGCGGATAGGGGCATGGATCGCTGGCAGTAGAATCGGGAATGATTCCAGAGACGCATGAGGATATAGCATTTTCGGAAAAGGTGTAGACCTAAACCGCTCCTGCTGAGTGGATTTTTCCTCAAGAAAAATCCACTTTCACGGCTCTCAATCGTTCCCAGTAATTTTTCCGAAAATGCCGTATCTTGCCCTTTTTGTATGCAGAACGTCCAACATGGGCGGTCGCATGTAGAGCTGGCGAACGGATCATGCCTTTGAGACTTTGCCCTGTCGGGCCTGACGAGGACGAGCCCATCGGCGCTATGTTTTATCATGATGAAAGGTCCATCGTTTTCAGCGATTTAAGCATAAACACATGGTGGCATGCCGATTGCTGCCCTCAAGGCGGTTAGACGATACAATCTTTTGGAACTGAAACATGGCGAGCGATGGGTGGCTTCAAGCGCAGCAGCGGTGTAAGACGATAACGATGAGTCGAGTTTTTGAATTGATGGTTTTGCGTATACTCCGGCTGCTAGGCACACTCGCTCTGCTGAGCTCCTGCGCAGCGGCGGCCGCGCCAATGGCGGGTCCGCAAACACCTGCTCCGTCCGCTCCTTTGACCGCCGATCAGGTCATAACCCGCGTTGAAGCGATGAACGCACTGCGTGCGGAAAAACTCCAGGGCTACTCGAGCGTGAGGACATACCGCCTGGAATTGCACGGTCTTTTCTCCAAAAAGGCCGAAATGGTGGTCCGCGCCGATTACCGCGCGCCGGACACGAAGAAGTTTACGGTCCTATCCGAGCACGGCTCGCACGCGGTGCTGAATCTGGTCTTTCGGCGCCTCCTGCGAGCGGAGCTTGATTCCATGCACCCTCAAGACCAGGAGCATTCTGCCATCTCGCTGGAGAATTACCGTTTTCGGCTGGTGGATCACTACAGGACAGGCAGCCATGAGTTCTATGTGCTCCAGGCAGAACCGAAGACAAAAGGCGAGTTTCTGTTTGCAGGACGGATCTGGGTGGATGCCGCAGATTTTGCCGTGACGAAAGTCGACGGCCAACCGGCTGTGAATCCATCCTGGTGGACGAAGAGCACCGACTTCAGCCGTATCTATGAGCAGGTGGGCCAATTCTGGCTGCCGGAATCGAATCACAGCGTAACCAAGGTGCGAATCTTCGGGACCGCAGTGCTGACCATCCATTATGAGGATTACCGGATCACGCCGGCCCCAGTTGTCGCCGCCCTCCCGGATGAGCCAGCATGGGCGCCGGGAGCCGCGTTGGGCAGCATCGCGGCTCCCTGATACGGCGACGGCGCCCAGCAATACTTCAGCGTGTTGTCCGGGACCAATTGACTACGTTCGATGATGCCCTGTTCCAGCCAGAACAGAGGCGCCGCAATGCAGTTTTCCCGCCCAGCCCAGCCGGCCAGGGGCAAGTGACGTTTGTCTTTGGGACGGCTGAGTTGAATCCGGCCCTTCTTTCCGGTCGAAATCTGACTGCAAATCGCCGTCATTATCGACACTTTCGTCGTTCATCTCCTCGCTAACCGGCTCACTCCCCTTCTTTCCGGCTGGGTTTACAGACACTTAGCGGAGTTTCTGATTTGGCATTCGGTTTGCGACTGGGATGGGCGTAGCGCCGAGAAAAAACCGGCGGCTTGGGCTTGCAGGCAGAGCATAGGCGGGCCGGATTCTCCCGTTGATTGCCAAAGCCCAATGCAAGGGCTGGCCGGTGAGCGCGAACTGCCGGGGTGAAAGAGGCGCGATGCGGAAACTTCCCATCATCGCTTGTCTGTTGCTGACTGCAAGTTGGACCACAGGGCTTAGTTCAGCACAGCGCGTGACGGCGCCTGATCCGCAGCCGGCAATCGTTACCGGCACCGTACTCGACATCAATGGAGGTCTTGTTCCGGGTGCGGCCGTCGAGCTCGACGGCGCCGGCCGCAATGACCGCCTTACGGTCACGAGCGGTCAGAACGGCGGCTTCGAATTTACTGACGTTCAGCCTGAGAAGGTGTATCACGTGACGGTCAGCGCGCCTGGATTTGCCGAGTGGACCTCGAATCCGATCACCCTCACGCCCGGCGAGTACTTCATCCTCACCGGCATCCAGCTACGGCTGGCCACGGTGTACACCTCGGTAGTGGCAGTCACTCCCCAGCAGGAAGCGATCCATCAGGTCCGGGTCCAGGAGACGCAACGCATCGTCTTTGGAATCATCCCCAACTTCTACGTCAATTTCGATCCTCACCCCGAACCGATGACAGCGAAGTTGAAGTTCCAGCTTGCCGGCAAGACCCTGACCGACCCGGTCTCGCTTGCCGGGTTCGTACTGAATGCGGGGATATACCAGGCAGCAGGCTGGCCGGGATACCGCGGCGGAATGGCGGGATACGGCCAGCGCCTGGGAGCTACGTTCGCAGGCGGGTATGCCCATGTTCTGATCGAAGACGCGCTGCTTCCCTCGATTCTGCACCAGGACCCGCGTTACTTCTATCAGGGCACAGGAACGGCGCGTTCCCGCCTGTTCCATGCGCTCTCGTATGCAATCTTCACTCCCGGCGATAACGGCAAGCGCCAGATCAATTATTCCGGGATTGGCGGCGACCTGGTTTCAGGCGCCCTTGCCAATGCATATTATCCGCAAAACGAACGCGGCGCAGGGCTGGTGCTGCAAGGCGCGCTGATCGGAACCGGAGGCCGCGTTGCGCTTTACCTCGGCGAAGAATTCGTGTTGAACAGGCATCCGCCCCAGAGGTAAAACTGCCAGCGGCGGCGCGAGAGTCAATCTCAGCAGGACTACACCTTTCTGAGAGTGCCGTAGACGCAGCTGATGCGCGCCGAGGAATCCGGGAAACGGACCGATCATGCTCCGCGCCCCCTCGGAAGTCACTCTCTGCCGGCAGATTTTTGCATTCGCAAGCGGATGGATTTCCACTCTCTGCCGCCGCTTGTACTAACTTGACGATTCAGAAGCTGCTGTGCCATTATCGAACTTCGATGGCAAGAGGCGTTATCTTGCCTGCCTATCCCCAATCGCGCACAAAGGAAATGAGCAGTGGGAATCGTCACCCGCGGAATGGGGCTGATGCTGCTGGCGTTCTCCGCTCCCGGAATTCCGGGGATCCAAGCGCAGTCTCTGCCGCCTGCATCTGTAGCGCCAGAGCAGAACGGCGGACGCAACGGTGCGCGCTTCAATTCGATTCTGGGCGCCAAATCGGCGCTTGAGGAACACGGCATAACCTTGAGCGGATTTTTGCAGCTCGACGGTTCCACAGCGGCCTCCGGCGGGCAGCCCAATCCGCTTGGCTTTGACGGCCAGGATTTGCTGGACGTGACCACGAAGATTGACGCCAAAAAGCTGCTCGGCTGGCCGGGCGGAACGTTCATGATCGACGTGCAAAGCCACAACGGGCCGAGCATTCTGCTCCGCCAGATGCCGGCGATACAGGACCCGGACAACATGGACGCCTACCAGGAGACCTCAGTGGATCGGGCGTGGTTCCAGCAGAGCCTGTTCAAGCAGAAAGCGGCGGCGCAGGTGGGCGTGATGTATGTGGACGACCGGTTCTTTACGGTTCCTTACGGTCAAAACTTTGTTTCGCTGAATTTTTCATCTGATGCATCGATCAGCACCTTCGTATTGCCGACGTTTCCCAAGGGATCCTTTGGAGGGGACGTGTTCGTGCATCCGGTGAAGGGGCTATCTCTTGCGGGCGGGATGTGGAACGACCACGCCACGGAGTTGTCTTATGATCCTGGCGGCGATCTATACGTGACGGAAGAGGGCTGGCAAGGCGCATGGCATGGTTTGCCGTACAAGGTGCAGGCCGGAGCTTGGCGTGACACCGGGAGGTTCCGGCGCTTTGCGGGCGGCATAACGCATGATGCCTCGGGCGAGTACGCGGTGGCGAGTCAGAAGTGGTGGCGCCCGCAGGGTTCGTCCCGCCGCGGGCTGGGAACGTTCTTCCAGTTTGGGACGGGACCGCCGGCAGTTGCGGCGGTACGGCGGCACTATGGCGGCGGCGTAGTGTGGACCGGCCCGGCGGCGTCTCGTCCCAGAGATGAAATCGGGTTCGCTTTCAGCGACAGCCTGCTGACTGCGAAGAGCCGCTTTGTGTATGGGTATGAGAACGAGTTCGAGGCGTATTACCAGTTGGCGGCATGGGAGGGACTGACCGTGCAGCCGGACATAGAGTACTGGCTTCATCCCGGCGGGATGACGACGCCCAACACCACCCTGGTGCTCACCCGTATCATGTACACATTTTAGGGGATTGCAGAAAGACCGGGTTCAGCACTCTATCGGAGCTGGTAAGCGCATCGCGCGCGGACCGGCAGGTGTGCAGAGCAAATGTCTTCGCAGCAGCAAATGCACGGAAGGTAAATGGCGATGAGTCACCGGAAAACCACCTTGACCAAGAATTCATCTCTTCGCATACGGAATCAGGATCTTTACATTGGGCTGGTACGCCTGCACGTCTTGCATCACGCCGCTGAGGGACCGATATTCGGCTTGGGGATCATCGAGGAACTGGGCTGCCACGGGTATCGTCTCGGACCAGGGACTATTTATCCGCTCCTGCACGGGATGGTAAAACGCGGATGGCTGCGCGCCAGCGCGCAAATTGTGGCCGAGAAAAGACGCAGGACGTACGCGGCAACCGGCGCAGGACGCAGGGCGCTGAAAGTGGCGCGAGAGAAGGTTCGCCAACTCTACGAAGAGATGTTCGAAGAACGTTCGTGACCAGGGCCTTGGCGATTGGTCATTCATCGCGCCCATGCATTCGCAATTTGGGCGCCGGTGAACGCGCGGGCATCGGGAAAGGGCGACGGCCCGGGTTTCCGGACTGCCGCTTGGGGCGCGTGATCTCCCGGGTCTTTTGCTGCGTCGGCCGTGACCTGGGAAACCCTCCTTGGTATAAGACCAAGTTGCCAGGGTGCTAGGCGCAGCCATCTTCAATCTCGATAGCGCGCGGAAAGAGGACGTTGTTTTCGAGATGAATGTGCTGGTGCAGATCCTTCTCGAACTCCGAGAGCGCCTGGTAGAAGCCGCGATAGGTGGGGCAAGCGCCTTCGGGGGGTGTGAATCCGCCGCTCAGCCGGCGGATTTGGGCCATGGCTTCGCCGCTGGCTTCGTGCTCGGCAATCATCACGCGGATGGGATTGCGCACGGCGCCGAAGCAGCCGAGCGGACGCGGGCCGCAATTGGCTGAGCTGCGATCGAGGTTGGTGATGTAGGGAAAGAGCATCATCTCCTCTTTAGCGAGGTGCTGCAACAGCCTCTCTCCCTCGGCCCCGATGATCTGCTGGATCTGTTCGAGCTCAGGGTGCGTTGTTCCATGGCGCGATACAACTTTTTGCGCCAGCGTTTCAAGGCGCGGCAACTCGGCGCGGATGTAGGCGTGATGCGTTTCAACAATGTGCCTGCAGATGTCTTCCAGCTTCGCCTGGGTCCAGTCGCGGGTTTGTTCGCCGGCGCCCGCGGCGGCGTTTTCAATGGCCTCGAGAACGGCTTCGGGTTTGAGCGAGCGCTCTTCGCAGGCCTCGGCGAGCGGCTTGCGGCCGCCGCAGCAGTAATCGATGTGGAAGCGTTCAAAGACACGTATGGAAGCGGGCTGCTCCAGGGCGATGTCGCGGACGGTGGTTTGAGGGGTGACCATGATGAACCTCCTAAAGCCGAATGTATGCGAGGCGCGGGCGGTCATGCTGCGACTAAAGTCACTGTGCACGGCAGAGCCAGCTTCTACGCTCGATTTTGTGAGCGGAGAGAAGCCATGACCACCACACTTCTTAAGAACGATGGAGTTCATGGCGGCCTGGCGGCCGAACGCACAGTCCTGGTTGCCGCTGAGCTTGGCAAGAGCCGGCTGTTCCGCCTGTGGATCGCCACGGGCCTCTTTTTTATGGTGCTGCCCGGCACTATTTTGGGATTCACAAACCTGCTTCTGATCACGGCGCATCATGGATTGAATGGGCTGCCGCCGGCTTGGATTCAAGCGCATGGGCACTCGCAGGTCTTCGGCTGGATCGGCAGCTTCGTGCTGGGCATCGGTTTCTATTCGCAGCCGCAGACGCGCGCCAACCGGGGGCGGCTGCCGGTTGTGTGCTGGGGATTGTGGGCTTCGGGGCTCACGCTGCACTGGCTGGCGGGCGCCTACCTGTGGCATTGGCGGGTCACGCTGCCGCTCTCCGGCGCGCTGGAGCTGGTGGCGATTCTGCTCTTTCTTTACGCTGCCAGTCAACATAAGCTGCCTGAGCGCGCCGGCCATCAAGCCCCGCCGGAAGCAAAGCGAAGCATCGAGCCGTGGATGCAGACGGTGCTGGTGAGCAATGCCGCGATGCTTCTGGCTATCGCCATCAACTTCGCAATCGAGGTGCGGTTGGCTCTGGCGGGACTGACTCCGGCGCTGCCGCACGGCTTCGACCAGCGCTATCTGGTGCTGCTGGCCTGGGGTTTTCTGGCGCCGCTGGTGTGGGGATTCAGCGCGCGCTGGCTGCCCATCTTCCTGGGCGTGAGGCCCGTCCACGGACGCCTGCTTCAGCTCGCCGTTATCCTCGACGTGGTGGGCGTTGTTCTGGGCATGTCCGCGCTGACGCTGCCGGCTGCGATCACCCTCGCCGCCGCGGCAATTCTTGCTGCGATCTCCATCCGCGTGTTCTCCATACCCGAGCGCCCGGCCAAGACCATCGGGGTTCACCGCAGCTTTCCCGCATTTTTGCGTGTTGCATACGCATGGTCGATTCTTGCTTCCCTGCTGGGCATCTGGGCCGCAATTGCGGATGCGCACGGCGGCATTTGGGGCGGGTCGCGTCATGCGCTCACCGTGGGGTTTGCGGCCATGATGGTTATGACCGTGGGACCGCGTATTCTGCCGCATTTCGCGGGGGTGCGCGCGTTGTGGAGCCGCGCATTGATGTTTGTGACGCTTGCCCTGCTGCTGGCCGGCTGCGCGCTGCGCGTGAGCATGGAGCCCGTTGCCTACGAGGGCATGGGGCATTTTGCCTGGAGACTGCTGCCGATTTCCGGCTGCCTGGAACTCGGCGCGGTGCTCCTCTTCGCGCTGCAACTGGTTATGACTTTCGCCCGCGGGCGGAGCATCTTTCCCGAACTCAGTTGAGCGGACTCGACTCTGAATTGCCGCAATATGCCTGCTGTTCGGCGGCAGGCGCGCGCTATAAGCCGAATCGCAAGATCAAAAAGCAACCAACTCGCAAATCTAAACTAGAAAAATACCTGTCTCAATATCGTTGACCCGTTCCGCGTTCCGGCCTCGAACCTGGGCGCGCCCCGGAGCTGCGGAATCAAGCCGCCATCGATCCAGTTTGCCGGCTACTGCTTTCCCTGGACAACCACATTTTCCAGCGTGCCGCAGGGTTCGATGGAGATGCGAACCCGGTCGCCGGCGGCCAGCGTGAACGAATCCGGCGGGACAATGCCCGTGCCGGTCATCAGGAAGGTCCCGTTGGGAAAGGTCATCTCGCGGAAAAGATACTCGATGAGAAGCGACGGCGCGCGCTTCATGGAGGCGAGCGTGGTTTCGCCGGAGAATTCTGATTTGCCGTGGCGCTCGATCTCCAGGCGGATGGCGGTGGAGGATGGAAGCGGCTCGCTGGTGACGCAGATGCACGGGCCCAGGGCGCAACTGCCGTCATAGACCTTGGCCTGAGGGAGATAGAGAGGATTTTCGCCCTCGATGTCGCGTGAACTCATGTCGTTGCCGATGGTGTAGCCGATGATCTGGCCGCGCGGATTAGCGAGCACGGTGAGTTCCGGCTCGGGGACCGACCATTTGGCGTCTTTGCGAATGCGGACCTGGCCGCCCGGGCCAACCACGCGGCTGCCAAGGGCTTTGAAAAACAGCTCCGGGCGTTCGGCGGAGTAGACGCGATCGTAGAAATCTCCACCGCCGGCGCTCTTCGACTCTTCCATGCGCGCGCTGCGGCTGCGGTAGTAGGTGACCCCGGCGGCCCAGACCTCCTGGCCGGCGATGGGCGCCTGAATGCGCGCGGAAGAAAAATCGGCAGCCGGCTTGCCGGCGCTCGCGATGGAGCGCAGATAGCCGCCTAAATCGCTATGGGTAATCAGCGCGTCCCAGGAGGATTCCGGGACGTGGTAGTAGTTGCCGCCGTGTTCCACGTAAGGTCCGTTGCTGGTGCGATAGAGTTTCAGGTGCGCTTCTCCAATCGGGCAATGATTTTATCCACATCATAAACGCAACCGCCCCAGACGCCGCCGCTGGCTTCGACCAGAGCGGCCCAGAGGCGCGTGTCTTCGGGCAGCTCGGGATGAGGGTGCAGATCGGCGCGCGGCTTACGCCGGGCGAGGCGGCGGGCGCCTTCTTCGGCGCCGAATATCTCCTCGCCGTCTCCCACCAGGTGAATGGAGCCGGAGAGCGAAGCGCGGTCGATGGTGATCTCGATGCGATCGCCCTCGCGCACCTTGCCGATGGGCCCGCCGGAGAGCGCCTCGGGAGAGATGTGGCCGATGCAGGCGCCGGTGGAGACGCCGCTGAAGCGCGCGTCGGTCAAGACGGCAACGTGCTTGCAGTGAGGGAGCTGCTTGAGCGCCGCGGTGATCTGATAGGTCTCCTGCATGCCCGCGCCCTTGGGGCCTCCGCAGATAAGGACCATCACGTCGCCTTCGGCGATGGCGCCGCTTTTGATGGCTTGAATGGCGTCCGGTTCGGAGACGAAGACACGCGCGGGGCCAGTGTGACGGTAGACGTTGTGTTCGTCGATCAGCGAGGGATCAATGGCGGTGCACTTGACGATGGAGCCTTCGGGCGCGAGATTGCCGAGGGGGAAACAGATAGTAGAGGACAAGCCGCGGGACCGGGCGCGAGCCGGGGGCATGATGACGTCATCAGGATCGATGCCATCCTGCTGCTGGAGGGCGCGGCGCAAGGCGTGGCGGCGAGGACTCTCACGCCACCAATCGAGGCAGGCGTCCAGGGTATCTCCGGAGACGGTCCTGACGCCGGTGTCAAGGAGTCCCGCCGCGCGCAGATGGAGCATGACCTCCGGCACGCCTCCGGCCAGGAAGACCTGCACGGTGGCGAAGCCGCGCGGTCCGTTGGGGAGGGCATCGACCAAGCGCGGGACCAGGCGATTGACTTCCACCCAATCGGAGACCGAGGGACGGGCGAGACCCGCGGCATGGGCGATGGCGGGGAGATGCAGCACCAGGTTGGTGGAACCGCCGAAGGCGGCGTGGAGGACCATGGCGTTGCGGATGGAGGCCTGGGTAAGAATGTAGCCCACGCCGAGGCTCAGTTGATGCAGGCGCAGCAGAGCGCGCGCGGATCGGCGGGCGGCGTCGAGCCAGATGGGCTGGCCTGAAGGCGCCAGCGCGGTGTGGGGCAGCGAAAGTCCGAGGGCTTCGCCGACCACCTGCGAGGAGGCCGCGGTGCCCAAAAACTGGCAGCCGCCGCCCGGGGTAGCGCAGGCGCGGCATCCCACCTCGGCCGCGTACTCCGCGGTGATCTGATGCTGGGCGAAGCGCGTGCCGATGGTTTGGACTTTGCCCGCGTCTTCTCCGGATTCCGGCAGGAGCGTAACCCCGCCTGGCACCAGAACGGCGGGCTTGTTGCGGCAGGAGGCAAGCGCCATCATCATGGCGGGCAGGCCCTTGTCGCAGGTGGCCACGCCCAGCAGTCCCTTGCCGGTGGGCAAGGAACGCATCAGGCGGCGCAAAACCGTGGCGGCATCGTTGCGGTAAGCCAGCGAGTCCAGCATCCCGGCGGTGCCTTGCGTGCGCCCGTCGCAGGGATCGGTGCAGGCGCCGGCGAAGGGGATGGCGTGAAGGGCGCTGAACTCCCGCGCCGCTTCGGCGACCAGCAGACCGACCTCCCAGTGGCCGGTGTGAAAGCCCAGGGCGATGGGCTCGCCGTTTTCGGCGCGCAGGCCGCCGTGGGTGCTGAGGATCAAAAATTCCGGGTCGAGCAGCCGATTGGGGTTCCAGCCCATGCCGGCGTTCTGGGTCAGACCGAAGAGATTTCCCGAGGGCTCGGTAAGAAGCATCTGCGCAGAGA
>JAJYZC010000031.1 GCA_021800255.1 Acidobacteriota bacterium
TGGGGTCATTTGCGCTTGCGGAGTAGCTCATGAAGAAACGAAACCAAAACCATCTGTTGCGCGACGAGCGCGGGGCCAGCCTGGTGGAAATGGCATTGCTAATGCCCTTGTTCTTGCTGCTGCTATTCGGCGCTGTCGATCTTGGACGCGCCTGTTACCTGGTGAATGAGATTGCCGGCGCAGCGCGCGCGGGAGCGATCTACGGGTCGCGCAATCCGACCGATACAACCGGCATGGCGACCGTGGCTGTGGACGATGCATCGAATGTGCCCAATGTGTCGGCGGGAACTCCCAGCTACGATTGCGAATGCGCCAACGGAAGCAACGTGACTTCCGCCAGCACTTGTGCGACTACGCCGCCGTCGTGCAGCGGCGGCCTCAATTGGGTGTACAAGGACACCGTCACGGTAACCGGAACCTATGCGCCGCTCATGCCGTGGCCGGGGGTCCCATCCTCCATGACGTTTTCCAGCACCGCATCCATGCGCAGCGCCGGCAGCTAGCGCGTTGCCGGCGCCCTGCTGGAGGGTGCGCCGAAACGGCGCCGCGGAGCAGAGCGAAAGGGTGAGAAGGCGCAATTGATGAAAGCAAGAACCCCCATGCCGAGATTATCCCGCCTGGCGCGGGAGGAGCACGGCGCTGAACTGGTGGAGTTCGCTATGACCGCACTGATCCTGATGACGCTCGTGGCGGGCGTGATCGGATTCGCGCTGGCGATGTATACCTACCACTTTGTGAGTTTCGCTGCGCAGCAGGGCGCCCGCTTCGCAATTGTGCGCGGCCACACCTGGAGCGAAAATGAAACCGCAAACTGCTCCACTTCACCCCCCCCCAACTTCACGATGGTATACAACTGCACCGCCTCCGCTACCGATATTCAGAACTATGTGCAAAGCCTGGCGCCCACGGGGATTAACCCCAGCAGTGTCACCATCGATACCTCCAGCTCGGATGTCTGGCCCGGTGTGACTCCGGATGGCGATGCCTGCTCACCAACGAATAGTCAGGGCTGCCTGGTGAAGGTGACCGTGAAATACACCTTTGATTATTTAAAGATCTTCGGTCTTCAGAACCTTTCCGCATGGTCGATGAGCGCCACCTCCGAGGGGGTAATTCTACAGTGAGAACCCTCGCCGATTCGCGCCTAATCGAGTTCTTCGGGAATGATGAGCAGGATTTCCACCCGGGCGTTCTGGCCGTCCTGGCTGGCGGGGCGGAACTGCCAGCGATCCAGGGCGTCGAGCACGAATTGAGCCTGCGGAAAGGCCTGCGGGAAGACGATGCTGAGATGGTCGAAGCGGCCCTGGCGATTGACGAAGCCGTGGATCATGAGAGCATCAGCGTCAATGGATCCCGCGGCCAGATTGGGACGCACGATGTTATACGGCCACGGCGCCTCAAGATCAGCGATGTTGCCGCCGGCTTCGGCGTCAGCGGTGCTCGGAAGCGCGTACTGCAGGATCCAGCTTCTGGCCAGACCTACGTGCAGGTAGACGGTATAGGCTATCCTGCCGCTCCAAACGCCGGCCATTTCCGGGAACTCATCCTCAAGCGAATCGCCGACCACGACCGCGCCGAACTGGCCATTTTTAGGGAGCGTAATCTCGGTCTCGGCGCCTTGGCCGCCTCGGCCCGCACCGGCAGCGTTTGCCTCGGTTGGTACGGCAGCAGCGGCTTGGAGATTGCCCGCGCCCGCGGCGTTGCCGGCGCCGGGTTGCGCGGAGTTTGCCGTCTTTTCCGGGGCCAGCGCTCCCGTGGAGCCGGCCGAGGCTGTCTCGTTCACGGGCGGCAGGATCACCGTTCCAACCGGCATGTGAATGTCGGAGAGCGACAGCAGAGCGGCGGGCGTAGGCTGCGCGGAGATCTGGGAAACGGTAGTGGGCGCCATCTGCGCCAACTGCGGCCCCTCCACCACAACCGGCGAAGTGGTGCTGGGAAGTACCAGTTGGTTCAATGCGGGCTCTTGGCTGGAGGCGATCTCCACATCGGCCAAATTCAGCTCCTGATTGGGGGCCTTGAGCGAGGGCGTGACATCGGCTGCGGTGGGCGGGGAAGGCAACGGCGCAACGATGTTTTTAACCGGCATGGTGAGCGGCGTCCAGATCATTGCTTCCGGAATGGGGATTTTCTCTTTGAGGGTGATGTGGGTGAGCAGATCGGCCTGCACCAGGGTTTGAGGGCCGGGCTTGGCATGGATGGCCACGCGCAGAGCGGGCGGATGCGCCATCGGTTTGCCGCCGGAGGGCCGCAGATGGGCGTTGAGGTGCGGACCGGGGTAGTGGATGGCGCCACGCGACGAGTGCGGCGTCTGCGCGAGCGGCATGTTCAGGCTGAGGCTGTGCACCATCAGGCGTTCGGCCGCGGCCCGGGTGTCGATGCGCGGTGTGTACAGGATGCCGAAAGAGGTAACGCCAACCACGACGGCATGAATCAGGATCGAAGCCGCAAAACTGGTTGGCGGCTGGCGGGAATCTGTGGCTTGCGTAAACAGCGTTACTGTGGGGGAAGAGCTCATGAACGGATACAATCCCTCGTACCAGCATTACCCGAGTTATCGTCGGGTCTCAGGGAAACTCCACATCGCAGATGTGGAGTTTGCCCGCGCAGATTCAGGAAATGCACTCAGGCCGCCGGGTTTCTGTTGCCTAGCCCCGCTGTAACGCGGCCGTTCATGGCCCGGGCGAACACTCTGATAGACCGTTTCGCCCTTCACCAAAAATCCATTTTATCTTCTTTCAGCCTGAGGCATCTATCTTCTTTCAGCATGAGGCATAGCTCGGCTTTGCCCCATAGCTCTTTTGATACCCCATCTGTTCACCATGAGGATTTGGGTGGCGTGTGCAAAGTTGTAAGGGAATACACTGATACCGCATTGCACCCGTTCATGCGCAAGGCCGATGTGTATTCCGCGAGCCGTCAAGGGATGGGAACGTTCTCCCCGCAGCCGCGGCGGTTGCAAGTCGAAGCAGAAAGGCGGAGCCGGCCCGCCGGCCGGTCCCGGCGTGTTAACCAATGAATCGCAGACTGCTTACAATTCTTTTGGCCGCATTCGCGATCGCGGGCGTGTGCTCGTTTCTTGTCTATCGCGTCGTGGGCCGGCGCATCATTGCGCCGCCCGCTGTGCAGGTCACGCGCGTAGTGGCTGCGGCGGCCAATATCCCGCTCGGAGCGGTGCTGACGGCTTCTGACCTGACCACCGTGGCCATCAACGGCCCGCTGCCGCCGGGCGCGATTTTGAAGCCGCAGGACGCGATTGGCCGGGGCGTCATCGCGGAGCTTTATCAGGGCGAACCGATCATCGAGAACTGGCTGGCGGCTCCAGGTTCCGGCGGCGGATTGGCGGCGACTATTCCGAAGGGCATGAGGGCCTGCGCGGTCCGGGTGGATCAAGTGGTGGGCCTGGCTGGATTCGCAACCCCGGGCATGCGCGTGGATGTTCTGGCATCCGGCAATCCGCCGGGTGAGCCGGCTGCGGAGGGCACGGTGACCAAGACCATCCTGCAGAACATCGAGGTTCTGTCGGCCGGCACTGACATCCAACGGGACGCTCAGGGCAAGCCGCACCAGGTGCAGGTAGTCAACCTGCTGGTTACGCCCGAACAGGCGCAGATGCTGAGCCTGGCCAGCAATCAATTGAAGATTCAACTGGTGCTGCGCAATCCGCTGGACACCAAGATCGCGCGCGTTTCCAGCACGGCTATGAGCAACCTGTTCAGCGGGCCGGTCCGCGGGCGCGTGAGCGCGCGGCCCAATTACAAGCGCGCGGCCAACGCTTATGCGGTCGAGGTCATCAACGGCGCCAGCACCAGCGAGGCTAAATTCAACGCTCCTGGGGGTCAACCATGAGAACAAAGACCAGGTTCACTATCGCCTGTTGCGGAGTGTTGTCGCTCGGCCTCTGCCTGGGACGGTTTTTGCCCGCGCAGGCCGCGGCGCCGTCCTCCTCTGCGCAAGCTATGTTCCAGGACTCCACCAATCAGCTTGACCTCACGGTAGGCAAAACCGTGCTCATCGACTGTGCGCAGCCGGTGTCGCGCGTGGCCGTAGGTCTGGGGGGAATTGCGGAAGCCGCTGCGGTGAGCCCCACCGAGATCATGGTGGATGGCAGAGCGGTGGGACAGACCAGCTTGATTATCTGGGAGAGCCACGGCGGCCGCCAGTTCTACAACGTGACGGTGCGTCCCAGCCAGGACCCGGTCAACGAACAACTCGATTCGGTGCGCCGCGAACTGCAACTGGATCTGCCCGGCCAGCCGGTAAGGGTGAGCTACGCCAACGGCAACATCTTTTTGCGCGGCACCGTGCAGAACCTGATTGACTCTCAGCGCGCGGTTGAAATCGCCTCCACGGCGGGCAAAGTGGTGAACCTGCTCAATGTGGTTGTGCCGCCCTCGAAGCCGCAAATTCTGCTCAAGGTGCGCTTTTGCAGCGTGGACCTCAGCCTGGAGACGCAGCTCGGCATCAACCTTTTCGATCTGGGGCTGGGCAATGCGCTAGGCGGAGTTTCTACTGGGCAATACACCCCGCCATTTGTTGAATCCGCGGGTGCCGGAGCCTCGACTTCGGGAGGGGTTGAGACCGCCAGCGGCGTGGCGACGATCCCCCAGGAGCTGAACATCATGGCCTTCTTTCCCGGCCTGAATGCGGGCGCGACCATTCAGGCGCTGGAACAAAAAGGAGTGGTCGAGGTCCTGGCCGAGCCCAATCTGCTGGCCGCGGACGGCAAAGAGGCCAGCTTCCTGGCCGGCGGCGAGTACCCTTATCCTGTGGTGCAGGGAACCTCGGTGGGCGGCCAGACGGCGGTGACCATCGAGTTCAAGCAGTACGGCATCCTGTTGAACTTCATCCCCACCGTCACTCCCCAGGGAACCATCCGCCTGCAGGTGGCGCCCCAGGTCAGCGAGTTGGACTATACCAATGAGGTTGACATCTCGGGATTCGTGGTGCCCGGCATCACCGAGCGCTCGGTCAACACGGAGGTGGATCTGCGCAACCGTCAGAGCTTCGTGATCGGCGGCCTGCTCAACAATGAGGATACCCAAACCTTCGAGAAGATCCCTTTCATTGGCGACATCCCGATCCTGGGCAAGCTGTTCCAGTCGATGGTCCAAACCAAGAACAAAACCGAGTTGGTGGTGATTGTGACACCGGAGATTGTGGCGCCCATTCCAGCCGGCCAGCCAGGGCCGCAGTTGAAATATCCGGTTCCGTTTTTACCGCCCAACTCCCATGTCCCGATGCACAATCCGGACACCAACACCGCGGCCACTAAGACGCCGCCGTCGCCGCCTGTCATCCCCGTGGAGAAGCTGATCGAGAGCATGAAGCCGGAGACCCCGTTGGTCATCCAGAGCGGCTCGGGTTCGGGGAGCGGGATGGGAACTGGTATGTCGGGTTCGGGCGGTACGTCTACTGGTCCGTAGCTAGAGCATTTTCAGAGAAGGTGTAGACCGGAACCGCTCCTGCTGAGTGGATTTTTCCTCAAGAAAAATCCACTTTCGCGGCTCTCAATCGTTCCCAGTATCTCCGAAAATGCCGTAATCAGGCGCACCGCGGCACCGGCGAAGCAAGCGCAAACATGCGGATGAAACCCTGGCCATGGACGGGTAAGTCGCCCCGGGACCGCGTTGGCAGGCGGCTGGCCGCGCCGCAGTTGCTGCGCGCTCTCAATCGCACCCGCGGCACCTTGCTGGCCGCGCGCCTGGAAGTGGCGAATTCCGGGCCGGCGCGCCGCAAGGGCCTGCTGGGACGCAAGGGACTTGCCGGAGGCGAGGGGTTGTGGATCATCCCCTGCGAGTCCGTGCACACCTTCTTTATGCGCTTCGCCATCGACCTCGTTTACCTGGACCGCCAAAACCGGGTCAAGAAGGTGCGCAGCCGCGTGGGACCGTGGCGGCTCTCGGCATGTTTTTCAGCGTACTCCGTCATCGAGCTCGCCGCGGGCGCCGTTCACAGCTCACACACCGAACGGGGAGATACGCTGGAGTTTGAGCCTGCCGCCGCAGACGGCAATCCCTGATCGGTAGCCACTCCGCAACCCTTCAGCGGCCCTCCGGCTGTCCGGCGGCGCTCTCCCAAGGCGCCCATCGCCAGCAGGTACCATGCCAGCCATGCCGGCGCCGGCCAAAGCCACCAAGGCGACGCGATCTGCACGAAACAAAGCTGGAAGAAAGCAGCAAGAATCAGCAGCGAAAGCGCCGTCAGCAGCACTCGCGAGCGGGTGATATAGGCGCCCTGCATCAGCGCGGGTATAGCCAGGCACTGATCGTAAAACCAGCAATATGGCGCGGTCAGCAGCGAAACCAGCATCAGAGGGCTGGCGTTCGTCTTCCAGTCCCACTGCGCCCGGCGCCGCCAATAGTAGAGGACGGCCCACGCGCAACCCAGCGCAGCCGGCAGGTACTGAACCCAGATCGACTGGGGAGCGAGCCAACGGCGGATCGCGTCGGCCAGGCAGGGAATGGCGTCGTTTTGCACGCCCGGCGAACGCATCATGCGGAGGTAATCCCCCCATGCGGCCGGGTCGATCCAGAACGCGGCGGCGCTGCTCGCGGCCAGTGCAGCCAGCGCGCCGGCCAGAATCTTGTAGCTCCGGTTCATCCCCATCCACGCCGCCAGCGCCGCGGCAAAGGGCAGAAACAGGTGGGGCTTCAGCAAGCAGAGCCACAAAGCGGCTCCAGACGCGAAGGGGCGCTCGCCATGATAGCGCAAAAACAGCGCCAGGCCCAGAAGCGCAAGCAGCGTCGTTTGCCCCATGATGAGGCAGATTAAGGCCGGCGTGAACCCAAGCCCCAGCCAGTGCAGGCTATTGGAGAGCGGGCCCGGGTCCCCCAGCACAGGTCTTGGTCCAGGGGGTAAAAAGCCGTGCATCTGCCGTATCAGGCGCACCGAAAGCAGCAGGCAGCCCAGCAGGATGAGCGACCAGGGGATGGCCGCAATGCGCGGGCCGAGAAAGCCCAGCGGATAAGCGAGCGGCAGCGCCCAGGGCGGATTGCGCATCAGCAGAGTGGCCTTGATCGCTAATCCCGCAGAGTGCTCGAGCGGCGTCATCGCCGCCTTGTCGTAGGGATTGGCATGGTGCACAAGCTGATAGCCGGTGGCCCAGTAGGAGATGTAATCGCGCGTGCCGGTCAGGCGGCCCGAAAACGGCGCCGCGCACAGAAACACGGCGGCATAGGCCAGCGCCAAACCGGCGACAGCCGCAATCGGCAACTCCGCAACATCGCAGCGCGGCCACTCCAGCGAACGTTTTAAGCCCTCTGCCATCGTCGCTATTGTATTCGCGGCCAGGATCGGCCTGGGGTGCCTTTGCGGATGCTCCCGGCTTATTTCAGCGCTTGCCGTCCATCGGTTTCATGCTATCTATCTGTATACGAAAGCCATTCGGTGCGGCCAGGGTTGTAAACGGGCGTATACAACGGGGCTGCGAGCCCTGCGGTAATGGCCGGTAAGTGGTTGATTCTGAATAACCGTAAAAGTACGCGCTGAATGGCACGCCAGATGCACAACAAAAGGATGCACCCGGCTGAGGCTGGGAATTCAACACTTGGAGAAAACCATGAACAACCTGCTTTTGAATCTGTACGTGAAGGCCCAGAACCTGATCGAAGCCGAGGAAGGTCAGGATCTGGTTGAGTACGCTCTGCTCGTCACCCTGATTGCCCTGGCCTGTATCGCCGCCATTGGCAACGTTACCACTGCGATTAGCAAGGTGTTTGCCAGCGTCAGCAGCACGCTCGCGTAGTTTCTGGCGGCGCTTCGCAGCAAACACGCGCCCAGCACCTCAGCTCCTGGTGGGAGAGATGCGCGCCCGGGTGAACGCCCGGCACGATCTCTCCCGCAAAGGTCAGCCGAAGCTGCTGGGAAAGCGTTATTCAGCGTAGCGACGGATCGCATGGCCCGCAGAGGCGCAAAACAAGCGGCATCAACTTACCTTGTCCCGCGGTTCTCCCCCTTGATCGCATCCGCCACGGCCGCCAACTGAAGAAAAAAGCCGGCGGCTTGGAGCCGGTTCATTCGCGCCCCGGAAAATCGGCCGGGGGAAACGAAAGTGAAGTTTTGTACCCGCGCAGGAGAGATACGCGACCCCTTACGGCCGGCGCACTCTCCCTTCGCTTTTGTATCTTTCAACGGCGGCCTTTCTTAAGGAAAAGCCGCTCAGCCGGGCGGCTTCTGTAAAGGGCGGAATCGAAAACGCTGTGGCCCGCTGCGGGAATCGGAGAACCGCTGAAGAAGCCGGAAACACGATGACCGGATGGGCAAACGAGAGGCAATGTAAGCGCCGCCGGAACGGAACCGGGAAGGTCACCACTCGGAGCACACACGATGAACAACCTGCTGCTGATTCTCAATACCAAAGTCCGGGACCTGATGTACGGCGAGGAGGGTCAGGATCTTCTCGAGTATGCGCTGCTCGTGTCCCTCATTGCCCTGGGCTGCATCGCCAGCATCGGCCAGGTTGGCGCTGCCGCCAGCGCCCTCTTCGCCAGCATCAGCACCCAGATGGCATAATCCCTCGCGGCGCCTCGCCTGGCCGGATTATCGCCCGCAACCCGGCTCGCCCTATCGTGTGAGCGGGCCCTGGCATCATCGATCCCCGGCCGGGCAGATGCGCGGCCCCCTTACAGCCGGCGCGCACTCACCTTCGGTTTTTTAGAATCCCTCAACAATTGGCAGGCACAGCCGGTTTGCGCGCTGTATACGGCTGTTTACGCGGGGCTGCGGCGCTGTTGAGAGCGCACTGCGTAACTGATTCACATTGAATGACAAAGATGGATTTCCAGCAGCGGAACACGAGGTGCAAGGAAAGGCGATGTGCCGGCCGAGCCGGGCGGCGTTCTGCATCTCGCGTTTCCAGATGCGGCCCGCGCCACGGGCATTAACCAAGATGGAACACAGCCCAAGAAGCCGTCTTAGGCGCGCATACACTTGCAAGGAGAAGGAATGGAACCCGGATGCTGCTGCCCTCAGCCAACGCCCAAAACACCTCCCTGCTGATTCTGGAATGCGGGCTTCCTGCGATTGCTGTAGCCACGGCGTTTGCCTGGCCGCGGCTGGGCGCCGGCTGGTTCCAGCGCATCGAGCGGGCCTTCGCGCGGCTGGCGCGCCGTCGGAATCTGGCGGTTTTGACGGTGGGCTTGAGCGTGCCGGCGCTGCGCCTGGCCATCCTTCCCATTCTTCCCATCCCGCTGCCCTTCGTTCCCGACGATTTCAGCTTTCTGTTGCAGGCCGATACCTTTGTCCACGGCCGGCTCACCAACCCCACCCCCGCCATGTGGAAGTTCTTCGAGACCATCCACGAGACCATGAAGCCCACTTACCAGTCGATGTACTTTCCCGGCCAGGGATTGCTCTTGGCCGCTGGTCAGGCGCTGTTCGGGCAGCCGTGGTTCGCCGTGCTCATCGCCAGCGCGCTGATGTGCGCCGCCCTCACCTGGATGCTGCAAGCATGGCTGCCCGCGAACTGGGCGCTGTTGGGGGGCTTGATCGCGGTTCTGCGCCTGGGCCTGTTCAGTTACTGGACCAACACCTACCACGCCGCCGGTTCGCTGGCCGCCCTGGGCGGCGCGCTGGTCTTGGGCGGCCTGCCGCGCTTGAAGAGGACCGCGCGCTTACGCTATGCGGCGCTGATGGGCGCGGGCATGGCGCTGATGGCCCTTACCCGCCCTTACGAGGGCATTTTGCTGTGCGTCCCGGTTGCAATGGTGTCGCTCCGCTGGCTGTGGAAGGGCAAAAACCACCCCTCCCGCTTGGCGGCCGCGCGCCTGGTTGCGGCCCCGCTCCTGCTGGTCGCCGCCACCGCTGCGTGGCTGGGCTATTACGATTACCGCGCCTTCGGCAGCCCGCTCACTCCGCCCTACAAAGTGGACCGCAAGACCTACGCCATGGCGCCCTATTTTGTTTGGCAGCCGCCACGCCCGGAGCCGCACTACCGCTATGCCGCCATGCGCAGCTTTTATTACAAGGGCGAGCTGGATTTTTACAACAAAATCCACTCCCTGACCGGCTTTGTGCCCTATTCGCTGGAAAAAGTGGAGCTCTTGTTCCTGTTCTATTCCGGCTTCGCGCTGGCTTTTCCTCTCATTATGGTGCGGCGGGTATTTCTGGACCGGCGCATTCGCTTTCTGGTGATTGGCGTGCTGATTTTAGCGGCTGGAATGGCCATCGAAATCTATCTTTTGCCTCACTACGTGGCGCCGTTTACGGCCGCGTTTTACGCCATCGGCTTGCAGGCCATGCGTCACCTGCGGCTGTGGAAGCCGGAGCGCAAGCCGGTGGGCCTGGCGCTGGTGCGGCTGACGGTGACGGCATGCGTGGCGCTGGCGGGGCTGCGCCTCTGCGCCCAGCCGCTTCACATCGCGCCCAGCGAATGGCCGGCGAGCAGTTGGAACTTCGCGTGGTGGGGTCCGCAGCACTTTGGCGTGGAGCGGGCGGCGATCTTGGCCCGGCTGGACCGGCTTGCCGGCCCGCAACTGTGCATCGTCCGCTACTCGGCCCGGCACGACCCCTTTGACGAGTGGGTCTACAACTCGGCGGACATCGATGATTCCAAAGTCGTATGGGCGAGGTACAGAGATGCTGCCGATAATTTGAAGCTGATCCGCTACTACCACAACCGCACAGTGTGGCTGGTAGAGCCAGACGCGATTCCGGCGCGGATCATGCCCTATCCAATGCCGGAGCCGGCGGCGGATGCGGCGCATGGAGATGAACGAGTGAGAGGCGCGCGGGCAACAGGCGCGAGGAGTAGAAACCGATGATTAACGGAAAACGCATTGCGGTGGTGATGCCGGCCTACAACGCCGAGAAGACCCTGGAGCAGACGGTGCGCGAGCTGTCTGACGTTGTGGACATCAAGATTCTGGTTGACGACTCCAGCCAGGACGGCACCGCCGAGCTTTCGCGGCGTCTCGGCGTGCAGACCTTCATCCACGACGCCAACTACGGCTATGGGCGCAACCAGCAAACCTGCTACCGCGAGGCTCTGGCCGCGGGCGCCGACATCGTGGTCATGGTCCATCCCGACTACCAGTACACGCCCTCGCTGGTTCCGGCCATGGCCGGCATGGTGGCCAGCGGCGTCTACGACATGGTTCTGGGCTCGCGCATCCTGGGCGCGGGCGCGCTCAAGGGCGGAATGCCGCTCTATAAATATATTTCCAACCGCCTGCTGACCGCCTTTCAAAACCTCTTTCTGGGCGTCAAGCTCTCCGAATACCACACCGGCTTCCGCGCCTTCTCGCGCGAGCTGCTGCTGACGCTGCCCCTGCTCGAGAACTCCGACGATTTCGTCTTCGACAACCAGATGATCGCACAGGCCGTGATCTTCGGCTTCCGCATCGGCGAGATCTCCTGCCCCACGAAGTACTTTGAGGAGGCTTCGTCCATCAATTTCAGGCGCAGCGTCCAGTATGGCCTGGGCGTGCTGGCCACCACCATCAGTTTTGCGCTGCACAAGCTGGGCCTCCGGCGCGCGCCGCGCTTCGGCGCCACGGGAAGAAAGATCGGCCCGCAATATTACGAACGGATGGCGTAGGTGTTTTGAGTTATGGAGATCCTAACGCTGGAGAATCGGAAGGATCTGCAATCCAGCATCCGCGATCGTTTCGCAACAGCGGATCGCGCCGCGTACGCCATCTACGCTCTGGCGCTGGCGGCTTCCATTGCGCTTTGGTTTCTTGCCATCCGTGCGCCCCTGGACCTGGATGAGACGGGCTCGTATTGGCAAATTAGCGCCGGCCTTGCAAATATATGGCCACGCCAGTTCTTCTTTCCTTCCTCTCTGGCTTATTCCTACCTCCTTTGGTTTTGGACCAGGTTATTCGGAACCAGCGAGATCGTTCTTCGCATCCCGTCTGTGCTCGCCATGCTGGGCGCGGTCTATTTGCTCTACCGCAGCGCACGGGAGATGTTCGACAGCGAAAGTGCGCTCTTTGCCGCCGTTGTCTTCAGCCTTCATCCCCTCATTCACTTTGCGTCTATCGATATCCGGCCCTATGCGTTTGCGGCTCTGGCCATCAATGCCGCCATTTTCATTCTGCTTCGTCTGCGGCGCAACGATTCCAACTGGCTGGCGGCGCTGTTTGGCCTCGCGGCGGCATGTGTCGTCTGGTTCCAATACTTGTTCGCTGTCATTTTGCCAGTCCTTGTTGTTTGCTTTTTCGCAACCAAGCTTTCCAGCCGGAGAACGGCATGGCGTCAATTCGGAGTTGCCCTGGCGGTATTTGCAGTGGCGTTTCTGCCCACGGTTCCCGAACTACGGTTTCTGTTCCACACGAGTAAAACCCACGTACTCGCTCCGTGGCCGGTTATGGACGTGCTGGTCCTGTTGTTGGCTCCAGCCTTGATGGCGCCGGTCTATTTGTGTTTCGAGCTTATCGTCCTTCTCACAAACAAATTTTCAACGCCGCAACGCGATTTGCTAAGACATTTGGATAGATCGCAAACTCTGCTCTGTGCAGCGTTAGGGCTGGCCCCGGTTCTAATTCTTTTGGGAGTCAGCCTGAGTACGCCCGTTCCCGTGTTTATTCCTCGTTATTCACTGGTCTCAGTTGCAGGTGTTGCGCTCTTCTGGGGCTTGATTTTCGGCCGTTTTCGCTCCCGCCTGATAAGGTTGCTGCTTTGCATCTCCGTTGTCGCCATGTTCGGTTTGCTTGAGCTCAGCTCGCCGTCGTCCAGATTGCACGATGTGCAAGGACCATGGAAATACGCTCTTGAGGCAGTGGAGAGGAATGCATCTTCCGGCCATGCGCCGGTGGTAATGTGCAGCGGTTTTATCGAATCTGACTTTATGCAGATGCCTGTAGGATCGGCAAAGACGAGCGCCCTGTTCGCGCCGCTCTCCTACTATCCGCTGAGTGTGCCAGTGGTGCCCCTGCCCATGAATCTGAATCGCGAGACGGTGAGAGTCGGATCGGCCTTCCTCGCTCAGGCAGCTAAGAAACAGGAGCGGTTTCTAGCCCTGGCCTATTCCGGGTCCTTTGACACGCTCCATTGGCTCCAACAAAAAGCCTCAGCGGCTTACACCTTCCGCCAGCTCCGGGCTCCCGGCGGATTTGAGATCTTGGAGTTCTTGCCGCGCAGCGGCCAAACCGGGCAAAGCCGCAGGGTTTCTGATAGGTAGCCGCGCGGCGGGCGATCAGCGGCTCGTCAAGCCTGCCTCCGCTTGAATCTTTCGCGCGGCCTTTGTTTTCTCGGCGATGAACAGCCCGGCGCTATACTGGCGGCGGAGTGGGAACATCCGTTCCCCTTTGTCTTCATGCTGCGTTTTGACAGCGCAAAGCGAGCCGTCACGAGCCTCGTCTTCCTCCTCTGCGCTCTGGCTGCCGGCGCCCAGCCGAAAGCAGCCTTGGCTGCGGTCCAGATCACGGTGGTGGACGAGAACGGCCTGGCGGTCCCCGGAGCACAGGTTACGGTTGAGGAGCCCGGACTGGCTCCGCTGCGCCTCTGGACCGACTACGCCGGCCAGTGTACTTTCACTCCCCAGCGGACTGAACCATACCAACTGAACGTCCAGAAGCCCAACTTCTATCAGGCGCATCGGACGGGGATCGATCCCAGCCAAACCCGCATCCGCGTCACCATGGCCCACGAACAGATCGTGAAAGAGCAGGTGAACGTTACGGCCTCGCCGCCTGGCATTGACACCCAGCAGATTGCAAGCAAGAGCACTATGAACACGCCGGAGATCGTCAACATTCCCTATCAGACCTCCCGCGACATCCGCTACCTGCTGCCTTTCAACCCCGGCGTGGTGCAGGACTCGACGGACTTGCAGGTTCACGTGGACGGCTCGGCGACCTGGGAAACCTTGGACACGCTGGACGGGTTCGACATCCGTTCTCCGGCCACGGGCACGCTGGATATGAGAGTGAGCGCGGATGCGGTGCGCACCATGGAGGTGGAGGACACGCGCTATCCGGTCCAATTCGGCGGCACGACCGGCGGCGTGATCGCATTTTACACCGGCATGGGCGATAACAAGTTCCGCGCCAACGCCACCAACTTCATCCCTTCCTTCCGCGATCAGAACGGAATCCGCTTCGATCAGTTCGTGCCGCGATTCACCTTTTCCGGGCCCCTGAAGCGCAACCGGGCTTGGTGGTACGACGGCGCGGATCTGAACTATAGCCACGTCTATATCCCCGAGCTGCCGGCCAACGCCAGCACCGGCACGGTCATCCGCGGCAGCAACCTGGCTAAGGCGCAATGGAATGCAACTTCGTCGAACATCGTCACTGCGGGCCTGCTCTTCAACGACTACCACTCGCCCCAGTCGGGCCTCTCCGCGCTGGTGCCCATTGCCAGCACCACCAATCAGGACATCATCGCCTGGCTGCCCTATCTGCGCGAACAATTCAGCTTTCACAACGGCGCGCTGCTCGACGCCGGCGTGGCGCAAATGCGCTTCCGCGACGGCCAGGAACCGCACGGCGACGTTCCTTATGAAATTACCCCCGAGCAGGCCGAGGGCAGCAATTTTGAGAACCAGACCGGCCGTTCCGAGCGCTGGGAGGGAACCGCGACCTTGTATCTGCCCCCGCGGCGGTGGGCCGGGCGGCACGATTTGCAGGCCGGCGCCGATGTAGACCATATCACGTATAACCAGAACCAGTTGTTCGCGCCGGTGAGTTATCTGCGTCAAGATGGAACGCTCGATCGCAAGAGCGTGTTTGCGCCGGCGCCGGCCTTCACGCTGCACAATGCTGGAGCCGGCGCATACTTTGAGGACCGCTGGCAGCCGGCAAAGGGCTGGCTGGTGGAGCCCGGCCTGCGCTTCGATTGGGACGAAATTGTGCGGCGGCCGCTCTTTTCGCCGCGCATCGCCGCGGTTTACGCGCCGCCCGCAAGCAAAGGCGACACCAAGATCTCAGCCGGCATCGGCCTCTACTACGACCACACACAACTGGACTACCTGACCCCGGCCTTCGAGGGAGTGCGCTACGACACCTACTACGAGGCGGATGGAACCACCCCTGCGGGTCCGGCGCAAATGACGCAGTTCACCGTGCACGACAGCTCGCTGCGCGATCCACGGGCCGTGAACTGGAGCGTGGGCGCCCAGCAAAAGCTGCCCGGCGCGATCTTTGTGAGCACGAATTTTGTGGAGAAGCGCACCACCGGTATTTTTACGTTTGCCAATCAGAGCGGAGCGGCGGCGCTGGCCGGCGACTATCTGCTGACCAATGCGCGCGTGGATCGCTACAACTCCGAAGAGTTCGATTTCAAGAAGGTGTTTGCCGGCCAATATCCGCAGTACGTCTCCTACACACATTCTTCGGCGCGGACCAATGCCGCGCTCGACTACCTGCCCACGCCGTCGCCGCTGGGGCCGCAGCAAAGCGGTCCGCTGGCCTGGGACGCGCCCGATACGGTCATCACCTGGGGATGGCTACCGGCGCCGGTCCCCAAGATCAAAAAACACTGGAACTTCGTTTACCTGCTCAACTGGCGCAGCGGTTTTCCGTACACGGCTGAGAATGCAGCCGGACAGGTGGTGGGCTCGGCTGGAGCGCAGCGCTTCCCGCACTACGTCGAATTCAGCCCCGGCCTGGAGTGGAAGTTTCATTTTCATGGCCAGTATTGGGGCTTGCGCGGCGTCATGGAAAACGCCACTGACAGCATGAATCCCGCGGTTGTGAACAACGATGTGGATTCGCCCGAATATGGAACCTTCAGCGAGCCGCAGGGGCGGGCCTTCACGGCGCGCATCCGTCTGATCGGATCATCCAAGTAGGCTGCCTGCGCCCAACGGGTTTATAGTAAGAGTATGGCGGCGATCAGAGAGCGCGATCATTATCTCTTTGGGGCTCTGGAGAGCAGCGCCAAGAACCGCATCAAGCTGCACGAGGTTAACTACGGCTTCGAAGAGCCGGAGGGCGTCCTGCTTACCTCGCTGGATCTGGCCGTGAACTGGATTCGCAAGAATTCCGTCTGGCCCATGACCTTCGGGCTGGCCTGCTGCGCTATTGAGATGATGTCTATGGGCGCCTCCCGGTTCGACGTGGCGCGCTTCGGCGCCGAGGTATTTCGCCCCTCGCCTCGTCAATCGGATTTGATGGTGGTTGCAGGGCGGGTTTCGCAAAAGATGGCTCCAGTCATCCGGCGTCTTTATGACCAGATGCCGGAGCCGAAGTGGGTGATCTCGATGGGCGCCTGCGCGACCTCGGGCGGGGTCTTCAACAATTACGCGCTGGTGCAGGGCGTTAACCAAGTGATCCCCGTCGACGTCTATGTTCCAGGGTGTCCGCCGCGGCCAGAGCAACTTTTATACGCGATCACGCTTCTACAAGAGAAGATTCAGCGTGAGCCGCGCAGTCTTTTGAAGACCTTGAATGTTGGCTGATCGTGATCGGGCGCACGCAATAGTTTCCTCTCATCATTACCTCGGTAACAATGAGATGGAAACCGTCGGAGAGGATAGGTAGCTTATCAAGCAACTTGTTGAAAAATTGTGTTCTGAGGGGAAACATCCTATGGTAGTTTAGTATTGCCGTAGGAGAGGCGGTGCGCTGCTAGTATGCGACGCCGGGCAGGTCCGAGCCGGAGTTTGCGCCCGCAAGTGATCCTATTAACCCTTCTGATTCAGATAAATTGCGGAGGATAATCGCATGAATGCTCGTGTTTTGAAATCTGTAAGCCGGGTGCTTGCTTTGGCCCTCGTTGCAGCGGCGCCTGTTGCCTTAGCCGCTCAGGCAGCTCCGGCTGCGAAGGGAACTTCGGGAGACCCATCGCCTTCCAAGTGGGATATCTTCATGGGGTATAGCTATTTGGCCCCGAAGGGAACCGTAGAGGTTCCGCAACCTACCACTGGCACTGACGAGCCGTTTTCCTACGATGCGGTAAACGTAGGCGGCCTGTTCAGCGGCGCGTATTTCTTCAACCGCTATTTAGGTCTGCAGGCGGAATTCGGGCTGCACGAGTGGGGAACTTCTAGGCCCGGCACCAATATCGGCACGCACGGCAACGACGACAGCTTCCTGACTCTGGCCGGCGGCGTCATCGCGCGCTTCCCGACAGGAGAGATTACGCCATTCGTTCATGCTTTGGTGGATGCAGCGGATGTGGGAGGCCCTGACCACAATGCTCCCACTTGGGGTCCGGGCATCACGGCGGGCGGCGGGATGGATTATGAGACGCCGCTGCTGAACCATCGTCTGGCCATCCGGCTCTTCCAGGCGGATTACGAGTATATGCACGCCGACTTCGGCAACGTCACCTATGGAGGCCGCGCCAACATCAACGCCGCTCGTCTGAGCGCCGGTCTTGTGATCCATGTCGGTTCCATTGCGCCGCCGACGCCGGTGACGCTGGCGCTGGCAGCCAACCCGGACTCGGTCTATCCGGGCACTCCGGTTGCAGTCACGGCCACGGCCGGCAACCTGGATCCCAAGTTGCATACGATCTACTCCTATTCAGGAAGCGGCGTCACGGGCAGCGGAACCACAGCTAAGGTGGATACGAGCTCGTTAGCTCCGGGCACGTATACCGTGAACGGGACTGTGAAGGAAGGCAAGCCGGGCAAGGAGGGCGCCAAGCCCTGGGAGTCCGCAGAAGCCTCGACCAGCTTCACCGTCAAGGCATTCGAGCCGCCAACCATCAGTTGCTCGGCTAACCCAGACACCATCCAGCCGGGCGGCACTAGCACCATCACAGCGACCGCTGTAAGCCCGCAAAACCTGCCCCTGACCTACAGCTATTCAGCTTCAGCCGGCACGGTGACGGGCAGCGGCGACACCGCCGAGTACTCCTCAACGGGAGCGCCGACAGGGGTGGTAGGGATCACCTGCAAGGTATCCGACAACCAAGGCCATACGGCCAGCGCGGATACCAATATCACCATCCAGGCGCCGCCTCCGCCTCCCACGCCTCACACGCAGGCCCTGTGCTCGATCAGCTTCGACCACGACAAGTGGCTGCCGACGCGCGTGGACAACCAAGCCAAGGCTTGCCTGGATCAGGTGGCTCTTGACCTGAAGCAGCAGCCGGACGCCTCCGCCGTGCTCGTAGGCGAGTCGACGGCGAAGGAAAAGGCTATCACAGCCAAGGAGGAGGCGCGCGCAGCCAAGCATCCGAGGTGGCATGTCAAGGTCGTGCATTACGGCTCGCAACGCGCCGTCAACGCGAAAGAATACCTGGTGCAGGAGCAGGGCATCGACGCCTCGCGCATCAGCGTAGCCACCAGTCCGATGGCCGGGCAAGAGGTGCAGAACTACCTGGTGCCCTCCGGCGCAAACTTCAATGCCGACGTTCCGGGAACCACGCCCGTGAACGAAAACGAGGTGAAGCCGATACCGCGGAAGCCTCTGCCCATGCGGCATCGTGCAAGAAAGGCTGCCGCGAGCCAGTAGAGGCCAGCCTTTAGCCGGGTATGCAATCGTTCCTCGAACCCTCCATCCGCCAAAGATGGAGGGTTCGGTGAGCGCATGAGAGAATCCACTCCTCTGCAATGGTTTTGAGGCTGGACCGGCAACACGGCCAGCCTCTTCGTTTTTTCGGGCTGTTTTGTCTATTCTGAATACATTAGGTGGAGCTTCTGTCGGGGGTTCATTTGCGGACTTTTCCTATTTCCTGGTTGCGGCGCCGGTTGTTGACGCCGGTGTTTCTGGCATTTCTCTGTGCGACCGGCGCGCTGAGCCTGAAGGCCCAGCCGGCCTGGAAGATTGTGGGGCCGGACGGCGGCGACGCGCGCTCTTTTGCCGCCGTGCCCGGCCATCCCGATCATCTTTATTTGGGCACGACCGACAATTGGATTTATGAATCGCTGAATGGCGGTTTGTCGTGGCATCGCTGGGCCAGGCTGGGCGGCGCCGACGGGTTGATTCTGGACCACATCCTCGTAGATCCCGCCCATCCGGCCACGATCTACGCGGCCGGATGGTGGGCCGGCCCGCACGACGGCGGACTGTGGATTACCCACGACGGCGGGCGCAACTGGACCGAGCCCGCGGGCCTGCGCGGACGGGAGATTCACGCCCTTGCCCAGGCCCCTTCCGACCACAGAGTTCTCTACGCAGGCAGCCTCGAAGGCGTTTTCCGCAGTGCGGATGGGGGAGCCACCTGGACGCAGATCAGCCCGCTGGGCAGCCGCGAGATTCACGACATCGAGTCGCTGGCCGTGGACCCAAAGGCCCCGGACACCGTTTACGTGGGCACCTGGCACCTGCCCTGGAAGACAACCGATGGCGGCGCAACCTGGCACAGCATCCGGCGCGGCCTCATCGTGGACTCCGACATCTTTTCCATCATCGTCGATCCCCTCCGCCCGCGCATTGTTTACCTGAGCTCGTGCAGCGGCATTTATAAAAGCAGCAATGGGGGCGCCTGGTTCTACAAGATACAAGGCATTCCCTCAGCGGCGCGGCGGACGCGGGCCATTACCCAGGATCCGGAAAACCGGAAGATCGTATACGCGGGCACCACCGAAGGTCTCTACAAAACCGTCAACGGGGGCAAAACCTTCCGGCGCATGACCCCGCGGGACGTGATCGTGAACGATGTATTTGTCGATCCACGGAACTCCAATCGCGTGCTGCTCGCCACCGATCGCGGCGGCGTGCTGATGAGCAACGACGGCGGAGCCACCTTTACCCAGTCGAATAACGGCATCTCGGAGCGGAAGGTGCAGGCGCTGCTGGTGGACCGCCGCGACCCCCAGCGCCTTTATGCCGGCGTGGTGAATGACAAGACCTTTGGCGGCGTGTTCGTCTCCAACAATGGCGGCGCCAGTTGGCGGCACATTGAGGAAGGCCTGGACGGCGCCGGCATCTACGCGCTGGCCCAGACCAAGGGCGGCATGGTGGTGGCTGGCACCAATCGGGGCATCTTCGTTCTCGATCCTCCCCTCGGCGGGAACCTAGCCGGCAGCGCGCTGGGCCGCGGGTTGATCTGGGAACGGCGCGACACGATCGCCAACACGGTGATGAAGACGGCGGTCGAGATTCATTACGGCACTCGCGTCAATGTGCAACACGCGGTGAAAGAGCCGCCCTTCCCGTTGCAAAGCCGCGTAAACTCGCTCGATGTATCAGGCGATGTGTGGGTAGCGGGCACTGACAATGGACTGCTCACCAGCACCGACCAGGGAATCACCTGGCATGGCGGTCCGGTGATGGGCGAAGACGATTTTCTTTCCGTGAGCGCGCACGGCAAGGTTCTGGCCGCAGCCTGGCCCACGGGAATCGTGCTGTCCAAGGATGACGGACAAACCTGGTGGCCGGTGGGAATGCCGAAGATGCTCGCGCGCATCCATTGCATTGCGTTTTCGGCGGATGGCACGCTCTGGGTGGGAGCGCGCGAAGGCGTCTATTTTACGCGCAACCTGGGCAAGACCTGGTTTTGGTTCCAGCGCCTTCCCTTCCGCGATGTGGACGCCATCTACTATGCCCCCACGGCGCACCGCGTCCTGGTCAGTTCGCGCCACAGCGACCAGGTGTTTGGCATCGATCCTAAAACCTTGACCTGGAAGTGGTGGCAAACCGGCTACAACCTTGCTCTGGTCCGGCCCGCGGGCAACCGGCTGGTGGCGGCCTCGGTGAACGATGGAGTGCTGGTAGAGCCAGCCGCGGCGGGAACGAAAGCCGCTAAAAACTGAGGCCGGTTGAGGATCTTCTGTATCATCGGGATATGCCGGCTTCCACACCGAAGGTAGAGCGGGCGAGCGATTTCCGGACCTGCGATCCTCGCCTGGCGCCCATAGCCGAAAAGGTCCGCGCTCACGAGCGGCTGAGCGCCGGCGACGGCCTGGCGCTCTACGCCTCGCCCGACGTGCTGGCCGTGGGCTGGCTGGCCAATCACGTGCGCGAGCGCATGCACGGCGACCTCACCTACTTCAACGTGAATCGCCACATCAATCCCACGAATGTCTGCGTGGCGGCCTGCAAGCTGTGTGCCTTCGGACGCAAGAAGGGTGACCCGGCCGGCTACACCATGGCCCTCGAAGAGGCATGGCAAACCGCGGCCTCCGGCTACTCGGAGGCGGTCACGGAGTTTCATCTTGTCGGCGGCTTGCACCCCGACCTGCCCCTCGAGTTTTTCCTCGACCTCATCCGCGGCCTCAAAGAGCGCTTTCCCCAGGTCCACATCAAGGCCTTCACCATGGTGGAGATCGCCTTCCTGGCGCGCCGCGCCAAGCTGAGCGTGGAAGAGACGCTCCTCAAACTCCGCGAGGCGGGCGTGGACTCCATGCCCGGCGGCGGCGCGGAGATCTTCGCGCCGCGCGTCCGCTCCATCATCTGCGACCATAAGATCGACGGCGAGGAGTGGCTTCAAACCGCGCGCACGGCGCACAAGCTGGGCTTCAAGAGCAACGCCACGATGCTCTACGGCCACATCGAGAACGACGCCGACCGCGTAGATCACCTGCTCAAGCTGCGCGCCCTCCAGGACGAGACGGGCGGCTTCCAGACCTTCATCCCGCTCGCCTTCCATCCGGAAAACACGGCCCTCGACCACCTGCCGGTGACCACCGGCCTCACTGACATCCGCCAGATCGCCGTCAGCCGTCTCCTGCTCGACAACTTCCCGCACATCAAGGCCTACTGGCAGATGATGACCCCCAAGATCGCGCAGATCGCGTTGCGCTTTGGCGCCGACGACCTGGACGGCACGGTGATCGAAGAGAAGATCTACCATGACGCCGGCGCCAAGACGCCGCAGGGCATGACGCGCAAGGAGCTATGCCGGCTGATTACCGAGGCCGGCCGCGTGCCCGTGGAGCGCGACACCCTCTACCGCCCCGTGACCCGCACCGAAGAGAGCTTTACGGTGGCGGTATAGGCGGTCCTCTGCTAGACTAGACTTAGCTAGACAAGAGACACCGTGACTGTCAATATCTTCCAGGCCAAAACCCAGCTCTCCAAGCTGGTCCAGATGGTTGAGCGCGGCGAAGAGGTGATTATCGCCCGCGCCGGCAAACCCGTGGCCCGCCTGACGCAACTGGAGCCCAAGAAGGCGAAGATTCGTTTCGGCGGGCTGAAGGGCAAAATCTGGATCGCGGACGACTTCGATGCGCCGCTCCCCCCGGAGGTGCTGGCGGAGTTCGAAGGGGGAGAAATCTTTCCGCCGGAACGTCCCGAGAGGGATCAAGCGGCGCAGGTGAAAAAGAAAGCGAAGGCGCGTTGACCATGCGCCTGCTGCTCGACACCCACGTCTTTCTTTGGTTGGCTGGCGACGACAAACGCTTGAAGGCGCCCGCGCGGCGGCATATTACAAGCGCAAGCCAGGTCTTCGTCTCCTCTGCCAGCATCTGGGAGATCGCTGTCAAAGCGCGGGTCAACAAGATCGAAGTAGACCCTGAAGCAGTGATTCAGGAGATGCTGATTTGCGGATTTCTTGAGTTGCCCGTCCTGGCCAGACATGCGGCCGCGGTTGCACGCCTGCCGTTGCTGCACCGCGATCCCTTCGACAGACTGCTGGTTGCGCAGGCCATTACCGAGCCCCTGCACCTGCTCACGGCCGACCTGCGTCTGGCGGCGTACTCGGAGATGGTGATCACAGCCTGACTGTCTACCCGATAATCTAGTACGCCCCAATCCCCGTAAGGTTCTGCCCCAAAATCAGCGCGTGAATGTCGTGCGTGCCCTCGTAGGTCTTCACCGATTCCAGGTTCATCATGTGGCGCATGATGGGGTAATCTTCCGTGATGCCGTTGGCCCCCAGGATGTCGCGGGCCATGCGCGCGCATTCCAAAGCCATCCACACATTGTTGCGCTTGGCCATAGAGATATGCTCGTGGCCCGCGGCGCCCGCGTCTTTCAGCCGGCCCACGTGCAGCGAGAGCAACTGCGCCTTGGAGATTTCGCTGGCCATCCACACCAGCTTTTCCTGCACCAGTTGATGGCCGGCGATGGGCTGGTCATGGAACTGCTTGCGCAGCTTGGCGTATTGGAGGGCCGTGTCGTAGCAGGCCATGGCCGCGCCGATGGCGCCCCAACTGATGCCATAGCGGGCTTGGTTGAGGCACATCAGCGGGCTTTTCAGGCCGCCTGTGCCCGGCAGCAGATTGGCTGCGGGCACGCGCACATCCTGGAGCGTGAGGCCGCTGGTCACGGATGCGCGCAGGCTCCATTTGCCGTGTACCTCGTGCGCGGAAAAGCCCGGCCGGTCCGTCTCGACCACAAAGCCCCGCACGCGGTTGTCTTCGTCCTCCGCCTTGGCCCAGATCACGGCTACATCGGCGATGGACCCGGAGGTGATCCACATCTTTTCGCCATTGAGGATGTACTCATCGCCCGACCTTCGCGCCCGCGTGGTCATCCCTCCCGGATTCGATCCGAAGCCGGGTTCCGTGAGCCCGAAGCAGCCGGTCTTCTCGCCCCTGGCGAGGGCCGGCAGCCACTCGTTTTTCTGCTCCTCCGAGCCGAAGGTGTAGATGGGATACATCACCAGCGCCGACTGCACGCTGACAAAGCTGCGCAGGCCGGAGTCGCCGCGCTCCAGCTCCTGCATCACCAGCCCGTATTCGACGTTGGACATGCCGGCGCAGCCGTAACCCTCGAAGCTGGCGCCGAGGAATCCCAACTCGCCCATCATGGGAACCAGCTCGCGCGGGAAACGCCCCTCGCGGAAGCACTCTTCGATGATGGGGATCAGGCGATCCTCGACGAACTCGCGAGCTGTGCGGCGGACGAGCAGCTCGTCCTCAGAAAAACTCGCGTCGAGATGGAGAAAATCGAATCCCCGGAATTGGAAGGCCATTGCGCACCTGCCTTGGCGCTCTCTGGAGCGGCACCTTAGTTTATGCAGCTACGCAGGCCGGGCGCAAGGCCAGCGCGGCGGCCCAGGGCAATCGCATGAACGTGTTTTGTTGACGGCGTTGGTTCATTTTTAGCTATCGACCAGAGCAATCGTTCGGCGGATTGGCGGTTTCGGGGCCGTTTTTTGCGATTCTTCGCTCGGGAATGTAAGAGTCCTATGCAATCGGCGGTTTTCTGGAACCAAGACAGTCATTCATGCGATTGCCCTGCGCGGCGGCCTTTCCTCATCCCAATCTCACCGCCTACAATACGGAATAGGCAATACTCATACGCGAGGAAACGTCATGCCGCTTTCCGGAGAAGCCATCCGCCTGATGAACTACATAGACGATGTAGCCGTAACTCTGCGCCGCGTGCTGGCCACCATCCCCGTGCTCACTCCCGAAGAGCGCGCCCGCGTCGCCGAGCACCTTGCCCAGACCCATCCCAGCGCGGCGGATGTGGCCAGGGCGCTGGCTGTCGAGTAATCCGCTCGTGACCACCGTCGCCATCATCGGAGCTGGCCCGCTCGGCCGCCGTCTGGCGTTGAGTGCGGGCCGTTCCGGCTATTGTGTTTTTCTTGAAGACGTGATGCCCGCCACGCTTCACCACGCCGGGGAGTACATCCGGGAGCAGCTCAGCGCCGATACCATGGGCCGCGAACCAGGAGCGGACATTCGCCTCGCCGCTACCATCGAAGACGCCGTGCGCTCCGCCGGTCTGGTCATCGATTGCGTGCCCGATGAACTCGAATCCAAGCTCGAAATTCTCTGGCTGCTCGACCGCATGGCCCCGCCGCGGACGGTCTTCGCCACCCCCACCACGCGGCTCTCCATCGCCGACCTGGCCGCCTGCACCTACCGGCCGGAGAAGTGCATCGCGATTGCCTCCGAACCCTCCGCGCTTGCCAATCCCGATTCCAACTCCAGTTCCATCCTGCTACGCACCGCGCCCGCCACCAGCGCTGAGACCGTCGCGCTGGTCAGCGATTTCTGGCGCCGGCTCGGCTTTACCCCCAGCGTCGAACCGGCGCCCCGCTCGGGTTCCGCCGCGCCGACTATTCTGTAACCAAGGAGGCGCTGCTCAGTCTCACCCAGAGCCTGTTCGGCAGGCTGGGGGCCAGGCGAATTGGCCTGCGCTGCGGGGGGCAGAATGGGCGGCGAGGTAAAGAACCATGAAAACGCGCGGAATTTTGCCTGTGGCCTTGTTAGGGATGGCGCTGGCCGGGCCGGCCGCGGCGCAGCCGCAGAGCGGTGAGCAAGCGGCTGCGGCGAACACCACCCAGGCGCGCGCCGCGCTCGACGCCATGGTGCAGGCGCTGGGCGGCCAAGCCTGGCTCAACATGAAGAATAGGATGCTCGAAGAAAAGGTCGCCGCCTTCTTCCAGGGGCGGCCCGATCTCGGCACCACCCTCATCTTTCAGTACCAACAATGGCCGGACCGCGACCGCATCGAAGAGACCAAGCACCGCGACGTGGATGAGATTTATATAGGGAATGACGGCTGGGAGATCACCTACCGCGGCGTGCAGCAGTTGCCGAAGGATCAGGTGCGAGGCCACCTGCGCTGGCGCGAACACTCCCTGGAAACGGCCGTCAAGGTGTGGATGAAGAACCCGAAGACCCTCCTGCTTTATGAAGGGCCGCACCTGGTGGAGAACCGCCTGGGCGTGCAGGTCTCGCTCATCTCGCCCGATAACCACAGCACCACGATCGTGATGGACGCGAATACCCATCTCCCCCTGCGGGTGGAGTTCCAGTACCGCGATTCCGTCTACCACGATCTCAACACTGACGCCGAAGAGTACGACGACTACCACACCATCCAGGGCTTTCCCACGCCCTTCACCATCACCCGCTTCCATGATGGCCAGATGTCCCACCAGTTCTTTGTGCTGCGCGCTGTTTATAACCAGGCGCTGCCTCCTGATTTCTGGGATATAGACGCAATCGCCCGCCGCGTAGAGAGGTAGCGCCGCAGATCGCGGCTTGGCAGGCGGAAGAGATGTCGCGGCCGGCGCGCCCGTCAGCCCTTCACAGGGAATGGAAGAACCGCCCGAAGGCGGTTCGCGGTAGCGGGTTGTACGTCTCCTGCGTTTACAATCGCAGCAGCCAATAAGGCTCCTTGCCTTGACGATGACCACAAGGAAAAAACAGGCCGCGCCGCCCGGCAACGGTGGTTTTTCGCTCGTCTCCCGGGCGAGGCTGCTCGAACTCTACGCCGCACTGCTCCAGTGCCGGATGTTAGAAGAGCGCGCCAGCGTTCTGCTCGCGCGAGACGGATTGCCGGCAAGCCGCCGCCTTGGCTGCGAGGCGTCCGCAGTGGGAGTGGCCATCGGCCTGCTCCCTGAGGACACATTGGCCGTGTGCCATGGCAGCCTGAGTATACATTTTATGCGGGGCGTGCCGCTCCGCCAGCTTTATGCCTTGCTCCGCCCAGCAGGGGCCTGCGCAGGGAAAGCTCGCCGCGCCGCTGGCGCCTCGCAGCACCTAGCCGCGATCCAGCCGGCGGCCTCCAGCCAGACGGATAAAGCCCACCGGGTCGCAGTCGTCTTTTGTGGCGCACCAGCGTGGAAAGACGCGGCACATGCCTCTTGGCGCCAAGCTATGCGCCGCGCCGGCGCCGGGAGTCTGCCGGTTGTTTTTGTCCGTCACAGCGATGCGGACGCTAAAAACCGGGACCGGCAAGCTGAACATTCCGGATTCCCCAGCATCGTTGTGGATGGAAACGACGTGGTGGCCATCTACCGCGTGGCCTCTGAAGCCATTGCCCATGCCCGCCGCGGCAACGGCCCTACGCTCATCGATTGCAGAATCACGCGCCAACGGGGCGAGGGAATGCCTTCGGGCAGGCTCGCCGGCGACCCTGTTCTCAATCTGGAGAACTACCTCGCCCAGAGGGGATTATTCGCAGCGAAGCTCAAAGCTGAGATCGCGGCCAGATTCAAGCGCAGACTCCGCAGCGCGCAGGGCTTTTTCGCGCCCGGCGCGGGTCCTCACAAGTGATACAGTGGGAAACATGAACGTGAACTTACGCTTCATCTGGGTTCCTCGAATTCTGGGTGCGGCCGTGCTGGCAGGACTGTTTCTCATTCCCGCCGGCAACTTAGCGGCTGAACAGCCGGCAACGCCGGAAGGAGCGGGACAGGTGGCGAGCGCCGCCAGCGGCGCCGAATCGGTCTGTGAACCCGGGCAGCTAGGCTCGCCCTTCATTCCCGTGGACAGTTGGATTTATCCGGAGATTCTGCGGCTCTACTCGATGGGCTACATCGATAACATATTTCTGGGAATCCGTCCTTGGACGCGCGCCTTGGTCAGTCAGATGCTGGATGAGGCCGCCCCGCGTATCAGCGATGCGGAAGGCCGCGGCGACCCAACCGCGCAACAGGCGCAGGAGATATACAACGCCATCAACTACGAGTTGCTCCCCGACGTCGAGGGCCCGTGTCTGGCCCTGAAAGGCAAGGCCCGCATCACCTCCGTGTACAGCGTGGCCCGCGCCATCAGCGGCACGCCTTTGCGCGACAGCTTTCATCTCGGCTCGACCATCATCAACGACTACGGCCGGCCCTACGAAAACGGCTTCAACAACTATTCGGGCATCAGCGGCTACGCAACCGCCGGACGGTTCGCAGTCTACGTGCGCAGCGAGTTTCAGGGCGCGCCTTCGGCCGCAGGCTACCCCACCGCGCTGGCGCAGACGCTCTCCAACGATGACGGCTTGAGCTTCCTCAACCCTGCCACCAACACGCCCTACAACCAGCCGACCATCCCTCTGGGGCCCATCGCCACGGCCACCCAGGGGCGCGTCGTCGAGGCCTACGCCTCCGTCCAGGTGCTCAACCATGTGATCTCCTTCGGCAAGGTGGACGATTGGCTGAGTCCGGCCGAAGGCGCCAGCATGGCTTACTCCAATAACGCTGAAGATATTTACGCCTTTCACATCGATCGCATCGAACCGCTCTACATTCCTCTGCTCTCGCGCCTCACCGGACCATTCCGGTACGAGTTTCTGGTCGGATCGCTCAGGGGCCACACCCTCATGCCCAACCCCGCCTGCGATGCCGCCTGTCAGGCCAGCTCCGAACCCGCCGTGCCCAACGTCATCAATCCCGGCGACCCCTGGGTGCACGTCGAGCAGCTCAGTTTCAAGCCCACCCCCAACGTCGAATTCGGCTTCGAGCGCACGGTGATCTTTGGAGGCGAAGGCCACTCGCCGGTCACCCTGCACACCTTTCTGAGGAGCTTCTTCAGCTTTGCATCGCCCAGTGGAACGACCAAATTCGGTTTCAACGATCCGGGCGCGCGCTTCGGCTCCTTCCAAGCCTCTTACCGGCTGCCGTTCATGCGCCACTGGCTCACCTTCTACACCGACTCCGAGGTGCACGACGATGTTTCCCCCATCGATGCTCCACGCCGCGCTGCCTGGCGTCCGGGCCTTTACCTGTCGCACGTGCCCGGCATTCCCCGTCTGGATCTCCGCGTCGAGGGAGCGATGACCGATCCTTCCGTTTCGACCAGCCAAGGGGGGACGTTCATGTACTGGGAGACCATGGAGCGCCAGGGCTACACCAACCAGGGCCAGATCTTTGGCGACTGGATCGGCCGCGAGGACAAGGGAGGACAAGCCTGGATTACCTATCACCTGAGCGGAGACGAGTGGATCCAGGCAAACTGGCGCCGTCAAAAGGCCGCCAAGGACTTCATTCCCGACGGCACCACGCTGGATGACTTCGGCGTTCAGGTCGTCAAGCGCATCGGCAAGGACATCGCCATCAATGGCAATTTTACTTATGAGAACTGGAGGGCTCCCATCTACAAGCCCGGCCAACAGACCGTGACCACCACCGACATCCAGCTCACCTGGTATCCGCAGCGCAAGATCAGTTTTTAGATCTGAGTTATTTCTCAGCGAGCCCCTGTTGCAGCGGGTCAAACGGCGATCCCGAAGGAAGTTGCTGCGTTGCCCCGGCAGCTTCGGGCATTTCCCCTGTGGAATCGCTCTGCTCCCCGGCCACAATACACAAAAACCAGGGAGAGGCATGAACTCTGCGACGGTTGCCTGAAGGCTTTATTGTCCCAGCGCCAGCGAGGGGTCGGCGGTGAGGCCGGGCGGCGCGAACTCATTGTTTTTGAAGCGCGGCCAGGCGGCGGCGGCGATCATGGCGGCATTGTCGGTGGAGAGCGCAAGGGTGGGGAAGGCGATGCCCAGGCCGCGGCGCGCCGATTCAGCGCTGAAGCGGGCGCGGAGTTCGCGGTTGGCGGCCACTCCTCCCGTGACCAGGATGCGCGCGGCGCCCAGCGCCTCAGCGGCGGCGAAGGTCTTCTTCATCAGGTCGCCGATGACCGCGTGCTGGAAGCTGGCGATCAGGTCGAGGGTCAGCGGGTCGCAGGTTGCGAGCGCAGCTTCGGCAGTGGGCTGCGCCGGAGCGTCAGGCCCGGTAAACAGCGCCTCGCGCCGTGATTCGGCCTCCGGGCGGAGATTGTGCAGCTCGAAGTAGCGCAGCACGGCGGTCTTGATCCCTGAAAACGAGAAGAGAAAGCGCGGGTCCAGATGCGCGATGGGGGCGGTCTTGGCGGCCTTGGTGCGAGGCGGCTTACCGCCAAGGTGAACCTTGGGTTTGATCTGCGCGAAGGTGAAGGGCACGGCGTGCGCATTGCCGTGGGCGGCGAGCGCGTCCATCCAAGGACCCCCAGGGTAGCCGAGGCCGAGCAGCTTGGCCACCTTGTCGAAGGCCTCGCCGGCGGCGTCATCGACGGTGCGGCCGATGAGCGTGTAATGCCACGCTCCGTGCGCGGGCCGGGCAAGATACAAGTGGGTGTGGCCGCCGGAGACGACCAGAGCCAGGGACTGCGCGTCCAGCGAGCCGGACGGTCCTTGACCTGCCCCATACGGCGCCAACTCGGATTTTTCTTTCTCGCGCTCATGCAAGAGCACGGCGTGAATGTGGCCTTCGAGGTGATTGACGGCGATCAGGGGAAGGTTGCGCGCGTAGGCGAGCGCCTTGGCATACGTGATGCCGGTCAGCAGCGCGCCCGCCAGGCCAGGACCGGAGGTGACAGCGATAGCGTCGAGATCGGCGAGCGTGACATTCGCCTCGCCGAGCGCGGCGCGGACCACGGGAACGATGGCGCGCAGATGCTCGCGGCTGGCCAGCTCCGGCACTACGCCGCCGTAGCGGGAGTGGGTGGAAATCTGTGACGCGACGACGGAGGAAATCGTGCGCGCCCCACGCTCGACCACGGCCGCCGCGGTCTCGTCGCAGGAGGTTTCAATGCCGAGAATCAGGCCGGAGCCAGGCATACCTACAGTCTAGGTCTCTGGCCGCTTGATTTTGCACCATCCTTGGGTGCCCCAGGTCCCCTTCGGGACCTGGAAAGCACGTGAGCGCGGACCGCATCTTCGCATGCGCGGGTTGGTAGGGTAAGAATGGTAGCAACAGCGATGGCGGAGACAGGACAATTTGAAGCGGCGTTGCGCATTGTGGAGGCGCTGCGCGGGAGCGGGTACGAGGCATACCTCGCCGGCGGGTGCGTGCGCGATCTGCTCTTGGGCCGCAAGCCCAACGACTACGACGTGGCTACCAATGCCACGCCGGACGTGGTGCTGGAGATGTTTCCGCGCACCTTCGCCGTGGGCGCGCACTTCGGGGTGGTGCTCGTGGCTCCTGAGATTGCCGCGCCGGAGACAGAGAACCCCGGCTTCGTGACCGAGGTGGCCACCTTCCGTTCCGATTTGGCGTATACGGATGGGCGGCATCCCGATGCGGTGCGTTACACGCAGACCGCCGAAGACGACGTGCGGCGGCGCGACTTCACCATCAACGGTTTGTTGCTGGATCCTCTGCGCGGAGGCGGATCTTGGGACCGGAGAATTGCAGATGCGAATGCCCTCCGCGCGGCGGTCATCGACCACGTGGGCGGGCTGGCCGATCTCGACGCGGGCCTGGTCCGGGCCATCGGGCGGCCGGAGCTGCGCTTTGAGGAGGACCGCCTGCGCATGTTGCGCGGGGTGCGCTTTGCGGCGCGTTTCGGCTTCGAGCTGGAGGCCGTAACCGGGCGCGCCATGCGCTCGCTGGCCTCCCGCATCCACGCCGTGAGCCGCGAGCGGGTGCGCGACGAGCTCACCAAGATGCTCACCGAGGGCCACGCGCGGCGGGCCTTTGAGCTGCTGGACGAAACCGGCCTGCTGGCCGAGGTGCTGCCTGAAGTGGCGCGCATGAAGGGCGTCGAGCAGCCGCCGCAGTTTCATCCCGAGGGCGACGTGTGGACGCACACCCTGATGCTGCTCGAACAATTGGAGCCGGACTGCTCCATGACGCTCGCCTGGGGCGCGCTGCTGCATGACGTCGGCAAGCCGCCCACCTTCCGCCGCGCACCGGACCGCATCCGCTTCGACGGCCACGTGGAGGTGGGCGCGGCCGTGGCCGCGGAGATTTGCCGGCGCTTCCGCTTCTCGAACGGCGAGACACGGCAGGTGCTGGCGCTGATTGAGAATCACATGCGCTTCATGGACGCGCAGCGGATGAAGGCCGCGACGCTGAAGCGGTTCTTCCGGCTGGAGCGGTTTGACGAGCACCTGGCCCTGCACCGTATGGATTGCCTGGCCGCGAGCCGCAACCTGGAGCACTGGGAGTTTGTGCGTGAGCGCCGGCAGGCGATGCCCGAGGAGGCGGTGCGTCCGCACCCGCTGCTGACAGGCAGGGACCTGATCGCCGCAGGCTACGCGCCGGGGCCGAAGTTCCGCCAGATGCTCAGTGCGGTCGAGGATGCGCAACTGGAAGGCGCGATCGGAACCCCGGAAGAGGCGCTCGACCTGGTGCGGGAACGGTTTCCGGAGGGGTGAATGCGATGGATCGTGCTGCCAATTGCAGCGGTAAGACCGTCCGGCTCCTTCCTATAAAATGAGTGACAGAAGGACGCAGCGTTGAGCGATTGAGAGGTTAAAGAACAGGCTATGGAGGATCTGCAGGGAAGAGTTGCGCTGGTGACGGGCGCGGCGCAGGGAATCGGGCGCGCGATTGCGCTGGAACTGGCCGTAGCGGGAGCCACGCTTGTGCTGGCCGACATCAACGAGGCTAAGCTGGCCGGGACTGCGGCCGAGTTGAAGGCGACAGGTGCGGAGGCGGCAGCGTTCACCATGAACGTCTCGAGCCAGGAGTCGATCGAAACCGGCGCGAAAGCGATCCTGGAGCGCTTCGGCAAGGTCGAAATCCTGGTCAACAACGCCGGCATCACGCGCGACAACTTGGTGCTGCGCATGAAGCGCGCCGACTGGGACAGCGTAATCGGTATCAATTTGACCGGGGCTTTCCTGCTGACGCAGGCGCTGCTTCCGGTTATGCTCAAGAACCGCTGGGGGCGGATTGTGAACATCGCCAGCGTGGTGGGGCGCGCCGGGCAGGCGGGCCAGGTGAACTACGCCGCCTCCAAAGCGGGGCTCATCGGGTTCACGCGGTCGCTGGCCCGCGAAGTGGCCTCGCGCGGCATTACCGTAAATGCCGTGGCCCCGGGATACATTGAAACGCCCATGACCGAGGTGTTGAGCGAGCAGCAGAACGCAGCCATGATGGCCACCATTCCCTTGGGCCGCCGGGGAACCCCGCAGGATGTGGCGCAGGCGGTGAAGTTCCTGGCCTCGGATGCGGCGTCGTACATCACCGGGCACGTGCTGGACGTGAACGGCGGCATGTTTATGGGCGGCTGAAGGCGCGCCCCTGCGTGCAACGCCTGGACTGCCCCGGCAGAATACGTATCTTCAAGTTTTAATTGCCGTGTGCCGATATACGTTCCAGGAACAAGCGCATGGCGGCAGAAGTGAGAGCAGGCGAATGTGTGGCCGCGGCCCCCTCCGGGCTTGCTGGAGGGCTGCGCTATGTGGCGCGCCAGCCTATCCTGGACCTGCGCGGCAAGGTGCACGGCTACGAACTGCTCTTCCGCGACAGCCCGGAATTGGCCTTTCGGGGAGACGGCAATCTGGCCACCCGCACCATGCTTGACAATACGGTTATCTTCGGCCTGGACAAGCTGACCGCGGGGTTGCTGGCATTTGTGAATTGCACGCGCGAGTCGTTGATCGAAAACCTGGTGCAGGTGTTGCCCTCGGGGATGACAGTGCTGGAGATTCTCGAAGGCATTGAACCCTCGCCGGAGGTGATCGATGCGTGCCGTGCATTGAAGACCGCGGGTTACCGGTTGGCGCTGGACGATTTCGTGTGGAAGCCGGGTATCGAGCCCCTGGTGTGCCTGGCCGACTACGTTAAGGTGGACTTTTCCGTCACCAACTCCCAAGAAAGGCGGAAACTGCTGTGCCGGTTGAACGGCGTCACGGCGGCGCTGGTGGCGGAAAAGGTGGAGTCGTACCGGCAGTACGAAGAGGCGCGCGCCGAGGGCTTCATCCTGATCCAGGGGTACTATTTCTGCCGTCCCGTGCTGCTTGAGAACCACGAGGTTCCGCCCAACCGGCTCTCGCACATCGAAATTCTGCGGCTATTGCGCGAAGACCCGATCGACATACGCAAGCTGAGCCTGGTGGTAAAGCGCGACGCTTCTCTCACCTACCGTTTGCTGCGGCTCATCAACTCCCCTGTCTGCGCCATGCGGCAGGAGGTGCGCTCCGTCCAGGCGGCTCTGCTGGCGGTGGGAGAAAATGTTTTCCGGCGCATGTTTACGCTGGCCATCACCAGCGAACTCAACGCCGGCCGGCCGGAGGAAATTCTGCGCATGGCTTTTGTGCGCGGGCGATTCTGCGAGCTGGCCGCCGAACCCTGCGCGCTGGACCCGACCGAGCAGTATTTGCTGGGACTGCTCAGCCTGCTTCCGGCCATGCTGCGCCTGCCCATGGAAGATCTGGCTCCGGGGCTGCCGCTCCGCGAAGAGATTCGCCGGGCCCTGCTGGGCGCGGCGGTTGCGGAACGCACCTTGCTGGAGTGGCTGGTGAATCACGAACGCGGGGATTGGGCGGCCTGCGACGCCATCCTTGCGGCCCGCGGCCTGGAACAGGAGGCACTCCTTCATTGCTATGCCGAGGCCGTGATGTGGGCCGAATCCGCATTGCACTTCGCTTGAGAAAGCAGTCCGGCAGCGCCGCCCCTCGAGCGCGCCTTCATTTCTTAGGAAAATTCAGGCGAGCCATGAGCGCGACAGCCGATCCTTTACGCCTCGATCCGGAATTAGACCGGAATTGGGCCGGAATTTCCGCTGCCGCTTCTGCAGATAGTTGATCTCTTAGCCCTGCTGCTTCATCTGAGAGAATGATGAGAGTGGCAACCAGGCTACAGATTGTTTTGCGGCAGGCTGCGCCGGCGCTTCTGACTGTTTTTGCACTGAGCGCAGCCGGAGCTGCCGCGCGCGCGCAGACTCAGAATCTCTCCTCGGCCGCCAATCCGTTTTTCGGCAGCGTCACGGCGCAGCCCATCAGCAGTCAAACCCTGCGCCTCTCGCTGGATGAGGCCGTGCGCCGGGGCCTCGAAAACAATCTCGGACTCAAGGAAGCCGAGGCCGGCCAGAAGGCGCTGCACGGGGAGCGGGACGAGGCGCTCCAGCAATTCCTGCCCACCATCACGCTCAGCGGAGACACGGGTTACTTTCAGCACGATCTGGCGGCGCTGGGGTTCAGTCCGGCGGTGATTGCGGAGTTTGCGCCTCTGTTTCCCGGCGGCAAAGTTCCTCCGGGGCTCTCGGCCATCACCCGCGACGATCTCACCATGGGGCAGATCCACTTCAGCGAAACGCTGTTCTCCGCGCCTGTGTTCGCCGGCTGGAAGGCCGCGGGCGCAGCGGAGAAATCAGCTTATTTCACCATGATGTCGGCGCAGGGCAATGTGATCCAGGACGTGGCGACCACGTATCTGCGCTGCATAGCCGACCGGAGCGAGGTGAGCGACGCCCAGGCGCAGGTAGCCGAGGCGCAGGTGCTCTTCGAGCACACTCACGCCGAGCACCAGGCCGGCACTGTTCCCGGCCTGGACGAGCTGCGCGCGCGGGTTGAGCTCGGGGATCAGCAACAGGCGCTGATCGCCGCGCAAAACGCGCTTCAAAAGGATCTGATCCTGCTCAAGCGCGAGATCGGCGTCGATCCGGGACAGAAGATCGAACTCACCGACCGGAGTCCCTACGAAAAACTGGCTGTAGAAAGCCACGCCGAGCTCTTGGCCACGGCCTATGTGGACCGCCAGGACTACCAGAACCTGAAAAGCCAGGCGGTCGAGTACAAGGCCGTTCACGCGGCCTACCGGGCCGAGCGGCTGCCCAGCCTGACCTTCACTAGCTACTACGGCACGAGCACGGTAAACGGCGCCGGCACGCACGGCGACTTCGTGGCCATGGGGACGCTGAAGATTCCCATCTTCCGCGAGGCCCGCCTGCGCGGCGACGAGGATGCGTCGCAGGCGCAGATGGAAGCCGTCAACGCGCAGCTCGCCGACCTGCGCGTTCAGATCGACGAGCAGGTGCGCGCGGCGATGCTGGACGTGAGCGCCACGGACAAGCTGGTGGACGTGGCGCGCTCCAACGTCGAGCTGGCCAAACGCGCCCTCAGCGACGAGATCGACCGCGTAGACGCCGGCGTAGACGATAACCTGCCCCTGGTCACCGCGCAGGCGACGCTGGCCACGGCCGAGAGCGGCCTGGTGGAGAGCCTCTACCAATACAACGTCGCCAAGCTCGCCCTGGCCCGCTCCATAGGCGTGATCCAAACCGAGTACCGGACGTATCTGGGACGGTGAGCGATTCGGCGGCTCTCTTGGGGCGGTCAGCCTGCTGTTTCCGTTGGGCATGACGGAACGGCATCCAAGATGCAGCGCAAGCCGTACCCCCTCCCCAGGGCAATCGCATTTGCAATTTTGGTTGAACCATGGCTGCTATAGCATTTTTCGGAAAAGGTGTAGACCGGAACCGCTGCTGCTGAGTGGATTTTTCCTTAAGAAAAATCCACTTTCCCGGTTCTCAATCGTCCCCAGTATTTCCGAAAATGCCGTAGGGACCATAGTTGGCGCTTACGTGCGGGGGTTGCAGGCATCAAGTTCCTTGCAGGGGGATTTCATGCCAAGCCAAGAAACGCCGGGGCAGTTTGGTTCCTGTTGGGAAGGTCTGGAGGACACGCGGCGTGGCCATGCGGTGCTGCGCCGCTTTTACGAGTTGCACCCCATCTGCGCGCTATCCGTTCAGCACATCCTGGAGTTTGTTCAACGTGCGGTGCAGGTCCTTGTCGGTGCGGCGCTGCTCATCGATCTTGGCGATGGAGTGCATGACCGTGGTGTGATGCTTGTTGCCGAACTGGCGGCCGATCTCGGGCAGGCTGGCCTCGGTCATCTGCTTGGCCAGGTACATGGCGATCTGGCGCGGGACGACGACCTTGCGCGAGTTGTTCTTCTGCTTCAGGTCGGCGACCCTCATGCCGAACTGCTCGGCCACGGCGCGCTGAATGGCCTCGATGGTGACCTTGCGCACCTGCATGTCGATGAACTGCTTGAGGCATTGCTGCGTGGCGGCCAGCGTGATCTCCATCTTGTAGCTCTGGCACCAGGCGACGAGCCGCACCAGCGCCCCTTCGAGCTCGCGCACGTTGGTGCGCACGTTGGAGGCTACGAACAGCGCCACGTCGGTGGGCAACTGCACCTGCTCGCTTTCGGCCTTCTTGAGCAGAATGGCGACCTTGGTTTCCAGATCGGGGGGCTGGATGTCGGCGATCAGGCCCCACTCGAAGCGCGAGCGCAGCCGCTCCTCAATCTCCGTCAGCTCCTTGGGCGGCCGGTCGGAGGCGATCACCACCTGCTTCATGCTCTCGTGGAGCGCGTTGAAGGTGTGGAAGAACTCCTCCTGGGTGCGCTCCTTCTGGGAGATGAACTGGATGTCGTCGATCAAAAGCACATCCACGGTGCGGAAGCGGTCGCGGAAGCTGGTCATGCGGTCGTTGCGGATGGAGTTGATCATCTCGTTGGTGAACTTCTCCGCGGAGACGTAGCAGATGCTGGCCATGGGCTGGCGGCGCTTGACCTCGTGGCCGATGGCGTGCATGAGGTGAGTCTTGCCCATGCCCACGCCGCTATAGAGGAAGAGGGGATTGTAAGCGCGTGAGGGGCGCTCAGCCACAGCCAGAGCGGCGGCGCGGGCGAACTGATTGCCGCTGCCGCTGACGAAAGCATCGAAGGTGTAGCGGGGATTGAGCTGCGCCGCCGTGGACCAATCGAAACGGCCCTGCTCGGGCTGGCGCGCCGGCCCGGGCGGAGGCGCGGAGGGCGCATGCGCAGGAACCGGGCCGAAACCGCCGTCCTTGCGCTGAGGGGGAATCGACGGATCGTCCTCGACGGTCACAAAGCTCACATCGTCAAACTCCAGCGACAGCAGGTCGATGGCTTCCTGAATCAGGTCGCCATATTTTTCGCCGATATGCTGGAACTCCGGTGAAGGCACGCGCACGTACAGCGTGCGGCCCGCCGCGTGACTGAAGCGCGTGGGCTTGAGCCAAGTGTCAAAGGATTGCCGGATGACCTTCTTTTCTAAGGCCGCCAGTATCTGAAGCCAGGGGTTGAGGGCTGAAGCCGCCGAGGTTGCAATTGCCATCTTTCGAATCCTTGCTAGCGCCCGTCATCAAGCCGGGTGCGGGCTTATTTGCGGTTTTCAAACGACGGATTCTCGGGCGCGCAATACTGCCCAGTGCGCGTTGATCGCCGGCTCCTTGTTTCCGCTAACCTGTCCCAGAATATCCGGCCTGGTATGCGATTCAGAATCCCGTTCCGCCAGATACTTGAATCTCTCTTGACCGGGCGCTAAAAACTTTTTACTGAACGGTCCCGATAGTAGCACATCTGGAGCGCATTGCAATCTTTCTTTAACAAAGTTTTCTGCGCGTGCGATGAGTTGCACCATAGCTGGTGAAAGTTGGCGCGCATGTTACCGCAGTCACGCCGGAAAGATGGGGAAGCGGCGCTTTTTGCGCCACCGATTCGCGGCCTTTGCGCTGCGTTCTCTGAGCGCCATGCCGCTCTGCGTGCCCGGTTGGATTCCATGCCCAGCCTACGGTATACTGGAAGCCGTTGCTAAAACGCAGATTGCAGAGAAGAAGCAGGAGCGCATTCTTATGCCCAAGCGCACGTTTCAACCGAACCGCAGGCGCCGCGTAAAGACCCACGGATTCCGGGCGCGCATGAAGACCAAGGCCGGGTCCGCGGTGCTCAGCCGCCGCCGCGCCGCCGGCCGCAGGCGCGTCACGGTGACCGCCGGTTACCGCGACTGAGGCGCGCATACCGTTCGGCTGGCCGCGCACGGCGCCCGTTGCGGAGCGAGCTTTCCCCATGAACCAGATTTTCAAGACCGCGCAACGCCAATCGCTGGCGGGCGTTCGTCTGCGCAAGCACGCCGACTATCAGCGTGCCTACGCCGCGGCCCGTAAATGGCAATCCGCGTCCATGAGCTGGTTTCTAGCCCCGCGGACGCCTGCCGGCGAAGCCGCGGGCGCGCGGGTCGGCCTTACCGCGGGCAAGGTGCTGGGCAAAGCATACCAGCGCAATCGCATCAAGCGGCGCCTGCGCGAGGCGCTGCGGCGCCACCTGGACCTGCTGCCCGTGGGGTTCGACCTGATCCTGCATCCGCGCCGCAGCGTTCTGACCGTGGATTTTGCAAAACTGGAGGAGGAAGTGGTGCGCATCCTTGAGCAGGCGCGCGCCGAGGCCCAACACTCCTCAACCTGGCGCCGCGCCGCGCCGGCTCCTCTCGCGCACCGCACCGGAGCAACGCCCGCATGATGACCCGCTTGCTGCTCGCCTTACTCGCCTTCTATCGCCGCTGGCTTTCGCCTGCGCTTCATGCTCTCAGCCCAGGCGGCTGCAAGTATCTGCCTACCTGCTCGGAGTACGCCCAAGTGGCCATCGCCACGCACGGCCCTTTGCGCGGCAGCGGGCTGGCCCTCTGGCGGCTGCTGCGCTGCCATCCCTTTGCTCGCGGAGGTCTCGATCCCGTGCCAACCGCTCCAGGCATCAAGGACCGCTCTCTGGGGGTCCCGGCGCCGCCGGCCGTTCCTGCGAGACCTTTTCCCCATAAACCTTTACCATAGAAACAGCGGCGGCCCTGCGAGGCTGCTCTCTCTAACCGACAGGAAGTATTCTTTGCCCGAGATTCGCAATCCCAATCTTCAGAACCAGGGGCGCGGCGGCGATGCCAGCTCCAACATGATCTTCTGGCTGCTGCTTTTGCTTGTTTTTCTGGGCTACGAAACCTTCTTCAACAAGCCCAAGCCTCCGCAGCCCAAGCCCGCGCAAACCCAGAAGCAGGAGCAGCAATCTGCTCTGTCCGCTGCGCAGCCCGCGCCGGCCCAGGCGCAAACGGCGGCCAAAGCTGCGCAGCCCGCGCCGGCTCCGGTGATTCAAGCCTCTTCCGAATCTCAAATCACGGTCGAAAACGAGCTCTACCGGATCGTTTTCAGCAACCGCGGCGCGCAGGTGAAGCAGTGGATCCTGAAAAAGTACTTCGGCTCCGAAGGCCAGCCGCTGGATATGGTGCAACCGCAAGCCGCGGCGCGCTTCGGCTTTCCCTTGGAGCTTTTTACCTATGATCCCGCCCTCACCCGGCAGTTGAACGATGCGCTCTACCAGGTGACGGTGAACGGCG
>JAJYZC010000032.1 GCA_021800255.1 Acidobacteriota bacterium
CCCGGCGGTGCTGAAGCGAACCGCCTTACCCGCGCTCAAAGCCGAGCTTGAGGCCGGACGCAGCGGTTGCTTTTCTGCGTTTCAGGCTGCCGCGGCTGGCACGGGCGAGCCACTGAGCGTAGCGGCGACCGAATTGCTGGCGCAGGCAGGTCAGGCAAGCCATCCGGAAGCAGCGCCTGCCGCGCGCTGGTTTCTGAATGTCAACACGCCGGCGGATTTGCGCCGCGCCTCGGCGCGCCGCTGAGCGCCCATCGCGTAAGCTGGTTGCACAGAATGTCTGACCCTCACCCCCAACCCGGATCGCGGGAGCCGCTGCAACCACTGGCGCCGGAGCTGGATGCGCTGGCTGAGCTGCCGGCCTCCGGCGAACCGCCGTCCATTGCTCCGCCGGGACCACCGCCCACCGGGCCGGTCATCGTTTTTGATAAGGTCTCCATCTCCTTCGATGGCCGATCGGTTCTGGAAGACATCAGCTTCTCTGTGGAGCGCGGCCACACGCTCTGCATCCTGGGCCGCAGCGGCGTGGGTAAGTCAGTGACCCTGCGTATGCTCATGGGTTTTCTCAAACCCGATTCGGGATCTATTTACGTCGAGGGCGAGGAGATTACCGGCCTTGACGAAGAGGGTTTGCGCGCCATTCGTAAGCGCGTCACGATGGTCTTCCAGAACGGCGCTCTCTTCGATTCTCTGAGCGTGCGTGAAAATGTGGCCTTCCCCCTGCGCGAGCATGGAGGTCTGGATGAGGATCAGATCGAGCAGATTGTCGATCGGCTGATCGAGCTGGTGGGCGCTGAAGATGCGATGGATGTGCTGCCGGCCAGCCTCTCGACTGGGCGCAAGCGTGCGGTTGCGATCGCCCGCGCATTGGCGGCACAGCCGGAGGTAGTGCTCTACGACGAGCCGACCACGATGGTGGACCCCATCATTGCCCGCCGGCTCGGTAACCTCATTCAACGGCTCAAGCAGCAGCGCGGATACACCAGCATCGTGGTGACCCACGATATGCGCGTTGCCGAACGGCTGGCCGATACCGTACTGTTTCTCGATCAGGGGCAAGCCCGGTTTTTTGGCCCCATTGAGGGTTTTGTGGCGGCTCAGGACCGGGATATTCGACAATTCCTTACCCTCGACGCCTTCCGGTTACCCCCGGTATAAGGAATTTATCACTCCGTAATCGGTAGGCGCTAAGATTTCACTTGCCAGGATCCGTTTTTCGGGCCATGCTCTTAACAGCAGCCTTTTGTTGAGAGGCGGCCGGAGACGGCCGGAAGCTCGAAGAGACGCTAGAGTAGAAGAATGGCGTTTTGTTCTTTGCTTTCATTGCCTTGGGGCGAAGTCGATGTGGAAGACGCCCATGGCCGTGATAGAGGGAGAGGCTCACTCGTCAGTCCGGTGGGGGTCTGTTGTGTGCGAACCCGGGCACAGGAAGCCAGAGTATGGCGCTTCTTAAGTTACCTTGGTACTGATGTGCTGGCGATAGGTAGTCCGGAAGAGGTCCATACGCCGCTCAGGTGCGGGCCTCAAGGGATGGCTTTACGCCGGTCCAGAATCGCACAAGGAATAACGTGTAATTCAGAATCTCAACCGTTTCACCGGGCCACGAAATCCGGAATATTTATCAGTTTGCTTCTCGGTTCATTTTTGCGCAGGCGGCTGTTGAGCCTGCTGCATTTGGTAGTTTGAGGTCTGCGAACGAATATGGCGGCTTCCGAGTTTTGGCAAAGACTGTCGGCATCGCTGGTTTCTGACCCGCATGGGGAGGGTGGAACGAACGGGACTGCGCCCCGCGGCCGGGAATCGGCAGCCAAGTTCTGGATGGTGGTGGACGGCCTCACTGTGGTTGTGGCTGCCGGCTTGGCCACGTTTCACAGGTTCGGAACGGGGCCAGAGAAGACGGTGCAGGAGTTCTGGCGGGACACGCTGATTCCGGGCCGGTCGATGGGACTCCTGCTGGGATTTCTATGCGGTTTCATTTTTGTGTTGATCGTGACCAGCCGGCGGCTGAAGCTGTACGCGCCCACGCGGTTGAGCGGATATCTCGACGAGCAGCGGCTGAGTGCGCAGGCGTGTTTGACCTCGGGCCTACTGCTCACGGGCGCGCTTTACCTGCTGCACGCCGATGACATTCCGCGCGGCATTGTGCTGGCGACGGTGGCGCTAGTGGCGGTGATGCTGGGGCTGCGGCGGCTGGTGTACCGGGCGCTGCTCTACCGCCGCTTCGAGCGCGGAGTGGGGACGCGCAATGTGCTGATCGTAGGGGTGGGCGCCGAGGCGCATGCTCTGCGCCATCATTTGGAGAGCCTCCGCCATCTGGGCTACACGTTCAAGGGGTTCATCGATATTCCCGGCGCCGAGGGCTGCGAGGCGGTGACGGCAAGCGAGGTGGTGGGAACCCTGGACACGCTTTTCCAGCACGCGCGCAAACACTTTGTGGACGAGATATTTTTCACTGCTGAGTGCGAGCGGGCCATCATACCCAATGTAGTGGAGCAAGCGCGCATTCACGGGGTGGATCTGCGCGTAGTGCCTGACCTCTACGACGGTCTGGCCTGGAACAGCCCCATTGAGTATATCGGACAGTTTCCCACTATTCCTCTGCATTACGGGCGCGTGCCGGAGCTTGGCTTGCTGTTCAAGCGCATCTTCGACATCCTGTTTTCCGTGACCGCGCTGGCAGTGCTTTCCCCTCTGTTGGCGGCCATCGCCTTGGCCATCAAGCTGGATTCGCCGGGGCCGGTCTTCTACACTTCGGAACGCATCGGCAAGAGGGCGCGGGTGTTCCGGTGCATCAAGTTTCGCACCATGGTGCGGGATGCCGAGCGGCGCCGCGACGAGTTTCTGCACATGAATGAGCGCGACGGAGTGCTGTTCAAGATTTCGAACGATCCCCGCATCACGCGCCTGGGGCGGCTGCTGCGCAAGTACTCGCTGGACGAGCTGCCGCAGTTCATCAACGTGCTGCGCGGAGACATGAGCGTGGTGGGTCCGCGTCCGCCCATCGCCAGCGAGGTGAAGGAGTACAAGCTGAGCCATCTGCGGCGGCTGGACGCGACGCCTGGAATCACGGGCCTGTGGCAGGTGCAGGGCCGCCAGGATCCGTCGTTCGCCAGCTATGTCTCGCTGGACGTGACCTACATCGACAACTGGAGCATCTGGCTGGACTTCAAGATCATCCTGCGCACCATCGCCGTAGTCGTGGCCGGCACCGGATCGTAACCTCGCTGCCCGTCCTCCCTCTCAAGGCAATTCTCCAACTCCCGTGCGGTTGCAGGTGCGCCCACGCCACCGCACGCGCCGCATGGAAATTGTGCCCGCTCGGCGCCGATTGGAGAACCGCCTTAGTGCTGCAGCACGTAGTCAGCCTTCGCGGTTTTGGCGGCGACTTGCCGGGGTGTGGGAAGTTCGGCGCGGTTCCAGCCTCCGCCGAGGGCCTGGACCAGCTCAACCGCCGAAACCATCTCATCAACCTGAAGCGCGTTCAGCGTCTCCTGATCGTTGAGCAGCGCGGTCTGGGCAAGAGTTACGTCGATATAGGGATCGACGCCGGTTTCGTATCGCGCCATCTCGAGTTTGAGGCTCTGCCGGTCTGAGGCAACCGCCTGCTTTTGCTTGATGATTTGCTGTGAGTAGATGCGAGTAGCGGCCAGCGCATCCTCAACCTGCTGGAAAGCGGTGAGAACGGTCTGGCGGTAGGTGGCGAGGTCGGCGTTGTAAATGGCCACGTACTGGTGCAGTTGGGCGCGATAGAGCCAACCGTTGAAGATGACCTGGGAGATGGATGGGCCTACGGACCAGACGCGGCTGTTCCAATCGGCGATGTGCTTGAAGAGCGCGGACTCAGTTCCTCCGCTAAGGGAGATGGTTGCCTGGGGGAAAAAGGCCCCGTAGCCGATGCCGATGGTGGCGTTGGCGGCGGCCAGGGTGCGCTCGGCGGCGGCGATATCCGGGCGGCGCTCGAGAAGCTCGGAAGGTACGCCGGTAGGAATGGGCGGCGCGGTGTAAATCATGGGCTTGGCAGGGATGGTGAAGTCCGTAGCCACTCTGCCGAGGAGCATGGCGATAGCGTGCTCATACTGCGCGCGCAAAAGGCCCACGTTGATTGCGGTAGACTGCGCATTCTGCAATGTAGCCCTGGCTTGGATGACCGAGATGTAGTCTCCCGTGCCCGCCTCATAGGCGCCCTGGTCGGCGTCCAGCGCCTGCTGATCGGCAGCCACGGTCTGATTCAGAATCTGCCGCAGCATATCCTGGCCGCGAATCTCAAAGTAATACTCGGCCAGGCTGGCCTGCTCGGTGAGCTTTTCGACTTCCAGATCGGCGGCGCTGACCTGGGCGGAGTACTGCTCCGTGCGCACCTCGTTGCGAATCTTGTCCCAGAAGTCGGGCGACCAGGAGACATCGACTGGTATGTCCCAGAGGCTATAGGCTCTGCCGGTGGTGGCCGCAGAGGAGACGTTCTGATTGCCGGAGGTTTGCGCCCGATTGTAGCCAGGGCTGGTAGTGATCGTCGGCCAATACTGCGCACGCGCCTCGGCAATCAGGGCGCGAGCCTCCATATAGTTCTGAAAAGACACTTTGATGGTTTGGTTGTTGATGTTGAGCTGTTCTTCGAGGGCGTTCAACTCCGGCTCGTGAAATATCTCCCACCAGTTGCCGCGAATCATGGCCGCCTGCGGGCTGGCTACCTTCCAGCCCTCGGCGTTGTGGAAGTTTATGGTCGATTCTTTGTAATTGGGCGCGGTGATCGCGGGCGGGGCGGGCGGCTGGTAGCGCGGCCCGATATTACAGCCCGCAAGCAGGACCGGCATACCTAGCGCGCCAGCCGCCAGCGCCAACGAGATGCGGAGTTTTTGGTTGAGCATGGTCAATTTCTCTCTCGTGTTACGGTGTTGCCGCTTGCGGTTGGGAAGAAAGCGGATCATCGAGCCTGCCCAAGGCCCACAGGCGCAAGCGGTCCAAGGCCAGGTAGACCACCGGAGTGGTGTAAAGCGTAAGCAACTGGCTGAGGAGCAGGCCGCCCACGATGGTGATGCCCAACGGACGGCGCAGTTCCGATCCCATGCCGGTTCCGAAGGCCAACGGCAGCGCCCCGAAGATGGCCGACATGGTGGTCATCATAATGGGGCGGAAACGCAACATGCAGGCTTCAAAGATAGCGTCGCGCGTGCTCTTGCCCTCCTGGCGTTCCGCCTGGACTGCGAAGTCGACCATCATAATGGCGTTCTTTTTGACAATGCCGATCAGCAAAATGATGCCGATGATGGAAATCACGTTGAGGTCGATGTGGAAGACCATAAGCGCCAGCATCGCGCCTGCGCTCGCCGAGAACACCGTGGAAATGATGGTGAGGGGATGCACGAGGCTCTCATAGAGCATGCCCAGAACGATGAAGACAGCCAGCAGCGCGGTGAGGACCAGAATCGGCTCGGTCGAGAGGGATTGCTCATAGACCTGAGCCGTACCGGCAAACAAGCCGCGCACGGTGGAGGGCATGCCCAGACTCTGCTCCATCTGGTCGATTTCGCGTACTGCATCGCTGAGCGAGTAGCCTTTGGCCATGTTGAAGGAGACGGTGACGGAGGGGAAGAGGCCGGTGTGGTTCACCTCCAGCGGCGTGGTGCCGGCGTGGGACTGGATGACGTCGAGCAGGGGTGAAACCGAGTTGAGCCCCGCGCCTTGCGTTTGGGTTGGCGAAAGGTAAATGTCGTTGAGGCCCGACGGATTCTGCCAAAATTGCGGCGCCACCTCCATCACCACGTAGTACTGGTTGAGAGGAGAGTAGATCACCGAAACCAACGACTGCCCGAAGGCGCTGTCGAGCAACGAATCGAGCGACTGCGAGGTTTGCCCCAGGCGGGCCGCGGTGGTGCGATCGTAGGTAAGCCTTTCATCCAGACCGCCGTTCTCCTGGTCGGTATTGACGTCGAGGAGGCCGGGAAGAGTCCTCATGCGATTGAGGAGAATCGGCCCCCAGCGGGCTAGGTCGGTAATGTTGTCAGACTGAATCGTGTATTGATAGAGCGCGTTCGATTGGCGGCCGCCAACCTGGATGTCCTGCGCCGGCTGCAGGAAGGCGGAGGCCACGGGCAAGCGGTTCATCTTCGGCCGCAGGCGGTTAATGACGGCCATGGCTTCGGTCTGCCGTACGTCGCAGTGCGGACCCTCTTTGCATTGAGTGCCGAGAGGCTTGAGGGCAATGTAAATGAATCCGCCGTTGCTGGCGCCCATGCCGCCGGTGAAGGAGGCGACATGGGCTACCGCCGGGTCGGCGCGAATGATGTTCACCAGCGACAACAGGGAGTAGCGCATGAAGGGAAAAGAAGCATCCTGCGGTCCCTGCACGCCGCCTACGATTGCTCCCGTATCCTCTTGCGGGAAGAAGCCCTTGGGAATCTTGACAATGATCACCGCGTTCAGCGCGATAGTGAGCCCTAGCGCGATCAGCATCAGGGTGGGATTGTCGAGCACCCACAACAGAGAGTGCCTGTAAATCCACTGCAAGCTGTTGAAGAGCCTCTCGCTGGCGCGGTAAATCCAGTTGTGCTTATCGCCTTCGTGCGGAGTCTTGAGCAGGTGCGCGCACATGCACGGCGTGGTGGTGAGGGAGATGGCCAGGGATATGACGATGGCGCAGGAAAGCGTGACCGCGAACTCGCGGAAGAGGCGCCCTATGATTCCGCCCATCATAAGGATGGGAATGAAGACGGCGATCAGCGAGGTGCTCATGGAAAGGACCGTGAAGCCGATTTCGCGCGCGCCTTTCAGGGCGGCGGCAAAGGGCTCCATACCGCTTTCCAGATGGCGGGTGATGTTCTCCATGACCACGATGGCGTCGTCCACCACGAATCCGGTGGCGATGGTGAGCGCCATGAGGGAAAGGTTGTCGAGGCTGTAGTCCAGCAGATACATGGCCGCGAAGGTGCCAATCAGAGAGATGGGGACAGCGACGGCGGGAATGAGCGTGGCGCGCGGGCTGCGCAGGAAGAAGAAGACCACCATCACCACCAGGAAGATGGAGATGAGCAGATTCCGTTCCACATCGCGCACCGATGCGCGGATGGTGGTGGTGCGGTCGAGCATGATGGTGGTTTTGATGCCCTGGGGAAGGATGGACTCGAGGAAAGGCAGTTGCGCCCGGATGCGGTCTACCGTGTGAATGATGTTGGCGCCGGGCTGACGGAAGATGATGACAAACGCGCCCCGCTGGCCGTCCATGAAGCCCGCGGTGCGTATGTTTTCGGTGGAGTTCACCACATCGGCTACGTCGGAAAGGTGAACGGCCAGGCCGTTGTGATAGCCGACGACCAGCGGCTTGTACTGATCGGCGAGCGAGATCTGATCGTTGGTGAGGATGTCTTCGGTAGTGGTGCGGTTGGATAACTGGCCCGTGGGCTCGTGCGAGTTTTGCTGGCTGAGGACAGATTGAACGTCGCCCAGGGTGAGGCCGAAGCTCTCCAGCTTGTCCGGGTCGATCTCGACGCGGACGGAGGGCGTGGCGCTGCCGCCGACAAACACCTCACCCACTCCGTTGATCTGCGAAAGCTTCTGCTCAAGCAGGGTAGAGGCCAGGTCGTAGACCTTGGTTACGTCATATTTTTTAGAGGTGAGCCCGAGGATCATGATGGGCGCGTCGGCGGGATTCACCTTGCGATAGAAGGGGTTTTGGGGCAGGTTCGTAGGCAGGTAAGTGCGCGCGGCGTTGATGGCGGCCTGCACGTCATGGGCGGCGCCGTCGATGTTGCGGCTGAGATCGAACTGCAAGGTAATGCTGGTGTTGCCGAGCGAGCTTGAGGAAGTCATCTCCGTCACGCCGGCAATATGGCTGAACTGGCGTTCCAGAGGGGTGGCCACGGTGGCCGCCATAATCTGAGCGCTCGCCCCTGGCAAGCCTGCGCTCACGTTGATGGTGGGGAAGTCCACCTGGGGCAAAGGAGCCACGGGCAGCACCGTATAGCCGACGGCCCCCGCCAGGGCCACCGCGACCGTAAGCAGCGTGGTGCCGACGGGGCGGCGAATGAATGGAGAGGAAACGCTCATGCTCTCTCCGGGTCAGGCTCCGATGGGCCGCTCATGGGCGCTTGGGAGATGTGATGGCCGGTAATGCGCTGGCCGATGCGGTCGAAGAAGATGTAGATCACCGGAGTGGTGTAGAGCGTGAGCACCTGGCTGAGCAGCAGGCCGCCCACCATGGCGATGCCCAGCGGATGACGCAGCTCCGAGCCCAGCCCGGTTCCGGCCGCCAGCGGGATGCCGGCCAGCAGCGCGGCCATGGTGGTCATGATGATGGGGCGGAAGCGCAGCAGGCTGGCCTCGTAGATGGCCTCGGTGGAGTTTTTGCCGCGCTGGCGCTCGGCTTCAAGCGCGAAGTCTACGATCAGAATGCCGTTTTTGTTCACGATGCCGATGAGCAGGATGATGCCGATAATGGCCACCGCGCTCAGGTCATGGCGGGTAAGCATGAGCGCCAGCAGCGCGCCCACGCCAGCCGAAGGCAGCGTGGAAAGGATAGTGATGGGATGGATGAAGCTCTCATAGAGCACGCCGAGCACGATGTAGACGGTGACCAGCGCGGCCAGAATCAGCAGGGCCTCGTTGGCTAGTGAGTTTTCAAAGGCCGCTGCCGTGCCCTGGAAGCCGGTCTGCACGCTGGGCGGGAAATTCAGCTTATCAGCCACCTTGTTTATTTCGCTGATGGCGGTGCCCAGGGATGCGTAGGGCGCGAGATTGAACGACACGGTGACCGACGGAAACTGTCCCTGGTGATTGATGGAAAGCGCCTCGGTAGCGGGTTCAATGCGGCTGATGGCGCTGAGGGGGACGGCATTGGCGCCCACCGCGGCGCTGGTGACGTTGGCCGACGGTCCGGCAAGCGCGCCGCTGAGCACGTTAGGGGGCGCGCCCAGGACTCCGGAAGACGGCGTGTAGAGCACCCCGGTGGTAAGTGCGTTGGAGCCTGCCGACGCCGATGCCGACGCGGAGAAAGATGTGGCCGCGCCGGCCCCGCTGACTCCCGACGACGCATTGGTCTGGATATAGAGATCGTTGATGTCAGGAGGGGTTTGCTGCCAGCCAGGAGCGGTTTCCAGCACCACATGGTATTGGTTGAGCTGCGTGTATAGAGTGCTGATCTCCCGCTGCCCATAGGCGTCGTACAGCGTGTTGTCGATGGTGGTGGGCGCAATGCCCAGGCGCGAAGCGGTTACGCGGTCGATGATGAGATCGATGGCGCGCGCGCCGGTCTGCTGATCTGTGGCCACGTCCTCCAACTCGGGCAGCTTCTTGATCTGAGCCACGAAGCGATCCGTCCACTGGTTCAACTCATCGGTATTGGGGTCTTCCAGAGTGTACTGGTATTGCGTGCGGGTCACGCGGTCGTCCACCGTGATGTCCTGGACAGGCTGCATGTAAAGGTGAATACCCTGTACCTGTTGCAGGCTGCGCTGGAGGCGGCGGATGACGCCGGAGGCGCTGATATGGCGCACGCCGATGGGCTTGAGGTTGATGGAGATGCGGCCGCTGTTGAGAGTGGTGTTGATGCCATCCGCGCCGATGAATGAGGACAGGCTCTGAACCGCCGGGTCCTTGAGAATGATCCTGTCCAGGGCCTGCTGCCTGGCCGCCATGGCGGGGAAGGAGATGGATTGCGAAGCCTGCGAGATGCCTTGGATAACGCCGGTGTCCTGCACCGGGAAGAAGCCCTTGGGGATCACGATATAAAGGTAGACCGTGAGCACGAAGGTGCCGGCGGCTACCAGCAGGGTGATGGTTTGGTAGCGCAGCACCACGCGCAGAGTGCGCCCGTAGAAGCCGATCAAGCCCTTGAACATACGTTCCGTGGCGCGATAAAAGCGGCTCTGTTTTTCCTCCGGATTGTGGCGCAGGATGCGGGAGCACATCATGGGCGTGAGGGTGAGCGAAACCACCGCAGAGATGACGATGGTGGTGGCCAAAGTGACCGCAAACTCGCGGAACAGCCGGCCCACCACGCCGCCCATGAACAGGAGCGGAATGAGCACGGCGATGAGCGAGACGGTCAAAGAGACGATGGTGAAGCCGATCTGCCCGGAGCCGGCGAGCGCGGCCTCCAGCGGCGACATGCCTTCTTCGAGAAAGCGGCTGATGTTTTCGATCATCACGATGGCGTCGTCCACCACAAAGCCCGTGGAGATGGTGAGGGACATCAGCGAGAGGTTGTCCAGCGAGAAGCCGAGCAGGTACATGGCGCCGAAGGTGCCCACCAGCGAAACCGGCACGGCCACGCTGGGAATGATGGTGGCGTAGACGCTGCGCAGAAACAGGAAGATGACCATGACCACCAGGGCGATGGTGAGCATCAGCTCGAACTCTACGTCGTGTACTGAGGCCTGAATGCTGGTGGTCAAGTCGGTCAGGGTGGTGATGTGGATGGATGCGGGAAGGTTGGCCTCCAACTGCGGCAGCACGGCGCGGATGTTCTTGACCACCGTGATGGTGTTGGCGCCCGGCTGGCGCTGGATGTTGAGAATAATCGCCGGCGTCGTGTTCATCCAAGCCGCCTGCTTGGTGTTCTCCACGCCGTTGATGACGTTGGCCACGTCTTTGACCAGGACCGGCGCGCCGTCGCGGTAAGCGACGACGATATCTTTGTACTGGCTGGCCTCCATGATCTGATCGTTGGCGTCGATCTGATAATCCATGCGGGGACCGTCGAAGTTGCCCTTGGCGGAGTTGACGCTGGCCTCGGTCAGCGCCGTGCGCAGGTCCTCCATATTGATCCCGTAGGAGGAAAGCTCGACAGGATTGGCCTGGATTACTACAGCCGGCTTCTGGCCGCCGCTGATGCTCACCAGTCCCACGCCGCTCAACTGCGACAAACGCGGCGCCAGGCGCGTGTCGATGAGATCCTCGACCTGGGAAAGAGGCAGGCTGTTTGAGGTAATTCCGAGCGTGAGAATGGGCGCGTCGGCGGGATTGATCTTGTTGTAAACCGGCGGCACGGGCAAGTCGGAGGGCAGGAAAGTCTGCGCGGCGTTCATGGCCGATTGCACTTCTTCCTCGGCGACATCGAGGCCCAGGGAAAGATTGAACTGGATCACGATGACCGACACGCCGCCGGCGCTGGTCGAAGTCATCTGACTCAGCCCTTGCATCTCGCCGAACTGCCGTTCCAGAGGCGCCGTGACCGTAGTCGCCATCACCTCCGGGCTAGCGCCTGGATAGAACGTGAGCACCTGAATGGTGGGGTAATCAACTTGGGGCAGCGCAGAGACCGGCAGTTGCGTGAAGGCCACGATGCCCGCAAGCAGAATGGCGGCCATGAGCAGAGATGTGGCGACAGGCCGCAGAATAAATGGGCGGCACGGATTCATGGGACGCTGATCCCGTTGGTTTCAGAGGACGTGGCTGGCAGCGCGACCTTGGAGTGAAAGACCCTGGAGCCGTTAATCAGCTTTTCGAAGCTGCTGTCTGCCACCACATCTCCCGGCTTCAGTCCCGTAACCACCGTATCCACGTCGTTGGAGACTCCGGTGGCGACGTCGTGCATCGTTGCCTTGCCGTTCTGGATGAGGTAGACGAAGGATTCGCTGCCGTTGTGCTGCACCGCAGAAGTAGGGATTAAGAGTTGGTTGCGGAGGGTCTTCACGAGCAGACGTGTGTTGACGAACTCATTTGGGAAGAGGGCCCCATCGGCGTTGTTGAATTGCGCGCGCAGCTTCACGGTGCCGGTGGTGGTGTCGATCTGGTTATCGATGGCGATGAGCCTGCCCGTGGCCAGCAGGTGTTGCTGCATGCGGTCGTAGACCTGAACGGTCAACTGCCTGCCTGTGCGCGTCTGTTGGAGCACTTCGGGAAGGCTGTCCTCAGCGAGCGTAAAGACCACGGTGATGGGCTGAAACTGGGCAATGGTGACCAGCGCGGTGGTGGCGTTCGCTGTAACCAGGTTGCCGGGATCGACAAGACGCAGGCCCACGCGGCCGTTGATGGGTGAGGTGATGTGGCAGAAATCTACCTGCACCTTGTCGTACTGCACCACCCCCTGATCGAGCTTTACCGTTCCCTCATCCTGGAGCACGATCTTTTCCTGATCCTGCAGGGTTTGCTCGGGAATGGCGTTTTTGGCCCATGCCACCTGATAACGCCTGAGGTCCATCTGCGCCTCTGCCAGCGCGTTCTGATCGCGCTCCAAGGTGCCCTGCGCCTGGGTCAGTTGGGCGAGGTAGGGGCGCGGGTCGATGTCGATCAGCGGATCACCTTTATGTACGTACTGGCCTTCGCGGTAATGCACCGCGATGATCACGCCTGTGACCTCTGCGGTGATCGCATCCGTGTAGACCGGCGTCACGGTGCCGATGGCGTTCAGGTAAACGCCTATGTTGCCCAGGGTTGCGGTTGCGGTGGTGACGGGCACCGGGCCCCCCATCTCAAACGGCCCACGGCCCGCCATGGCTTGCTGGCTCTGGGTATGCTGATGGATGACCCAGTAAAACAGGAGTCCGAAAAGCAGCAGGACGACAATCCACACCCAGCGATGACGGCGCTTCCGGCCCGGCTCGGCGGGCGCATTGAAGGGCGGGGGTTGCGAAGAAGACGAAAGCTGATCCATGGTTCTCTCTTGTGTCCAATCGCGAAGCTGTGATGGATTAGGTACATTCTTTCATATTCGAATCGTGAATAGAAAATTGCCGTGTGCAACTCTGTCTTCAGGGCACCGCTCTTTTGCGTTCGCCGCGCGCGTATTGGCGCTTGTTGAGGCGCAAAGCAGATTGCCGTGAGGAAGACTTCGCAAAGCAAACGTCCAGCAAGTGCGTATGTAACAGTGGACGGGTGCCGGAGGCAAATAGTTGCAGCCAGGGGAGACCGCTCAGGATTGAGCAAGCGCGGGAACTCCCGCTCGCTGGCGTCCAAGTTCGGCCTCGTGCTTTGCGGCTTCCACAGCGCGAATTCACCGGACAAGTGGAGACTCCTCAAAAAGTTGCCGGGTCCAAAAAATGCCGGGCAAGGTGGGAACGAAGCAAAAAACTGGCCTGGTTTTTTGGTTAGAGTGAAATTTTCCCGCTGTGCAGTGAAATGCGCTTTCTTTCCCATACCGATTCGGTGGATACTAGCGTCTAAGAAGCCAAGAATAGAGGCGAAAAGCGGGCAACTGGGCGGCCATGGCGCCGCGCAGGAGGTAGGGCGATGAAGGCAGGCTGCAGGAACTCGTGTCTGGCTTTGTTGGCAGGATTGCTGTTCACATGGGCTGCGGGGGCGGGAGCGCAGCCCGCCGGGAAGGCGCAAGTTTCCTCGAGTGCGCCTGCGAGCACGCCCACGGCTGAACCGGCGCCGGGCACGGCCCCGGTGGGGGGTGATGTTGCGGCTCCGGCGGCAAAACAGGCGGAGCCATGCCAGACCTCCAATAAGAAGAGCAAGCGGCACAAGGACAAGAGCGGCGATGATCTGAACCAAGCGGAGCCGGGCACGGGCGCGAGCGGCTGCGACGCGAATGGAGAAGCCTTCGATCCCAACAAGGTGGTGGGGGTAGGCAGCAACCTGGTCAAGGTTAAGCCCGGCAGCATCGAGGACGTGAATGCGGTTGGTAACCGCAATATCGGCGGCCGCGGACTGGGAAACTGGTATTCGACCGACAGCGAGATCAAGATGGGCAAGATGTACGCCGATCAGGTGGATAAGAGCAGCCGGTTCATTACCGACCCGGTCGTGAATGAGTACGTCAATCGCATTGGGCAGAACCTGGTCAAAAATTCAGATTGCAAGGTTCCGTTCACCATCAAGGTGATCGATACCGACCAGATCAACGCCTTTGCGCTGCCGGGCGGGTTCTTCTACGTCAACTCAGGCTTGATTCTGGCGGCGGACGAGGAAGCCGAGCTGGCCGGGGTGATGGCCCATGAGATCGCGCACGTCTGCGCCCACCATGCAGCCCGCGAGATGACCCGCGCCAACTACGCGCAGCTCGGCATGATCCCGCTGATCTTCATGACCGGGTACACATGGACCGGCTACGGTATCTACGAGGCGGCGCAACTGGCCATCCCTGTTACCTTCCTCGAGTTCTCCCGCGAGTTTGAGGGGCAGGCCGATTACCTGGGCATTCAGTACATGTACAAGACCGGCTACGATCCCCAAGCCTACATTGATTTCTTTGAGAAGATTCAGGCCCTGCAAAAGCGCAAGCCGGGAGCAGTGGCTAAAGTCTTTTCCGACCACCCACAGACGCCTGACCGTATCTTGCATTCGCAATATGAGATTGCCCGCATTCTGCCGCCCAAAGACGAGTACCTGGTAACGACATCGGAGTTTAGTGACGTGAAGGCGCGGTTGGCCCGCATCGAAAACCAGCGGCGCATGGTGCAGGCTCAAGCTGAGCCACAGCCGTCGCTGCGCAGATCGAATGCGGGTTCCGGCAGCCCAAATGGCCAACCCGGCGACACCAGCCCCACCGGCCAGCCCACGCTGCACCGTCGCGACGGCCAGGATTAAGATTAGCCCGATTGGCTGTATCTCCTTGTAGAGGCACAAATTCAGGATTTTGACGGGATTGGCTGCGGCGCAATCTTCCGGGGAGGGGGCGAGTCTGCCTCCCGCCTTTGAGGCGGGATTGCCAGCCGCGCCGGGGGCACAATTCACGGTTACGATCTTCGCCCCTTCTTATCCCCCATCGGAAACTTCAAAAAAACGGCGCCCTCCCGCCGCCACTATCCAATTTGCCAGCCGGAGCATCTAACATAATGGATGGGTGTAAGTCGGACGGCACTGCTTGTGCATTGGAGGCCGGGCCATGAAGGAAGCCTGCAAAGTCTTGACAAGAGCGGCGCTGGCGGCAGGTGTGGCGCTGATGTTGGCAACCGGGCTGGGCGCGCAGCCGCCTGCTCCAACTTCTTCACCCTCCGGTTCGCCCACCGCTTCCGGTTCGCCCACCGCGAAGCAGCCGGCTCCCGGCACGACTCCCGTTGGCGGAGACCGGCCCGCGCCCACATCAGCCCAGCAGAACACCCCGTGCTACGTACCGAAGGAGAAAAAGCAACAAAAAAAGCACAAGCAGTCCGCCAACAACGACATCGATGAGGCAGAGCCGGGTTTGGTCCCATTGAACTGCGAGCACGGTAAAAATGAGGGCTTTGATCCTTACCGGGTCGTCGGTGTCGGCAGCCACATGATCAAGATCAGGCCCGGCAGCATTGAAGATGTGAGCGCGATCGGCCGCCGCAACATCGGCGGCCGTGGGCTGGGAAACTGGTACTCCGAAAATAGCGAGATCAAGATGGGCGAGTCGTACGCCGCTCAGGTTGACAAAAGCGCCCGCTTCATCACCGACCCTGTCGTTGATGAATACATCAACCGCGTAGGCCAGAACATCGTCAAAAACTCGGATTGCAAGGTTCCGTTCACCATCAAGGTGATCGATACCGACCAGATCAACGCCTTTGCGCTGCCAGGCGGGTTCTTCTACGTCAACTCGGGTCTGATTCTGGCCGCCGACAACGAGGCCGAACTGGCCGGAGTGATGGCTCACGAGACAGCCCATGTCTGCGCCCACCACGCGGCCCGCGAGATGACCCGCGCCAACTACGCTGAGATCGGCATGATCCCGCTGATTATGTTTACCGGCTACAGTTGGACGGGCTATGGCATTTATGAGGCCGCGCAAATGGCCATCCCCGTCACTTTCCTCGAGTTCTCCCGCCAGTTTGAGGCCCAGGCCGACTACCTGGGCGTGCAATACATGTATAAGACGGGTTACGATCCTCAGGAATACATCGATTTCTTCGAAAAGATCGAAGCCCTTGAAAAGCGCAAGCCCGGCTTGATCGCCAAGGTCTTTGACGATCATCCTGAGACGCCGGATCGCATCCTCCACACACAGGAGGAGATCGCAGAGATTCTGCCGGCGCGCAATGAATACCTGGTCAATACATCTCAGTTCGAGGCCGTCAAGGCGCGTTTGGCGAGCATCGAAAACAAGCGCCGTCTCATGCAATCCCACGGCCAGAAACCGTCGCTGCGTAAGGCGAATACCAACCCCACCAATCAGCCCACGCTGCACCGGCGCAACGACGAGAATTAAAACCAGCCCGGTTCACTGCATTTTGCCGTCCACTCATCGGTTTGCCGGTGAAGCCTGCGGTGGCACAGAGGCTGGGAACGGCAAAAGCCGTTTTTCTCGCAGCGGCGGAATCGTTTGCACGGCTGTTTGTCGCCTCCGATTCTCCCGGTTCGAACCCCCATCAACGACCGTCGCCCTCCGTTGCTGCCCAATCGCGCATCGCGCAGTCCAAGCAGTAGACAGAGTGACGTTGCGTAAGTCGGACGGAATGCTCGTGCGTTGGGGGTTGGGCCACGAAGAAAGCATTCAAGGTCTTGACAGGAACGGCGCTCGCAGGCCTAGCGCTGGTGATAGCGGCAGGGGTGTGGGCGCGGACCACGACGCCGAGCCCTTCCGCCTCTACCGGCTCCACCACGCAGCAGCCGGCTCCCGGCACGACCCCGGTCAAAGGGGATCAGCCTCCGCCGTCCTCGGCTCCCTGTTACGTGCCCAAGAAGTCAAAGCACCACAAGAAGGCGAAGAACTCCAACGCCGATGTATACGCGCAGGCAGAGCCGGGCCTGCGTCCGTTGGTCTGCGGCAAAGACAAGAACGGCGGCTTCGATCCGCACCGGGTGGTCGGCGTCGGCAGCCACATGATTAAGATCAAGCCGGGCAGCATTGAGGATGTGAGCTCGATCGGCACTCGTCACCTCTTCGGGCGCGGCATTGGCAACTGGTACTCCCTCCAAGACCAGATCAGGATGGGCGCCTCCTACGCCCAGCAGATCGACAAAACCGCCCGGTTCATCAAGGACCCGGTCGTCGATGAATACATCAACCGCATCGTCCAGAACATTCGCAACAACTCCGACTGCAAGGTTCCTTTTAGCTCCAAGGTGATCGATACCAGCCAGATCAACGCCTTTTCGCTGCCGGGCGGTTTCGTCTATGTGAACTCGGGACTGATTCTGGCCGCCGACAACGAAGCCGAACTGGCGGCGGTGTTGGGCCACGAGACAGCCCACGTTTGCGCCCAGCACGCCGCCCGCGAACTGACCCGCATGCACTTGGCCCAGGTCGCCATGCTGCCCATGATGTTCGTGCTGCCCTATTCCTGGACGGGGATGGGCATCTACGAGGGCAGCCAGCTCGCCATTCCCATGGCGTTTCTGGAGTTTTCCCGCCAGTTCGAGGCCCAGGCCGATTACCTGGGCGTCCAGTACCTGTACAAGGCCGGCTACGATCCCCAGGCCATGATCGACTTCTTTGAGAAAATTGAAGCCCTTCAAAAGCGCAAGCCCGGCCTGGTTGCCAAAATCTTCGACAACCACCCCGAAACTCCGGACCGCATCCTGCACACGCAGGAGGAGATCGCTGAAATCCTGCCTCCGCGCCCTGAGTACCTGGTCAACACCTCGAAGTTCGAAGCCGTGAAGGCGCGCCTGGCGCGCATTGAAAACCACGACCGTCTGACCAATCACAACCGGAACCAGAACAAGCCGTCCTTGCGCCGCGCCAGCAATAGCAATGGCGCCTCTACGCCCACGCTGCACCGGCGCAACGATAACTGACCCGCGGCGCCGTTTGTGGCCGGCCTGGCGCTCCTGCAATCCCTGCCCCGGCTATAATTGGAGTGCGGGGCAGTCGGCCCCCGGCCGCAGACAGCAAATAATACTATGCGCTTGATCGCCTACACCCTGGACTGCCGATGCCTTCCCCCGGATGTTTTCTGAGATGAAGAAAATCGCCACCTTTGCGGCTGTCTTCGCTTTTATCCTGCTCCTGACGAAGATCGCCAACCAAGTGCCTCCGCCGCCGCTTCCCGGCGTGGCCTTCTCACTCATGGCGCAACGCGTAGTGGAGTGTTCTCCCACGGACATCACGCTCATCGATACCCATGATACAGAGACCCATTTGGAGAAGGACTCCAGTTGGCCGCCCTGCTCCACGTTCGAGAAAGGCGAAGTTCTGGACTTTTTTCTGTCTCGTGGCGCTAAAACCAGATTTCTGAGTGACGAGAAGACGGTTTGGTGGCGCAAGGCGATGTGAAGCGCAAGGGCGCGGCGCATTTGGTCGGATGGGATGGTACCGCGCGGCCGATTCCGCACCATTGGCTCCAATAGCCCAAGGGGTTGTATACCATGGAGACACAAGCCCAAAATCGTGTGCCAAAGGCATCGGCTTTACCCATTGGAGCCGCCAAATCGCAGAACGAATGTCCATGAATTTCCTATAACATCCTGAAAATCCTTGAATTGACGGGTGAAACCGAGTTATATACAAGACTATCGGCAAATTCGCCGCAATCTGCCCTGCGGACATCGCTCTGGCCAGGAGGCAATCATGCGCAACGCCCCAGCCCGCTCTAACCTGCTCGTTCCCGAAGTGCGCGAGGTGATGGACATCCGTCAAGCCTCCGATTACCTTGGCATCTCTCCCGACACCCTATACAAATATGCGTCGGAGGGTTTTGTTCCAGCCTTTAAGCTGGGCAATCGCTGGCGCTTCAAGCGTTCGCGGCTGGATGAGTGGATGGACCGCCAGTCTGATCTCCGGGCAGACGGCGGGGAGGCGGACCCCCGCCTGAAGAAGCAGGTGCGGCCGGCGATGTAAGAGCGAGCAATCTTCGCTCTCACGCCCGGCTGTTGGAGCGCCGGATTTCACACCGCAGCCGGCGAACCCGGCAAAGCTCCATGCCTATTGTCAAGGCTGGCGCTATCGCCCGTAGGTGCCCATCCATGCGGCCTTCGACAATATGTGTTTCTGCATGGCGCGTTCCAGCTCGGTCGGGCCGGCGCCCGGCTTGAGGGTGAGCGTGGCGTCCAGGGCGTAGAGGCTGAAGAAGTAGCGGTGAGGCTTCCCCGCAGGCGGGCACGGGCCACCGTAGCCAATGCGTCTGAAGCTGTTTGTGCCTTGGCGTGCGCCATTCTGTAGGGTTTCCGCCGCCGGCACACCCTCCGGCAACGACGCCGTATGGGCAGGAATGTTCCAGATGATCCAATGCGTCCACGTGCCGCCGGGCGCATCGGGATCCTTCGTGACGAGGGCCAGCGAATGCGTTCCGGCGGGAATGCCGCTCCAGCGCAATGGGGGAGAGACATCGACGCCATCGCAGGTGTATCTGCGGGGAATCGCTGCGCCGTCCGCAAACGCTGTCGAACTGAGTGCAAAGGGCATCGCAAGGCCTGCCCGTAATGCGGCATGGACGTCTGTTGCCGGAATGGAAGCGCGGGCTTGACCGGAGGATCCGGCCCAGGAGCAATGGAACAGAATGAGCCATACAGCGCCGCTCAGAATCAGCGGCGTACGCCAAGCCTTGTGCATTCTGCAACTCCCGCTCCAGCGCCTGAATTCTACCACCGCGGCGTTACGCCCACGTTTGGTCCGAATCAGGACGGCGGAGCCAATTGGGGATGAAACTCCACCTTGCCGCCGGGCAGCAACACAATCTCCAGGCGGCCTTGCTCGTACTTTGAGAGGTCAGGGCCCGTGGCATGGAATTGATGATAGCCGCTGGCCGTGTACTGGATCTTGAGCGGGCCGGAGCCGGTGATCTGGAAACGATAGTGGTAGACGGAGCCGGCGGGCAGAGCGTCCACTCCAAAACTGGCCTCCGGATAATCGACCTCGATAAGCTGAACGGGACCTCCGGTGCGATTCAGAATCGTGGAATCGACGAGATAGGAATGGCAGTCGGCGGCGGCGATCAGGACCGGCGTGAGAATGGCTGCCCACAACAGGCGGCGAACGCGGATTCCACCCATCATTCTTGGCTCCCGTCCTTGCGCGTTGCGGCTTGCGAGGCCAATGAGGACGCGAGCGGTTCGGCCATGCCATTGGCTTTGCCGGCAAACTCCTTTTCGAGCCGTTCCAATCGTCTGAGCAGCTCCGGCAGGCGCTGGAAGATGGCGACCGCGCGCAGCCAGATGCGGTTGTCGAAGCCGGGCGAACCGGAGATCGTCTTGCCCGGCGGAACATCGTGCGAGACAGCCGATTGCGCGGTCAGGATGGCGCCATCACCCACGCTGCAATGGCCGGCGATGCCCACCTGGCCGGCGAGGATCACGTTGTTGCCGATGACCGAAGAACCAGCCAGGCCGGTTTGGGCGCACAGCAACGTGTCCCGGCCGACGCGCGAGCCGTGGCCCACCTGGACGAGATTGTCGATCTTGGTTCCGTCGCCGATCTCGGTTGCGCCGACTGTCGCGCGGTCGATGGCGGCGTTGGCTTGCACATCCACGCGGCTGCCGATGCGAACCGGGCCGGATTGCGGAATCTTTTCCCACTGGCCACGCTCGTTTTTGGCGAAGCCGAAGCCCTCAGAGCCGATAACAGCGCCGTTCTCAAGGGTTACGTGGTCGCCAAGGACGCAGTTTTCCCGCACCACGGCGTGGGCGTGGGCGAAGAAATGGCTGCCTGCCTGAACGCCGGGGTAGAGGACCACGTGAGGCAGGAGCGTGGCGTGAGGGCCGAGACGCACCCCAGGTCCGACGACGGCGTAAGCGCCGATGTGTGCGCCCTCGCCAATCTCGGCGGTGGGATCGATGACGGCGGTAGGATGAATGCCGGGAAGATAGGCGGGCGGCTGATAGAAGAACGCCAGGGCGCGGGCGAAGGCGAGATAAGGATTCTTGATGCGGAGCGTTGCCGCAGAGATCTCTTGGAACTCCGGCTCAACGATGACGGCCGCGGCGCGGGTGGTGCGTGCGAGCGAGGTGTAGCGGGGATTGGCTACGAAGGTGATCTCGGCGGGTCCGGCCTCCTCAATGCCTTTCACGCCGGTGATCTCCAGGTCCGCGTTGCCGCGAAGCTCCGCGCCCAACCGGCTTGCCAGCTCGCCTAACCTCATTGAGGAGATTGTAACGGAACGGCAGGCGGGTCAACCTGCGTCAGCGGCGGCGCCTGCAGCGTGTGCGCGCCCGATTGAGCGGCGTGCAGAACGGCGTTGGGCACAATGCCCAGAAGGAGCGTGGCGATCACGGCGAAGGCCAGCGCGGCACCCACGGCGATACCTACCCTCGGTTTGGGCGGCTCGGCTTTTACGTCGCCGGCCTCCGGACGCTTGGCGGCTACCAGGGCAAAGCGCAGATAGTAGCCGGCGGCCAGGCCGGAGTTGAGCAGGCCGATGATAGCCAGCGCGATGGCGCCGCCATCGACAGCGGCGGAGAAGGCGTAAAACTTGCCGAAAAAGCCGCCCGTGAAGGGAATGCCGGTGAGCGAGACAAGGAAGAAAATCAGCAGGCTGCCAAGCAGGGGCGAGCGGTAGATAAGCCCTCGGAAGTCGGAGATCAGAGGCAGCTCGTCGCCGTAACCGCTGACCACGGCGACGACCGCGAAGATGCCCACGTTCATGGCTGCGTAGGCGGCGGTGTAAAAGCTGGCGGCGGCAATGCCCACGCTGCCGATGGCGGCAAAGGCGGCCAGCAGATAGCCCGCGTGCGCGATGGAGGAGTAGGCCAGCATACGCTTGACGTTTTGCTGGCGAAGGGCGGCGAAGTTGCCCACGGTCATCGAGAGCACAGCCACGATCCACAGCAGCGGCGCCCAAAGTGCGTGGAGCGAGGGAAAGATCTCATAAACCACGCGCAGCAGCAGGGCGAAGGCCGCTGCTTTCGGCGCCGTGGAGAGCAGCGCCACCACCGGCAAAGGCGCGCCTTCGTATACATCAGGAGTCCAGATGTGCAGCGGCGCGGCGGAGACCTTGAACAGGATGCCCACCAGCATGAGCGCCAGGGCTGCCACCACCAGCGAATGATTCTGCGCGGTGGGAGCAAGATGGGCAATCTCGTAAATTTGCGTGGTTCCCGTGGCGCCGAAGATGAGCGCGATGCCGTAGAGGAAAAATGCCGTGGCAAAGGATCCCAGGAGGAAGTACTTGATGGCGGCCTCGGGGCCGCGGCCGGTCTGCTTGCGGAAGCCAGCAAGAATGTAGGTGGAGATGGAGGAGATTTCCAGAGCGATAAAGACCAGCAGCAGCTCAATGGCGCTGGTGAGCAGGCACATGCCCACCGCGCCGAAGAGCACCAGCGCGTAAAACTCGCCTTGGTGGGGGTTGGCCTCCGGCAAAGAATCGAGCGAAAGCAGCAGGGCCACGAGAACGATGGCGCAGATCAGAACGTGGAAGAAGACGGTGAAGACGCTGGTCTCGACGGTCGCAAAAAAAGCGGTTCCCTCGGGCAGCGAGAGCTGCCAGATGCTGGCCCAAAGGGCGAGAGTGGTTCCGACGGCGGCGATCCAGCCCAGGTTGCGGCGCCGCCAGTGGGCCGGCAGCGAAGCGTCAATCAGCATGATGGCCACGCCGGTGAGGGTGAGGATGACCTCGGGAAGAATGCGGTAGATGGCAGGAACTTGAGTCACCGCTGGCCCTCCCTGGCGGATGCGTTGGGTTCGATGGACGGCAGAGTCAGAACATTGGGACGGTCGTGAGCGAAATCTCTAACTTGCGGGGGATGCACGCCGGTTTGAATGGTGGTGAACCAGAGCGAGGGCGCCACGCCCATCACCAGCATGAGCACGGCCAAAGGCACGAGGACTGACAACTCCCGGAAGCGCAAGTCACCGGCGGGCTGCGATGAGGCGAGCGCGCTCTCCGGCCCGTAAAAGACGCGCTGCACCAGCCAGAGCATATAAGCCGCGCTCAGAATCACGCCCAGCGTGGCGGTGATGGCCCAGCCGCGGCTGACTCCGGTAAAGGTGCTGGAAAGAATGGTGAACTCGCCCACAAAACCGGAGAGCATGGGCAGGCCGACCATGGTCAGCGAAGTAAGGACGAAGAAGCCGGTGACCCGCGGCAGCTTGGCAGCCAGACCGCCGTAGGCGGAGATTTGGCTGGTGGCATAGTGATCGTAGAGCGTGCCGAGGAGGAGGAAGACCGCGCCCTCCGCCACGCCGTCGGAGAGGATCTGATAGACGCCGCCATTCCAGCCGGTGAAGGTGAGGCCGTAGATGGCCAGCACGATCAGGCTTAACTGACTGACGGCGGCGAAGGCGATCAAACGCCAAAAGTCGCGCTGCACCAGCGCCAGGCAGCCGCCGTAAAGGACGCCGATGACGGCCAGGGCAATCAGCAGCGGAGCCATTTCGCGCGCCTGCGCGGGAAACAGTCCTACGTGGAAGCGCAGCATCGAGTAGAGGCCCAGCTTGCCGGCGACGACCATGGCGAGCGCGACGGGGGCTTCCTTGTAGGTATCGGCGAGCCAGCCGTGCAGCGGGAACACGGGAACCTTGACCGCGAACGCGGCGAGGAACGCCAGCGCAGCCCAGAACAGCGCCCCCGCCGGAAGCGATCCCTGCGCGATGAGCAGCCGGAGGGTGGCGAAATCGAAGCTCCCGGTGCGCGCGTAGAGCCACAAAATGGCGACCAGCAGCGGCGCGGAGGGAATGAAGGTGAAGAGGAAGAACTTGAGCGCGGCTTTGGGGCCGTCTTTACGGCCGTACATGGCGATGAGAATCGCCATGGGCACGAGCGAAAGCTCCCAAAAGCCGTAGTAGAGCATCAGGTCCAGCGAGACGAAGACGCCCAGCATGGCCGTTTGCTGAACGAGAAAGAGCGAATAGAAGATCTTGCGGCGCTCCTTGATCGCATTCCAACTGGCCAGCACGCCGACCGGCGCCAGCAGGCCGGTGAGCACCACCAGCCAGAGGCTGAGGCCATCAACGCCGACGTGGTAATAGATGGCCGGATCTTCGATCCATGGATGATTGATCTCGAATTGGAATCCACTCTGTCCTAAAACAAAGTGCGCGGGCAGATGGAGCGTGAGCAGAAAGGTAAAGAGGGTTGTGGCGAGAGCAATCCAGTTGGGCAGTTTGACGCGGTCGGGCGCGATAGCCACCAAGATGGCGCCGGCGAGCGGAACCAGCAGGATCAGGGTAAGAATGGATTGGTTAATCGCCTGCATCTCTCACCGTCCCGCCGTTCTGAAGATGAAATGGATTGAAGCCGGCCAGGCTGCCGCCCAGGGAACCAGAATGAACAGCAGAGCAGCAGCGGCCGCCGCAGCCAGCCATGCCGCGTAGGAACGCAAGTTGCCCGATTGCCAGCGCTGCAGAATCGCTCCAACGAAGGTAGCGATACCGGCCAGCAGCCAAGCCGCGCCGCCCAGGATCGCCACATCTACGATCCAGTCCAGCACGTACTCAGAGACCGCGAGCAGCGGCTTGACGCAGATGGCTCCATAGAACTCATCCACGTAGTACTTGTGGGTAAGCGTCTTGTAGCATCCAGGAACGGCCGCTGCGAGCTGCGCAGGGCGTTCCGGCTTGCGCCGGTAATACTTGTCCGCGATCAGCCAGCCTTCCAGAGCAACAAGGACAGCCACAATGCTCAGGATGATTTCAAGGTGCTCGCTTCCATGCGCTGTGGGCATCGCGCCTGCGGCAGGCGCCAGGAACCCGCCGAAGCGTTCCATGCCGATCCAGCCGCCGCAGAGAGAAAGCACGCCCAGAATGACCATAGGCGCAAGCATGGAATTGGGGGTGGCGTGGCTATGATGAGCAGCTTCGCTGCGCGGCTCGCCCAGAAAGGTCATGTACCACAGCCGGAACATATAGAGCGAAGTGAGTAAAGCCGTGACCAGGCCCACGCCCCAGAGGATTTTGCCGCCCACGCCGTTGTTTAGATAGGCGGCGTAAAGGATGGCGTCTTTAGAGAAGAAGCCGGCGAAGGGAAAAATTCCGCAGATGGCCAGGACCGCTGCGGTCATGGTGGCGAAGGTGACGGGCATCTTCTTCCACAGGCCGCCCATCTTGCGCATGTCCTGCTCGCCGCCCAGCGCATGAATGACGGCGCCGGCGGCCAAAAAGAGCAGCCCCTTGAAGAAAGCGTGCGTCATCAGGTGAAAGATGGCCGCAGAATAGGCCGCGACGCCGCAGCCCAAAAACATGTAGCCAAGCTGCGAGATGGTGGAGTAAGCGAGCACGCGCTTGATGTCGTTCTGCACCAGTCCCATGGTGGCGGCGAAGAAGGCCGTGGCCGCGCCCACGATGGCCACCACCCCCAGCGCGAAGGGCGAGCGGTCAAAGAGAAAGTGCGTGCGCGCGATCATGTAAACGCCGGCCGTGACCATGGTGGCGGCGTGGATGAGCGCGGAGACCGGCGTAGGGCCCTCCATGGCGTCGGGCAGCCAGATGTAGAGCGGAAGCTGCGCGCTCTTGCCGGTGGCGCCCAGCAACAGAAAGAGCGCAATGGCAGTGAGAACGCCACCGTGCCAGGCGGGGCTCGTGGCCAGCTTAGCTGCAACCCCGCTGAAGCTGAGCGTGCCGAAGTTGGCCAGGATCAGAAACAAGCCGATCAGAAAGCCGAAGTCGCCGATGCGGTTGACGAGGAAGGCTTTTTTGCCGGCGTTGGCGGCCGAGGGCTTGTAAAACCAGAAACCGATCAGCAGATAGGACGCAAGGCCAACCCCCTCCCACCCGATAAACATCAGCAGGGCATTGCCGGCCAGGACCAGCGTGGTCATGAAGAAAAGGAAGAGATTGAGGAACGAGAAATAGCGCGCGTAGCCGGGGTCGTCGTGCATGTAGCCCACGGAGTAAATGTGAATGAGCAAGCCGACGCCGGTGACCACCAGCAGCATCACCATCGAGAGCTGATCGAGGACGAAGCTGAATCCCACGTGCAGCGCGCCCACGTTGATCCAGCCCACCGGGCAGGTTTCCACATAAGGCAGGGAAGCGTAGGCGGGGGCGAAGCCGAGCAGTCCGCGCGCGGCGTTCACGGCCACGGCGAAGGAAACCAGCGGAGCGGCTAGACCGATGGTGGTCGCCAACCACTTCGGGAACCGGCGGCCGAAGACTCCGTTGAGCAGAAAGCCGGCAAACGGCAGCAGCGGAATCAGCCAGAGATAGAGGGATCCGTTCATAGCTTCATCAGGTCGATACGGTCCACGGCCAGCGTAGCGCGGGCGCGAAAGACGGCGATGATGATGGCCAAGCCCACGGCAGCTTCAGCCGCGGCGACCATCATGACAAAAAAGACAAAGATCTGGCCCTTCACCGCGTGCCACTGATGGGCGAAGGCCACAAAGGATAAATTGACGCCGTTGAGCATCAGTTCGATGGACATGAAGACGGTGATGAGGTTGCGCTTGATGAGAAAGCCGACCACGCCCAGCGAAAACAGCGCGGCGCTCAGCAGCAGATACCAGGAGAGAGGAACGGCTTGGTGCAGAAAGTTCATTCCGCGGCCGTCCTTTCCCGGTTGCCGGAGGGCTCATCGGGGTCGCGGCGGGCCAGAACCACAGCGCCGAGAATGGCGATGAGGACGAGCACCGAAGTGACTTCAAAGGGCAGCAGCAATGCGTGGAAGAGGACGCGGCTGAGATCCTGGGTGGAAGTGATGCCTTGATTCAGAGCGGCCGCGCCCAGGCCATGCGCGCGCAGGATCAGCGTGGCCAGCACCGCCAGGAGAGCGGCGACAGCCGGGAAGCCCACGATGCGCGCGGCGCGGCTGCCCAGGGTGCGCTCCTCGCGGCCGGCGTTGAGCAGCATGACCACGAAGGTAAACAGCACCATGATGGCGCCGGAGTAGACGATGATCTGCGCGGCGGCCAGAAACTCCGCGCCTAGCAGCAGATAGAGAACGGCCAGCGAGGTCATCACCACGATCAGCGAGAGGGCGCTGTTGATGGGATGGCTCTGGAGAAGGAGATTGATCGCTCCGGCGAGGCAAAGTCCGGCAAAAAGGAAGAACAGGATCAGATGCATCGTTCCGCCGCTTACGGGCTGGAGCCGGTTTTAAAAAACCGGTCAGTTAGGGGGAAGGACGATTGGGCCAATCGATCAGGCCCTTACGCAATTCCTCATTGTAAACGAACGCAGCGCAAAAATGCGCGCACTCTGCGGTGTTTTGCAAGCGGCGCGTCTAGCGATACGCAAGCCAAAGACTCGTCCCCACAATGTTGAGGATGGCGAGGGGCATCAGCACCCGCCAACCGAAGTTCATCAACTGGTCGTAACGGAAGCGGGGCAAAGTCCCCCGCACCCAGATGTACAAAAAGAGAAAGCAAAAAACCTTGGCCACAAACCAGAAAATGGGCACCAGGGCCTGGACAAAGATGTTCTGCGGCGGTGGAATGAGGTCGCCGAAAGGGCTGGTCCAGCCGCCGAAGAAGAGCAGCGTAGCCACGCAGCCCACGTTAATCATGTTGGCGTACTCGGCCATGAAGAACATGGCGAATTTCATGGAGCTGTATTCGGTGTGATAGCCGCCGGTGAGCTCGCTTTCGGCCTCGGGCAGGTCGAAGGGCGAGCGGTTGGTTTCCGCGTAGGCCGCCATCAGGTAGATGAAGAAGGCCAGGAACTGGAATCCGCCGAAGACATTCCATGTGGCGATGCCTTTGGTGGCCTGCTGCTCGACGATGGTGCGCAGGTTGAACGATCCGGCGCGCAGCACCACGCCCACCAGCGAAAGGCCCAGGGCCAGCTCGTAGCTGATTAACTGCGCCGAGGAGCGCAGCGCGCCGAGCAGCGAGTACTTGTTGTTCGACGACCATCCGGCCAGGGCAATGCCGTAGACGCCAATCGAAGTGACGCCCAAAATGACCAGCAGGCCGATGTTGACATTGGAGATTTCAAAGAGATCCAGGCCGTGCGGGCCGATGCCGGGCGCGCCGAAAGGCACTACGGCGATGGAGATAAGCGCGCAGCCCAAAGCGATGATAGGCGCCAGCAAATAGAGCGGCCTGTAGACGCCGGTGGGGATCAGATCCTCCTTGAGGAAGGATTTGGCGCCATCGACCAGCGGCTGCAACAGGCCGAACGGTCCGACGCGGCTGGGCCCCCAGCGGTTTTGGATGCGGCCCACCACCTTGCGCTCCAGCAGTACGGTGTAGGCCACGCCCAGCAGCATCACCACCGTCACCACGGCGACCTTGAGCAGGCTCCACAGAAAAAATGCGAGGATCGTCACGTTCGTTCTCCTGAGCGGAGCCGCTCGCGCATTTTGCGAGCGGCGCAGTCGAGGGAGCTGCGGTTGCTAATCCGCCGCCGCTGCTGCATGTTCGCGCTCCTGGTGCCGCTCCAGTTCGTTCAGTCCGCGGCAGTAACGGCCCAACGTCGCGGAGGTAAATAAGCCATCGTGCGCGGGAACGATAAGGTCCGCTCCGGCCAGAGCCGCAACCGGAACAAATCCCGGTCCCGATCCCGGCTCGGTGCGCACATCGTTGCCGCCAAAAAGATTGATCCTGTTCAGTGTATAGCCGGGGATCAGGCGCTCCATCTCGTCGAGCACCGCAAAGGGATCGAAGGGACTCAATCGGGGTTCCAGTCCGTGGGCCTCCAGCCAGACCGCATGGCGGTCGGCCTCGCCCGACTGCACGCCGCGCGACTGGCCTAGATCGGCGCTGACGCCGCCACGGCCAAAGGGAACCAAAGTCTTCACGTCTGCGCCCATGGCGCCGGCCAGCCGCACCAAAATCTCAAAATCCGGTTTGACGCCGGGACGGTCGGCCGCCTTCACAACCATTTGCAGGTCGCCATAGGTGTTGGTGACCGTGCCCGGCTTCTCGTAAAGGCTGGCGGCGGGGAAAACCACATCGGCGAGCGCCGCAGTCTCGGTGAGAAAGAGATCCTGGACGATGAGGAACGTATGCTGGAGGGCGGCAGGGTCCAGCTTGAAACGGGGAATCGGATTGGCTCCAACCACGAGCAATGCGCCTAATTCGTTCTTGCCGGCTGCGGCCAACATCTCAGGCAGGGCCATGCCAGGCGCGGCGGCAAGGCCGGAGTATTCGGCGAAGGCGCCGGGCGCCGTGACGGGAACGTAGCCGGGAAGCAGGTCAGGGAAGAGACCCATGTCGGCTGCGCCGCGCGAGTTTGCGTGGTCGCCGAGATAGGCAAACCGGACGTTTCCGCGCTTCAGACCCCAGGCCACGAGGCTCTCAACGTCGGCGCCGCGCAGCTCCGCGCCAAAGATCACCACCAGCGATTCCTCGGCGAGGATGGCCTTGGCGAAGCTCGAGGATCCGGCTTCGAGGAAGCCGGTCAGGCTGGCATAACCACCGGCGGGAATCTTCTGCGTGGCCGTGGCCTGGCGGACGAGCTTGATGGGCTTGTCGTTAGCGATATAGAGCCGGGCCTTGCTCAGGCGCGCATCTGCGCGCAGCGCCCAGGCCAGCATCGGGTGCTCGTCGGTTGGATTGCCGCCTACCAGCAGGATGGCCGGAGCGAATGCGATCTCGCGCAGGCCGGCGGTTTTGCCGGTGTGCCCGGCCAGGGCGCGGGCAAAGGCCGCGTAATCGGTGCTGCGCTCGTGGTCGATGTTGTTAGTGCCCAGAACCGTGCGCGCGAACTTTTGCAGCAGGTAGTTCTCTTCGTTGGTGGTGCGGTTGGAGCCGGCGACGCCGATGGCTGCGCCTCCGCGCGCGTTGCGAATCTCCTTGAGCTTAGCGGCCGCCGTGTGCAGCGCGTGCTCCCAAGAAGCCGGTTCCAGCTTGCCCTGGGCGTTGCGCACCAGCGGGGTGGTCAGGCGCTCTTCGCTGTTGACGAAGTCGAAGCCGAAGCGGCCCTTGGCGCAGAGAAAGTCGCCGTTGATCCCGCTCTTGTCGCGGTTGTCGGCGCGGATGATCGCGGCGCCCTCGTGGGTTTGGCGCACGCCCAGAGTAACCTTGCAGCCGTCGGCGCAGTGCGTGCAGATGGTGGAGACGTGGTTCATCTCCCAGGGCCGCGTCTTGTAGCGGTAGCTGCCGCTGGTGAGCGCGCCTACGGGGCAAACGTCGATGCACATGCCGCACTGCTCGCAGTCGAGATGGTTGCCCACTCCATTTTTTCCAATTTCGTTGGGGACAATGACGGAGTTCACGCCGCGGTTCTGGATGCCCAGCGCCCACACGTCCATGCCCTCGCCGCAGACGCGCACGCAGCGGTAGCAGAGGATGCAGCGCGGTCGGTCGTAGAAGACCGCAGGCGACCACTGCTGCTCGTCGCGGTGATTCTTGGCCTCTGCATAGAGGCTTTCGCCGGCGCCGTACTTGAAGGTCATGTCCTGCAGCTCGCACTCGCCGCCGGCGTCGCAGACCGGGCAGTCCAGCGGATGGTTGCCGAGCACGAGCTCAAGCATGGCCTTGCGCGACTGCACAACCTCCGGCGTATCGGTATAGAAGACCTGGCCCTCGGCCACCTGGGTGGTGCAAGCGGTTTGCAGCTTGGGCACCTTTTCCTGGCGCACCAGGCACATGCGGCACGCGGCCTGTAACGACAGGCCGGGATAGTAGCAGAAAGCCGGTATCTCGATGCCCGCCCTGCGGCAGGCGTCAATGAGCAGCGTCCCCGCGGGAGCGGTGAGCTTCTTTCCGTCGACTGTGAAGGTTACGTCGGGCATAAGTTTCCTCAGGCTGCCCTCGTTGCTTTCTTGGGCGAGAGCCGCTGCGGCATCGGTATTTGGAGCCATTCGACGTAATAGCGCGGCTTCTCTCCCTTTGCTCGCGGAGAGAAATCGAAACGCGTAGTTGCGGGTTCGGGAACCGGATCGCGATCGGACGCCAACCATTTCAAGTGCGATTCGACCGCCTCAAGGTAACGGCGTCTTGTCTCATCCAGTGTTGGTCCAACCGCGAAGCAGCCAGGAATGTCTGGCGCAGACGCTCCGAAGCTCGACTTCCCGATCTCAAAAACGACCAAAAACTCTTTCTTCATTTCAATCCTGCCTGTTTGAGCATTGCGCTCAGGGTTCCTGGCGGAATATCGTCGTTTGGATGTCCCGCTACTGTCACTTTACCCGGTTTCGATAGATGAACCCATTGCTGGTGGCTACCTTGCTGACTCTTCAGTTTCCAGCCGTTGTCTCGCAGCAGCCGCGTGAATTCTCTGAATTTCATGGCGCGTTCTTTTTAAAGCCGGCTTTGCGGCAGGCGTCAATGAGCAGCGTCCCCGCAGGCGCGGTGAGCTTTCTTCCGTCGACGGTGAAGGTTACGTCGGGCATTTTCCGGTTTACGTTCCCCCAGGGGCTAAAGCCCCGATCGCTTTCATTTACATTCGGCACGGCTAAAGCTGTGCCCTTTCAAAACATTGATATCTTCACGCTATCTACACCACCGTCAACTGCGGCACGCCTTGCCGCGCATACGGGCAGGGCTTTCCGTTCAAGTGATCCTCAAACTCCTTGCGAAACTTTTTGACAAACGCGATGGTCGGCATGGCTGCCGCGTCGCCCAGCGGGCAGAAGGTGCGCCCCAGCATGTTTTCTGCCAAATAGCGGATGTTGTCGATGTCCTCGGCTCTGCCGAAGCCGGCATGAAAGCGCGTGAGCGACTTCTTGAGCCAGTCAGTGCCTTCGCGGCAGGGAATGCACCAGCCGCAGCTCTCATGCTGGTAGAAGCTGATGGTGCGCAGCGCAAACTCGACCATGCAGGTCTGGTCGTCGATGACCACCACGCCGCCGGAGCCGAGCATGGAGCCGGCCTTGCCCACCTGGTCGAAGTCCATGCCAAGCGTTTCAATCTCTTCGGGCAGCAAAACCGGCGTGGACGAGCCGCCGGGAACCACAGCTTTTAATGTGCGCCCGCCACGAATGCCGCCGGCTACCTCGTAGATCATCTTCTTCAGGTTGTAGCCCAGGGGCAGCTCGTAGACGCCGGGGCGCTCGACGTGGCCGCTCAGGCAGAACAGGCGCGTGCCGCCGTTGCGCGGCGTGCCCACGGCGGCGTAAGCCGCGGCGCCCATCTCGATCACGTGGGGCACCGAGGCGATGGTCTCAGCGTTGTTGATGACCGTGGGTCCGCCATAGAGGCCGACCACGGCGGGAAACGGCGGGCGGATGCGCGGAATGCCGCGCTTGCCTTCGAGCGACTCCATGAGCGCCGACTCTTCACCCACCTCGTAGGCGCCCGCTCCGGTCTGCGTGATGACCTCGAACTCGACGCCGGAGCCGAAGATATTTTTGCCGAGGAAGCCCTTCGCATAGGCGTCGGCGACGGCCTTCTCCACGATCTTCAGCAGGTAGCGGTACTCGCCGCGCAGGTAGATGAAGCCGAGCTTGGCGCCCACGGCGAGGCCCGCAATGAGCGCGCCCTCGATCACCGCGTGCGGATCGTGGAGGAAGATCAGGTGGTCTTTGCAGGTGCCCGGCTCGCTCTCGTCGCCATTGACGAGAATGTATTTGGGCTTGGGGGATTGCTTGGGGACGAAGGACCACTTCATGCCTGTGGGGAAGCCGGCGCCGCCGCGCCCGCGCAGGTTGGAGGCCTTCATTTCATTGATGATCCAGTCCGGCCCCTGTTCGAGGCACTTCTTCGCGGACTGGTAGCCGCCGAGTTCGATGTAGCGGTCGATGCTGGCCGCGCCCATGCCAAAACGGCGGGAAACGATCTTCACTTCGTCGGGATGGGAGACCAGGCGCGGCATCAGCGGCTCCCTTCCGGACGAGATGAGTCCGCATGAGCTTGGCCGCGATAGCCGTCGAGGATGCCGGGAACGAGATCGGGCTTCAGCTCGTCGTGAAAGTCGTAGTTGACTTGGATGGCCGGCGCCCACGAGCAGGCCCCGATGCACTCAACCTCTTCGAGCGAAAACAGGCCGTCGGCGGTGATGCCTTTGTGGCCGATGCCGAGTTCCTCCTCGAATCGCTCGAACAGATCGTAGGCGCCGCGCAACATGCAAGCAATGTTGGTGCAGACCTGAATGTTGTAGCGTCCGGCGGGCTTGAAGCGCAGCATGGAGTAGTAGCTGGCCACGTTGCGCACATCCAGCTCGGTGATGCCGATGCGCCGCGCGACTTCGGCGATCACCGCGTCGGAGAGGTAGCCTACCTCGTCCTGAGCGTAGAGCAGCATAGGAACCAGAGCAGAGCGGCGGACGGGATATTTCTCTACCAGCGCATCGAAGCGCGCAGCCAGTTGCGGCGAAAACACCGACATGGTTTCAGGGCTTGTGTTTTTGGGGCTCATGGCTTTGGCTCCCGCATCAGTTCCCGCGCCCAGGCTTCGGCGGCCAGATCCATCTCCTGCTCGCCGGCCGGGCCGCGCAATCTTCCGGCTTCCGTCAGTTCCAGCATTCCTCCGCTTCCATCCTCGCGCGTCCAGGTTACGGTCGCGCCGTTGCGTTCAAAATCGAGCCGCCGTTCGCCGTGGCGGGTCAGAATCCGCTGCCCGCCGAATTCAATCGTCGTCTGGCGGTTGCTGTTCAACCCGTGGGCTGCGGTGTAGCTGCGGAGCAGGGAAGCAAAGGAAACCCATAGCTCCGCATAAACCGATGAAGCAGCCTCACTCAAACCGCCCCCTGAATCGCCGCTGCAACAATCGCCTCCGCTTGCGGCAGAGCCTGGCCGCATCTTGTTTGGCCTCCAGCCGCCAACTTCGCGTAATTCGCCATCCAGCCCTCCGCGACTACCTGTCGATCTCGCCCAGCACAATGTCGATGGAGCCGATGACGGCCACCAGATCGGCGATCAAACGGCCCTTGCACATGGTCTCGATGGCCTGCAGCGTGGGGAACGAGGGATAGCGCATGTGCACCCGGTAGGGTTTGGCGCTGCCGTCGGAGACCACGTAGTAGCCCATCTGTCCGTGGCCGCATTCGATGCCCTGATAGACCTCGCCGGCCGGAACGTTGAAGCCTTCGGTCACAATCTTGAAGTGATGAATCAGGGCCTCCATCTGGGTCTTCATCTTTTCGCGGTCAGGCAGAACGACTTTGGGAGCGTCGGCTTTGACCGGGCCATCCGGCATTCCGTCCAGCGCCTGCTGGATGATCTTCACGCTCTCGCGCATCTCGATGAGCCGGACCAGGTAGCGCGCCCAGCAGTCTCCATCGGTAGAGACCGGCACTTGGAACTGAAACTTCTCGTAGCTGGAGTAGGGCATATCGCGCCGCAGGTCGAAATCGACGCCCGAGGCGCGCAAGGGAGGGCCGGAGACGCCTAGCGCAATCGCATCGGCCGCGGAGAGATAGCCCACGCCCTTCAGGCGATTGATGAAGATCGGATTGCCGGTGAGCAGGTTGGAATACTCGTCGATCTTTTCCGGAAATGTGCGGATGAAAGCCTGCACGCGGTCGAAGAAGTCCAGCGGCGGCTCCATGGACAGGCCGCCGATGCGGAAGTAGCTGGCCATCATCCGCTGCCCGGCCACGGCCTCGAAGAGCCTTAGAATCTCCTCGCGCTCGCGGAACGTATAAAGAAAGACGGTGAGCGCACCAATGTCCATGGCATGCGTGCCCAGCCAGATGAGGTGGGAGTTGAGGCGGCTCAGCTCGGTGAGCAGGACTCGAATCCACTGCGCCCGCTCAGGGATCTCCAGACCCAGCAGCTTTTCCACCGCCAGGCAATAACACAAGTTGTTGGAGAACGTATCGAGATAATTGATGCGGTCAGTGAGCGGCACCACCTGCTGGTAGAACTTGGCCTCGCAGGTCTTCTCGATGCCGGTGTGCAGATAGCCGATTTGCGGTTTGACGCTGACGATGACCTCGCCGTCCAGCTCGACCACCAGGCGCAGCACGCCGTGGGTAGCCGGATGCTGCGGGCCCATGTTTAAGATCATGTGGCGAGCAGCGGTGCTCTCCGAACCCGGCAGGTCGAGAACAGGCGCTAGGGCGCGATCGCTCATCAGCGGTACCCCTCCACCGGATAATCCTTGCGCAAGGGATGGCCCTCCCAGTCGTCGGGCATGAGGATGCGGCGCAGGTTGGGATGGCCTTCGAAGCGGATGCCGAACAGGTCAAAGACCTCGCGCTCGTAAAAATCAGCCGCCGGCCAAACAGAGGTGATGGACTCAACCGACGAATCGTCTTCCGCAAGCCATACACACACCCGGATGCGTTCCTTACGTGCGTGCGACAGCAGGTGATAGCTCAATTGAAACCGGGGCGCGGAGGGAAACCAGTCGACGGCAGTCATGTCCTCGAAGTAGTTATAGCCGGCGGCTTGCAGCGTGGCGCAGGCGGCGCGAATCTCTTCCGGCGCGACGGTGAGAGTCAGTTCGCCGCGGTCGAATTTGGCTCCGGTGAGAGCCTGCGCGTTCCCGCCCAGGAGGGCCTTGACGGCCGGATGTTCACGAAATTGCTCGACAGCTTGGAGCTTGCCGGCGGAAGTTTGGCTGATGGAATCGCTCATCCTAGAGGTCCGCCTTGTCCTGGCTCCAGTTCAGAATGCCCTTGCGCACGATGTAGTAGAGTCCGACGGCGACAAATCCCAGGTAGACGAGCATCTCCCAGAATCCGAAGAGGCGGGAGCCGGTGATCCCGGGCAGTTTGCGGTAAATGACCGCCCAGGGCATCATGAAGACGGCTTCCACGTCGAACAGGATGAACAGAACCGCAACCAGATAAAAGCGCACGCTGAACCGGCCCCGCGCGTCGCCCACGGCCTTGATGCCGCACTCGTATGCGTCCAGCTTGACCGCGGTATTGCGGTGCCGGCCGACAAACCACGAGGCCGTCACCATTCCCAGCCCCAACAGAAAGGCCGCCGCAATCTGCATCAACAGCGGAAGGTATTGCCAGTGATACGGAATCATGCTTCTCAGCCCCAAAGAACCCCATCAAGAAAGCGCCTGCTTTGACGAGAGAAAATATGGTCTCCGCTTGCACAGGTCCTGGCTTGAGCTTAGGAGTTCAGCTTTATCCCGTCAAGGCGCACGCCAGAGTTGCCGCCATTGGCGCACGGTGCAGTAATTGCCGCCCCTTTTTTGACCCAGGAGAACGCTTGCGGGAAGTTGACCGCCTTCCATCTCTCTCTTGGGTATGAATATCCTGGCTTGCTCTTCATTGAATGTGCGCCAGATCACAGCCCTTCCCATTCCGGTTCGGGATAATGCCCGTGTACTAATCAGGAACACGGTACGTTTGTCATCTGAAAAAAGGTGCCCAGGGAGCCGAAAAACAGGGTGAGGATAAACACGATGACGACGACCATGAGCAGCGGAGTGACTTCTATCGATTCCACGCCGGTTGCATCCGCCGTCCGCGCCGGTTCTTCTCGCCGCCGCATCTCCCCAGAGGCGGGCCACGCCCTCGAAATACTGGGCCACGCCATTGAGTACCTGACCGACGAGTTTATCTACTCCGGCGGATCGTTCTTCGCTCGCGATCCCCGCTTGGAGGCCGTGCAGTTGCTGATGGCCGCCAATCGCGCTATTTACTTCGATTGCCCGGAGGTCCCTACGCTTGGGCAGCGTTGCCGGTCGATGCTGCGCCTGCGAGAGTCTGATTGGGCTACAGTAGAGGCAGGGAGCCAGTCGATGCGCCGCCAAACGTAAGCGCGGCCCCAACGCCCCTCTGGGGATCAGAAAGGGGATAATGCGTACGAAATGGTTCAAGCCCGCTCTCTCTCTGCTCGCGCTGGCCGCACTTAGCTGTACAGCCGCCCGCGCGCAGACCGATGTTGCCGGAAGCCTCTATGGTGCCTTCAGTGGCTCGACCACCAGCAGCAACGGCAACTATGAGAGTCCTTCCGACTCTGCCGGCGGCATCATTGAATTGCGCCACGTCAGCAATCCGCTGGTTGGCTACGAAGCCACCTACTCCTACAACCGCGCCAACCAGGTGTACAGCAACGCCGGTTTTTGCTCCTTGTGCACCGGCCCTCCTCCTGAGATTGTTGTCTCGGCGAACGCCGACGAGTTCACTGGCGACTGGTTGCTCTCGGCCCGCGCGGCGAACTTCCGGCCCTTCGCGCTGGCGGGCGTCGGCATTCTGCTCACCGAACCCACCAGCGGCCAGAGCGGAACCCAAGGCTCCCACACGGCGGTCTATGTCTACGGCGCCGGATTCGACTGGGGAGTTCTGCCGCACGTCGGCCTGCGCGTCCAATACCGCGGCAATGTCAACAAGGCTCCCTGCATCACCACCGAGGCCGGCTGCCCCGATGCCTTCAAGCACACGGCGGAGCCGATGATCGGCGCATACTTTCAGTTCTGAGCTTCGCTCTGCATGAATCGCCGCCGCTGTCCTTCTAACTGCACCTTTCCCGAGCGCCTGCGCGAGCGGGGATGGCCAAAGGCCGGGAGCCGGAAGCTGCCTTATTGCCCAAACAGCAGGACCGAGAACAGCACCAGCCAGGCAAGGCTCATGGTATGCCAGAACCATGCGGTGGAATCGACGGCGATCTGGCGATAATCGACGCGCTTGAGCAAACCGAGAGCGAAGAGGCAGAAGAAGAGAGCCAGAACGCCGAGGAGAAGGTGAGCGGCGTGCAGGCCGGTAATGACGTAAAAAAAGTAGCTGGCCGGCGTCGCCCATCGGTCGAAGGCAAAGCCCTGAGCCGTCAATTGCCTCCAGGCCGTGAACTGCCCGAGAAGAAACAGGATTCCCAACCCCAGGGTTGCAGCCAGCCAGGGCGCCGTGCGGCGCAAGGCGGGGCGTCCCATACCTAACCATTCCTCAATCACATCCATCTCGTGGAAGATGTGCCGGCGCGCCAACTCCATCGTCAGGGTACTGAGGAGCAGGATCGCCGTGTTAAGGAAAAGGATGGGGGGCAGCAGCACCGGGCGCCAGTCGCCTACCTGGCGCATGGTGCGCGGATCCATGTAGGTGCCGCTCTGGCGGGCATAGAAGAGCGCCACCAGGGTCACGAAGAACATCATGTCCCCGGCCAAGGCGCAGAAGACGAAGGCGCGAACCCGATTGAGCAGCTCCCGTGGGCCGTGCCGCGGATGATTCCAGTTGTCGTCTCCTCCGCCTCCTCCGCCTCCGGTTGGCCGGCGGTCGACTGGCGGCTTGCCGCCGGTTCCAGGCGACTTCCGCTCGATTTCCGACGGGATGGGGGTGAAGATGGAAGGCATGACGGAGCCTCTAAGAAAAAGGGTACTCCCACTTTTGTTTGGACGCATCCGGAATCGGGAGGATGCGCTCAAAATTTGGAGAGCACAGCTTTGCGCCCTCTTGAGCAGACGGCAACCTGGAGCGCGAGAGCCAGCGCAACCTGTGCAAGTTGTCTATTTCAAATGAGCGGCGGCGGCGATGCCCACAAAGAGCCGGTGAACGCGCCGGTCGCTGGAAAGTTCGGGATGAAAGGTCGCGGCCATCAGTCTGCCCTGGCGGACCAGCGCGGGAAATCCGTCGCGGCGGGCCAGCACCTCGACCCCGGGGCCAACCTCGGCGATGCGCGGCGCGCGGATGAAGACCATCTCCAGCGGGCCTCCGGGGAGGGTAGTTTCAGCGGTGAGGATGGCCGAGTCGATCTGCCGGCCGTAGGCGTTGCGCTCCACCACCGCATCGAGCAGCCCCAGGCTGCGCTGTGCCGGGTTGCGCACCTCGCGGGCCAGCAGAATGGCGCCGGCGCAGGTGCCAAAGACGGGATGGCTTCGACAAAACTCTTCTAACGTCTCAAAAAAGCGGGGCTTCAGGAACTTGAGCATGGTGGTCGATTCGCCGCCGGGGATCACCAGGCCGTCCAGGCCGGCCAGCTCTTCGGGCTTGCGAATCTCGCACGGCTCGGCGCCCGCCTCTTCGAGGGCGGCGGCGTGAGCGGCGTAGTCGCCCTGGATGGCCAGAACGCCAATGAGGGAATGCTCGCGGCGATTTGCTGCTCTAGCTGGTTCCAGGCGCTTCTCGTCCTCTTCTGCCCGGAGTCTCCCGGCAAAGCGATTGTTCCGCTTGTTGCACAGGGCTGGAAAGTTGTCGCCTAGATCGGGGCTGCCGGGGTCCAGCAAAGCATCCTGGATGGATGGTTTTTGTTGCTCCGCTTTCGTCAATGAGTGATTCCGCCTTTGGATGGGACCGCCGGCAAGATGCTCTGGGTCAAGTGCCCGCTAAGAGTCATTTTATCTGGTTGCGGTTCTTCGTTGCAGGGCGGAAGAATCGCAGGCGGCCGCGCTCCGTTCCTCGCGTTCGTTGCGATGAGCGGAGCACAAATCCTTCTGGCTTAGCACATCCCTTTGCGGCTGTTGGAGGGGCGAAGAGCGGAAGGCCGCGCGCTGAGGCGGCTCTAAAACTTACAGTTTTACGGTTTCACGGTTTCTGCAAGTCTGTGGGGATGGGCGGGCGGAAGCTATTGATTTTTCTATATTTCATGGAACGTTACAGTTTTACAG
>JAJYZC010000033.1 GCA_021800255.1 Acidobacteriota bacterium
GCCGCCGGCTCCCCATCAAGGCTGCGCTCCTCAACCAGAATCTTCTTTCGGGCGTGGGCAATATCTATGCCGACGAATCCCTCTTTCACGCCGGCATCCGCCCGCGCCGCCGCGCCGGACGGCTCACCCGCGCCGAATTGGAGCGCCTTCGGCTCGCCCTGCGCGAGATTCTCAGCCACGCCATCCGACTCGGCGGCTCGTCCGTTTCCGATTATGTGGACGCCGGCGGAGAGCGTGGATTTTTTCAGCTTGAACACTGCGTCTACCAGCGAGCCGGCCTGCCCTGCCCACGCTGTTACGCCCTCATCCGGCGCATTCTCCTGGCTGGCCGTGGAACCCACTTTTGTCCTCGTTGCCAGCGATGAGAAGAAGCGTCTACAGTTTTCTGAAGGTTCGAGCCCTTCCAGCCTTCCAGATTTCAGAAAGCCCGCGCGCTCCCTTCCACTAACCGATTGATTTTCAATTCTGTCGTAAACGGCACGCCGATTGCTCTTAGATTAGCGCCAGTGATGTTCCTGCTGCCGCCGACATGCGAAGGCAGCTAAGAAACGGCAGGCGCCCGGCATGAGCAACCGCCCAAAGAGCGGACCTAAAAAGGGGTAAGCCATCCGGGGGGACCGCCGCCCAGCGTCAACTGGGAGGCCAGTGACGAAAGCAGGATTCTGCGGCCACTCTTACGGGAGTGGCTTTCCTGCGTTTACGGGCTCCTTTTCCCCTCCAGCACCGCATTCCGCCACTGTTCCTTTGCCGTTGCCTCCACCCCAACCCCCAAGACAAAACGGGGAAGCCCTTACGCGGGAAAGGCGCATTTCTATGCCCTTTTGAGGGATGGGGGTAATCATCGGGAGTCCTCCAGCAAAAAATCACGCTTTGGCGAGCGTAAACTTAACTTGCCAGCCGGGATGGTTCGCTGTAGTATCTATATTGCCTATCTAGGCGGCTGACGCGGATCACCCCGAAGGGGGAGAGCAAGCTCGCTGCCGAACAAGCAGACCTCGCCGGCCAGTTCATTCCTTATCAGACTTGCGCGGCGAAAGCTCAGATAGGAAGGGCATCACACCTGAGAAAAGCACTGGCCACGGCGCCGCGATTCTGACCATCGCGCGAGTTGAAGAAGCACCTGCGCAGTCGGCGTTTGCATTTTCACAGAGGTCGAAAGGCAGGAACCACGGAAGCTGAACTGCTGGAGCCGGATGATTGATGGCCCGCAGCCGTAATCCATGCTCCCGGCCAATGAGCGCAGCAAGCGAGGCGCTCCATGGAGTGGGAGGGTGGCGAATCAGCTCGACTGTTCGGACATCTCGGGATAGAGCCATAAAGGCTTCCCTGTACAGGCGCTGTGTCCTGCGTCTTCGGGCTGGAAGCCGTTCCGGCAGCAAAGTAAGCAGGCCGGCAAAATAGCCTGTCACCGGGATGGTTGATCCTACCGCTTATTTGCCATGAGCGCAGATGGAAGCCGGCGGGTCAAGTGGCAGGTTGCTTGCACGGATTGGGAGCCGCGAGTCTTTAACCGCTCGCTCGAGTTCCGTTACCGCCGGGGCCGCGCCAGATGCTGGAACGGAAAGTGGGAAGGCGCGTTAGAAACACAATGCAGCAGAGAACAAATCAGGAAATATAAGCATGACGACAGAATTGACGGAGCCCCAGCCGGAACTGGGGCCTGCGCCGGAGATCGGACCGGTGCAGCCGCAAGGGCATCGGCGCCGCCGCCGCCGCCGCAAGAATAAATCCGCCCAGCCGAGCAATCCGCAAGCCCAATTGCTCCAGCCGGCCCCGGAACAGCAGCCCCAGCAGCCTGCGCAGCCTCAAGCAGCCCCGTCCAGGCCCTCTGGCGCACGCCAGAACCAGGGGCGGAAGAAGAAGAAGTTCTTCCAGAAGAATGCTGCCTCGGCGCTGGAACCGGGTAACAGCTTCTCGCCCTCCTCGCAGGGCAGGCGTAAGAACAGGCAGAGAGGCCCGCGCGAGTTTATCGGCCCCATGGACCACAGCTACCGGGCCGTGAACGGCAACATTGCCGACGGACCGCCCTCCACGATTCAGGTGCCGGGCAACCACGCCGGTTATTATCAGGATGCTTACATGCCCCAAGCCCCGGCGCCCGTCCGCGAAGACGCCCCCACCCGCATCTTCTGCTTTATCGAGGACCTTTTCTTCCTGGCCAAGATTCAGGAGACGGCGCGCAAGCTGGGTGTGAAGGTGGAGTTCATCAAGGGCAGCGACAAGGAATCGGTGGCGCGCGTCGCCTTCGAACCGGACGCGGACCGGCCCACGCTGCTGGTCTTCGACCTCAACAACCTGAACGCCAAGCCCATGACTCTGATCCCCAAATTCAAGACCAAGTACAAGAAAGCGGTGTCGATCATCGGCTTTTTGAGCCATGTTCAGGGCGACCTGAAGATGAAGGCCGTCGAGGCTGGCTGCGACACCGTGATGCCGCGCTCGGCCTTCTCGCAGAGCCTGCCCGTGCTGCTGCGCCGGTACGGGGTGGAAGAGGAAGAGGATTACGCGCCCCAGCCGCTGTAAGGCGATTGCATCGCGGACCCGAAGGAGCGCCTATGCTGTGCGCCCCTTTCTCTTCTCGTGGGCCTGGTCGTGCCTGCATTATCCGCGAAAGAATAAGCGTGTTGTTATCTCGGAGTGATAACATTTGCGGCTCTATGCGGATGCGCGATCCCGCGCTGGCTACGCAGCTTGAGATGGACGGCCGCACCTTGGTGATCGATCTCGAACGCGGCTATCAGGTTCAGTTTGTGGTTACACGGGTTCCCGTGACGCCCGAAAAACCGCATGGATTAAATTTTTCGCTAACGCTCGTTACCTTCCCGTGCCACCGACGGTCATCTTGTCGAGCTTGACCGTGGGAATGCCCACGCCGACCGGCACGCTCTGGCCCTCTTTGCCGCAGGTGCCGATGCCCTCGTCGAGCTTCAGGTCGTTGCCCACCATGGAGACGTATTTGAGCGCCTCGGGGCCGTTGCCGATGAGCGTGGCGTCGCGCACCGGCGCGGTGATCTTACCGTCTTCAATGAGATACGCCTCAGAGGCCGAGAAGACGAACTTGCCGTTAGTGATGTCCACCTGGCCGCCGCCGAAGTTGACCGCGTAGAGACCGCGCTTGACCGAGCGCAGGATGTCCTCGGGGGCGTCCTCGCCGGCCAGCATATAGGTGTTGGTCATGCGCGGCATGGGAATGTGCTGGTAGCCCTCGCGGCGGCCCGACCCCGTATCGGCCATGCCCATCAGCCGCGCCGAAAGCTTGTCGGAGAGATAGCCTTTGAGCACGCCTCCCTCGATGAGCACCGTCTCCTGGGTGGGCGAACCCTCGTCGTCCACGTTGAGCGAGCCGCGGCGGCTGGCGATGGTTCCATTGTCCACCACGGTGACTTTGGGGCTGGCCACCAGTTGGCCGATGCGCCCGCTGAAGGCCGAAGTCTTCTTGCGGTTGAAGTCGGCCTCCAGGCCGTGGCCTACCGCTTCGTGGAGCAGGATGCCGGGCCAGCCGGGGCCAAGGACCACCTCCATCTCGCCGGCGGGCGCGGGCACGGCGCTAAGCTGCAAGACGGCTCCGCGGGCCGCTTCGCGGGCCAGACCCTCTGGGCTTTTGCTTCCGGCAAATTGCTCCAACCCTGCCCTTCCGCCGCCGCCCGCCGCGCCTCGTGTGGTGACGGCCCCTTCTTTGGCGATGACGTAAACATTCAGCCGGCCGAGCGGCTGCGTGTCGCTGGCGAGGGTCCCGTCAGAGCCGGCCACGAGGATGTGGCGCAGTTCCTCGGCATAGCTTGCGCGCACCTGGACGATGCGCCGGTCGAAGGCGCGAGCCGCCCTGTCGGCGCGCAGGATCAGCTCCAGCCGCGCGGCCAGGTCCAGGTCGTAGCCGCCGGGGGGAATGGGATAGAGATTGGCGGAGGGCGCCGCAGTGAATCCCTGAATCGGCTGCTTGGCCGGCCCCGAAGCGATCAGCGCCGCGGTGCGGGCAGCGTGCAGCAGACGCTCCGGACTCAGGTTGTCGGTATAAGCGTAGCCGGTGCGCTCGCCGCTCAGCACGCGGATGCCGCAGCCGGCGCTCGTTCCCTGGCTGGCCGATTTCACGATCTGCTCATCCACGCCCAGCGCCGTAGCCGTCACCGACTCGAAGTAAAGGTCGGCATAGTCGCCGCCCGAAGAGAGGGCTTCGCCGAGGCATCGCTCCAAAAGCCGGCTGGTGATGCCGAATTTCTCAAAAAAGAAGCGGTTTTCGCTCGGTTCAGGGGAAGCTGCCGGATGGGTCATCGTGCTTCCAGTGTACGCTTGGCGCGCAGCCGCGGCGGCGCGCGCGCCGCGGTTGCTATCCGCAAACCCGGCCTTCCGGCATCTGTCACGGCGCCGGAGATCGTGCTACATTCGGGCCATGAAGAAGTTTGCTGTCGCGGCGGTCTTGTCGATGGCCCTCCTTGTACCGGCGTTTGCGGCGAAGCGCCGTATGAAGCAACCCAAGCCGGCTCATCCGCACGAGCAGCGGCAAGCTGCGAAGCGGCCCAAGGCAACTCACCCGCAGCAGCGGCTTGCCGCCACGCGCCCCAAGGCGAATCACGCGCAGCCAAGGCGCCATGCCAAGCCTCCCAAGACGAATCACGCGCAGCTAAGGCGCCATGCTAAGCGTCCCAAGGCAGTTCACCCGCAAAAGTCCCTTTTCGGGCACCCGGCCAAGCATCATCGTGGCCACGTTGGGAAGCATCATCTGCATCTGTGGCCGTTCCACAAGAAGAAGCGATGATGGATTGGCCGCTTCGCGGCACGGCATAGTGGGTTGCGGATGGCATCCACTCCATGCCGGAAAGGCGTGATAAATTTTGGGCATGACGGATGAGGAGAGTCTGCAATATCCCATTGGCCGCTTTACGCCTCCGGCGGCGAGTACGCCCGCCCTGCGCGCGGCCCACATTGAAACCATGCGTCTGCTGCCCGAGCGGCTGCGCGCGGCGGTGGCTGGGCTGAGCGAAGCCCAGCTCAGCACGCCCTACCGTGAGGGCGGCTGGACGGCGCGGCAGGTGGTGCACCACCTGGCCGACACGAACGCCAACTGCTTCGTCCGTTTCAAGCTGGCGCTCACTGAGGATTGGCCCGCCATCAACCCCTTCGATCAGGCAGCCTGGGCCAATCTGCCCGACAGCGCGCGGCTGCCCGTTGATGCCTCGCTGGCCTTTCTTGACGGCCTGCAACGCCGCTGGGTGGCGCTGCTGGAGGCCATGAGCGAAGACGAATTTCAGCGCGGCTTCCACCACCCCAAGATGGGCCGCCAGACGCTGGCCGCGGCGCTTGCTTTATACGAGTGGCACGCGCGCCATCACACCGCGCACATCACCAGTCTGCGCCAGCGCAAGGGCTGGTAGGCAGCGATCGGCAAGGTTGACCCGTGGCCGCAGGCGCTCCACCCCATCGGCAAAAGCCCGTAGTTGGCGGGTCAGCGGCTGAGCCGCCGCCGGCCGCGCACCTGGCACAGGCCATTGAATCGTATTTAGCAGACCATCCGGCGGCCGCGCTTCTTGAAGATGGCCAAGTGCTCTTCGACATGCGCACGGCGCACTATTCGGTGAGCGAGTCGCATGGCCGCTGCCTGCTCCAGTTGTGGAGCGAGGAACGCAACCTGGTGCGCACGGTAGTGGACGCGCAGGAGCGCGCGCAATGCCTGCGCTTGATCACGCGGCGCATGGGTGCGGCCAGGCCGCAGGCGCTGGAGCTGGCCCCCACCAACGACCGCCGCACCCCTACGGCGCGCGAGGCTGCGCGCAGAAACTACCAGCGGCTGCTGGAACGGGCGCTCACGCGAAGCTTCATCGGCGCGAAGGTGGACGGCCTGCGCTCGGCCATGGACCTGGAACACAGCTTTGGGCCGGCCTACGTGCGCGGGCGGCTGCTGAAAGGAACCGCGGCGGATGCGGTGATCGGCGTGGGCGAGGCCGAGTCGGCGGCGATCATCGATGGGATTCTGACGCTGGGAATTCTGTGGCTGGACTACTGCCGCCAGCATAGCGGCGGCCGCCGGCACTTTGGCGGCCTCAAGGTCATTGTGCCCAGGGATGCCTGGCGCACCACCGCCGAGCGCATGGCCTGGCTGAATCACGCCGCCGCCGGTTTCGAGCTCTACACTCTCGACGAGCGCAGCGAAGAGCTCGCCAGCGTGGACTTTCGTGATACCGGGAACCTGGATTCCCGGCTGGTGCACGCATTTTCATCGCAGGCCGCAATGGAGCGCTGCCGCGCCGGAATCGACCGGCTGCTGGCGCTCGTGCCGCCGGCCGCCCGGGAGCGGGTGGAGATCCGCGCCAGCTCGCCCACCGAGGTTGGTTTGCTGCTGCACGGCCTGGAGTTTGCGCGCGTCCGCCACAGCGCGTCTGCCCACTCGTTTGCGCGTCAGGACGAAGCCAGCTTCGGCGCCGGTGGGAGCGAGACGCCGCTCACTGAAGAGAACGAGCCGCTCTGCCGTGAGCTGTTGGCGCGGCTTTTCTTCAGCCGCCACGCCGACGGCGCACACACTGATCCGCTCTTCCGCATGGCGCCGGAGCGATGGCTGGAGTCGCGGCTGCGCCAAGGGCTCGCGGAGCTGCTGCCCGGCCTGCGCGGTGATCTGCTCTATTCGCAGGTGCCGGCGCTCGCCGCTGGCGACCGCGGAATGCTCGACCTGCTCACACTGGACCGCAACGGCCGGCTCACCGTGCTGGAGTTGAAGGCCGGCGAGGACCTGCACCTGCCCTTGCAGGCGCTCGACTACTGGATCCGCGTGCGCGCGCTCAACGCCGGCCGCCAGCCCGGCGCCGCCGGAGGCAGGCTGCTCTCGGCCTTCGAGCGCCAGGGGTATTTCGAGGGCGCGGAGGTTTCACCGCTGGAGCCGCGTCTGCTGCTGGCCGCTCCAGCCTTGCGCATTCACCCCGCCAACGAGCCTGTGCTCCGTTACCTCTCGCCGAAGATCGAGTGGGAGCTGATCGCTCTCAGCGAACACTGGCGGCGCGAGCTAAAAGTGGTCTTCCGCAAACGGAGCGGGGACGCGAGAGTATAGGCGGGGCCATCGCCGTAACCTCACCAATATCAACAGAGATAGCCCGCCTGCGGGCAGGCGCTTCAGACTGGCTCATTGGTCTTCGCTTTTGCGTTCATCCGAGGCCGGGAAAAATTCCGGCGCACCGTAAAAACACCCGGCCGGAGTCGAAAACGCTTCGGGCCAGCCCTTTGACCACATAAAAATCTACGGATAAATCGTTTGACTACATAAAGATCCCTCAATAAATCGTTTTTCTCTTGACAAGGGCATTCCTTTTTGCAAAGCTCTTGTCCAATTGCAGCAACAAGTGAAAGGGTGCGGCGTTTTTCCCCGATCGGATGGACAGAACGAAGTGTACAGCCAGGTGGGATGCGGTGCGCCCATGGAGCGAAGCTGCGGAGATGGCGTACCTATGGAGGCGACTGTATGACCTTACGACAGTGGTTCGGCAGGGCGGGCCAGGATTTGCCCGTTCCTAGCGTGAGACAGCTTACAAACAGGAGGCCCGCGTATACGAGGACGGGCCAAGGATTACGCACCGCGTTATTGTTAGCGTTAGCGGCAGCGCTCGTGTTTGTGACGTGCCCGCGGGCAAGCGCACAGACGGTATATGGCTCGCTCACGGGCGTCGTAACCGACCCCAGCGGCGCTGCTGTCGTGGGCGCTCACGTGACCGTAAGAGGACTGGCGACGGGCGTTCAACTGACGACCGTCAGCGACTCCAGCGGCATCTATCGATTCACTAACTTATTGCCGGCCGAATACAGTGTGACAGTCTCCGCGGCCGGGTTCGCCACCCAGACGACTCCGAGTGTGAATGTCCTAGTCAATGGAGTCGCCCAGTTAAACGTGCATCTCAGGGTGGGAAGCACGTCGCAGACGGTGACCGTCTCTACAGCGGCGCCGCTCCTGCAGACCGAAACGGCCAACGTACAGGCGAACCTCTCTACCCGGCAGATTGACAATCTGCCCATCTTCGGCACTGAGGGAACGAACTTCCAGTCGTTGCTGCGTGAAATTCCCGGATCGGGACTCACTTCAGAGACCAACTCTACCGCCGGCAACCCACAGAGGGCCATCAACACCAACTTCAACGGCCAGTCCTATCAATCGATCAACACTCGCATTGACGGTGTGCCGGACCTCTATCCGTACCTCCCGGCGAACGTGGCCTATGTGCCGCCTTTTGATGGCATTGCGGCCGTGAATGTGGTGACCAACTCCTTCACTGCGCAGCAGGGCATGGCCGGCGGCGCATCCGTAAATGTGGTGACCATGTCGGGCAGCAACAGCTTTCACGGGGATGCGCACGAGTTCCACACGGACCAGAACTTTGCGGCGCGAAACTACTTTCAGACTAACCCTACAATCTTTCCCAAGAAGAACCGTAACAACCAGAACGAGTTCGGCGGCGCCGTCGGCGGTCCCATCAAGAGGGACAAACTCTTCTTCTTCTTCGATTTCGACCGTACCACGCAGCGGCAGTTGGCCGGCCCGGATACGCGCACCTTGCCGACCGCCGCCATGGCCAGCGGCGATTTCACCGGCCTGCCCGGAAACCCGGTTATTTACGACCCGGCCACAGGCAACGCAGAAGGACAGAACAAAACGCAGATCTCCTGCGGTGGCGTGTTGAATAAGATCTGCCCCGACCGCATCGATCCCGCCGCAGCGACGATGATTGGGCTGATGCAGCCGCTGTTTTCACAAGAAGTGCAGACCAGCAACGGCCTGCTCAACTGGACGGGCAGCGGCACCGCTCTGATGAACCGCAACGACAGCGATACGAAGGTCACCTGGGTGCGGAATCAGAACACCATGGTATGGGGACGCTATAGCTTCTCGAAGAGCCTGGTCTACGACCCTCCCCTGCTGGGAGCCGCGGTGGGTGATGCTACCAACGGCGGACAGCTCGGCGACGCTCCCGGCCTGGTTCAGGTCGCAGGTCTCGGCGCTACGCACTCGTTTAGTCCTAACCTGGTGTTCGATTGGAACTTTGGTTACACCCGCCAGTGGCTGGGATCAACCTTCGATCTCACGTCGCCCAGAGGACTCGACCAGTTGCACATTCCCGGAACCAACAACGCCGGCGCGCCGGGCAGTCCAACCATGTATTATGGCTGGCCAGGATTCACCTTTGTGTCTAGCTACGGCGGCGACTTGAACATTGGGAACGCGCAAGTTGCCAACCCGTTCGTATTCCGTGACAATCAGTTCGTCACCGACGCCGACCTGAGCTGGACCAAGGGAAGGCACAACGTGAAGGCTGGTATCGAGTGGTATCACGCTGGAATCAACCACTTCCAGGCGCAGGGAGGCGCGTTCCAGAACGCTCGCGGCCAGTTCCAGTTCAATGGCTTCGCTACTTCTAATTATGGGACCACCCCCACCTGGTTCAACGAGTGGGCTGATTTCCTGCTCGGGCTGCCGCAAGAAACCGGCAAGGCGCGCCAGCTCTTCAACCCCAATTCAGAGCGATGGTCGAATTGGGCGTGGTATGTGCAGGATCAGTGGCAGATGACTCCCAAACTGACGCTGACGGCCGGCCTGCGCTGGGAATACTATCCCTTCGGATACGCGAACAACAGCAAGGGTCTCCGCTTGTTGAATCTGACAAACGGCATCATCTCGATCGGCGGCTATGGCAACGTTCCACAGAACGACAATGCCGATGTGGGGCACGGGCAGTACCTCCCGCGCATAGGAATCGACTACACGATCAGGCCGACGACGGTCCTGCGCGTGGGCTATGGGTTGAGCGCCGATCCGTATGATCCATACCATGTTCTGCTCAACGCCTATCCTTCCCTGCTTCTCGATAACAATCTGCCGCCGAATCAAGCATATTATGTCCCCGTGGCCAGCCTCACCGGCCTGAACGGCACGGGCCTGGGCAGCGGGAGCTACAACGTTCCCACCGGTCTCACGCTGATTCCGGTGCCGAATCTGAGCAGCGGCCAGATTCCTCTGCCGGTCAGCGCTGCCACCGTGACCGTCCCCAACCCTTACCACCGCGGGTACATCAACTCCTATAACGTCACGGTCGAGCAGGAGTTCGGGAGAAATCTAGCCTTGAACATCGGCTATATCGGCGCCTATGACAATCATCCGACCATCAACATGAACGCCAATCCCTCGGCGCCGGGCACTGGCTCCGCCGGCGGCGTCCTGAGCCAAGCCTACGGCGCCAACTACACGGGAGGAATCACCGAGCTAAATCCCTTCAAGGACAGTCGCTACGATTCGATGCAGACCACCTTGAAGTACAACTTTGCAGGCGGCTCGAATGTCACCGCCGTTTATACGTGGTCCAAGACGATGGACTATTCGGACGAGCAGGACCTCAGTTCTCTCCTCATCCCCTACGCGCCCGATTACTTTAAGGACTACGGGCCGGCCAGTTTCGACCGGACCAACAACTTCGATATCTATAGCGTGATGGCGCTGCCATTTGGGAAAGGCGAGCCGTGGCTGCAGAACGGCATCGGCAGCCAAATCCTGGGCGGCTGGCTCATCGATCCGGTCATCAGCGCCATGAGCGGGCTGCCGTTTACCGTAACCGCGAACTCCAACCCACTCAACGCCAATGGCTCTACGCAAACCGCTGATCAGGTCGCTCCACTTGTATTGACGCACGGCAAGCCGCCGCGCACCGGCGTCAGTTGCGGCCTGAACAATACCAGTTGCGAGTACTTTGCGCCTAGCTCCTTCGCCGCTCCGTTGATTACCAGTGCGGCGAACGCGCATTTCGGCAATACCAACCGCGACGAGTTCCGCGGTCCGAAGTATTTCGATATGGACCTGGGCATCTCACGCGATTTCAAGGTCAGAGAGTATGCCACGCTCGATGTACGGGCCGATGCGATGGGTTTCACCAACACGCCTCACTTCGCCAACCCGAACACTTCGTGCCCAGCCAGCGGGGCAGCTCCAGGCCCTGTTTCAGGCAGCGGCGGACTCTGCAACAACAGCAACAACTTCGGAGTCATCACCGGCTTCGTGGAACCGGGCGGCTACTTCGGCCAAGAGCCGGGCAACCGCATCGTCTGGCTGGGAGCGGAAGTGAAGTTCTAGTTCCTCATGAAACCACTCGGGCGCGCCGCACTCAGGCGCGCCCTTCTTTTTTTATTGAAAGCAAGAGGATAGGCCACAAGCCCTCCACGGCAAAGGGCGGAACGGAGCGGAAGCTAGAGGCCGGCTGGTTTGGGGTTCTGGGGGTCGAATTTGGCCACCTGGATTTTGCGGGCGAGGCCCAGACGGGCGAGGAGCCAGATACCCCAGAAGTTGGTGTCGAGCTCGTACCAGGCGAGGCCGTGGCGGGCGCTGACGGGGTGGGCATGATGGTTGTTGTGCCAGCCCTCACCGCCGGTGAGCAGAGCCACCCACCAGTTGTTGCGGGAGTCATCGCGGGTTTGAAAGCGGCGGTTGCCCCACATGTGCGTGGCGGAGTTCACCAGCCAGGTGACGTGCAAGCCGAGGGTTACGCGGAGAAAGACTCCCCACAAGACCATAGCCAAGCCGTTGACGGGCCCGCCGAAGAGCCAGCCGAAAGCAAACAGGAGCACGGCGCTCAGGGAAATGGGAAGCCAGTGATATTTGCTCATCCAGACGTGGAAGCGGTCGCGGCCGAGGTCGGGAGCGTAATGGGTGAGGGCCTGAGATTGGGCGTGGAGAGATTGGCCGAAGAGGAGCCAGCCGGCGTGGGCCCACCAGCCGCCCTCGCGAGGAGTGTGAGGGTCGCCCTCGCGGTCGCTGAGCTGGTGATGGAGGCGATGGGTGGCTACCCAGAAGATGGGTCCGCCCTCCAGAGCGAGGGTGGCAAAGAAGGTCATCAGGTACTCAAGCCAACGAGGGACCTGGTAGCCGCGGTGGGTGAGCAGGCGGTGATAACACATGCCGATGCCAACATTGATAGCCAGGACATAAAGGACGGCCATGACCAGAAGGCGCTGCCACGTGAAGAGGAAGAGCGCCGCCAGGGCTCCAAGATGAAAGGCGGCGATGATGGCGAGGGTAAGCCAGTTGAAGCCTTCAGGCACGGAGACCGCGCGGCCCATGCGCATCTGCGGGTGGGCTTGGGCCGGGCGAGACGCTACCGGGGCGTCCGGCTCAGCGGGCGAGGGAGCCGGTGAGGCAGTTTGAGGGGAAGGTGCGGTTAGCACAGAAGCCATGAATGGGAAATCCTTGCGCAGCGGGGATGAACCCGGTCCTGGGGGGTTCTTATAAAGCCATTGTATAGGACAAGGAACGCAAACCGGGGGAATAACGAAAGAATTCCGCGCGCCGGGTTGGCCGTAGGGCGCGGGTTTGAAGTGAGCGCGATCTTTGAGAAGACGTTGCTCACCCTCCGTTTTCGCTTGCGAAAGAGCCGCCGCTGGTAACTAGGAGTTGAGTAACTTGGCCGTTGTAGACCTGGTAAAGGGCGAACTGGCGCTGAGTGGCTCCGCGCAGCTCGAAGAGCAGCTCACCGCGATTATTGTCCAAGGCGTCAACGGCGCCGATGAGACGCATGCGGGGCGTGAGGTCCAGGTCGGCGGCGTCGGTGACGTTTTTGAAGAGGACGAACACATTGCCGTAGAGACCGGGCTGAGCGATGAGGGTGATGTATTTCTCGTTCGCGCCCGTGCCCGCGGTGTGGGCTGAGAAGACCAGGGTGGCGCCGGAGTCGTAAGCGAGCTGAAAGACGCGGAAGTGCTCGTCAAGGAGGGGCGCAGGCGGCTGGAGCGTGGGCGGCGGGGACGCGGAAGCAGCGGTCCTTTTGTGGGCTCTGCGCTGCGCAGACAGCGAATCTGCCGTGGGCGCGGCGGGAGGCGGAATCGATTCCAAGTCCTTGCGGGCAATCTCCTCGAGTGCCGCTTTCATTGCGGCTTCCTCATCGGGGTTGGCTCCGATAAAGTTCCAAGGATGGTCGGGGGTATTGTTGGCGTCAGAGACAGCAATCTCCTGGTGCATGTCCGGCGGCATGCCCCTGAGACCAGCCGATTCGGCGAAAGGAGACTTGGGCTGGCCCTCGAAAAGGTGCGGGCGGCCTGGATCGAATACCTGCGGCACGGTTTCCACGTAGGCTTGATCGGAATCATCGCGTCGTTTTTTCTCCTTCTTATCTTTCTTCGCCTTTCTCAGCGTGGGGCCGCTGGAATCGTCCGCCGGGGAACTGCTCGCTGAGCCGCCGGATGCGCCGTGCAGCGTTGGCCCATCCGTAGCGGGAGGAGGGTTACTGGGCGCGGAGTTGCCCGAGTCATCCGCGGAGCCTGCGCGGTGCAAGGTGGGTCCTCCTTCATCAGCAGGCGCGGCTTGTCCCTTGGACGCCGTACCGGAATTGGAGGTGTCGTCAGCGCCGGGACGAATGTGCAGGACGGGGCGTCCGCTGTTATCCGCAAAATCGTACTTAACCCGGGAGTTCGCCCGCTCCTTGGCCGGCTTGGGTTTAGGCAGCGGCTTCCAGGTTCCGTAGCCTACCCAGGCGCCTTGGACCAGGGAGGCGTTGTCGATGTCGTAGAGGCCCACGGTCTTGCCGTCCTGTTCTAATTCGTACTCAACGTCGGCGTCGAGGGTCAGCGGCTGCGGCCGGGCCAGGTAGATGTCGCCATCCTGCAACTGCTGGCCGTCAAAGATGCTGATCGGAATCAGGCGGGAGGCGGTGGGATGGCCGGCTTTGCCCGTCCACTCCAGCACAGCCACGGCGCGCAGCTCGGGCTTGCTCTTCGTGGCCGGCGCAGTCTCTACAGGGTACTGCGCCGCGGCCGGCAGCGCAGCCAGAACCACAGCCGAGGCCAAAAGCGCCGCCAGAATGGGTAGCAACGCCGCGCGCCGCAGTGACACGGCGTACCCGGCTCGGGAATAATCGGAATCGATGGCCATAATCTCGGCCCTCCATCTTACCGGGGAGGACATCCTCTATGGAAATCAACGAGAAAGTCGCCGATTTCGCCCTTCAAACCGATGAGGACAAGACTGTACGCCTATCAGATTACGCTGCAAAGCCCGTGGTGCTGTTTTTTTACCCCAGGGCGGATACGCCTGGCTGCACCATCGAGGCCTGCGGCTTCCGTGACGCCTTCAAGAAGCTCCAGGCGGCCGGAGCGGTGGTGCTGGGCATCTCCCGCGACACCCCCAAGGACCAGGCCAAGTTCCGCGCCAAGTACAATCTGCCCTACACCCTCCTTGCTGATGTAGACGAGAAAGTCTGCCATCAGTTTGGCGTGCTGAAAGAAAAGAACATGTACGGGAAGAAAGTGTGGGGGATCGAGCGGACGACCTTCCTGATCGGCCCCGACCGGACGCTGATCCACATCTTTCCCAAGGTCACGCCCGAGGGCCACGCCGAAGAGGTGCTGGCCAAGATCAAAGAATGGAACAAAGCGCACAAGTAGCGGGCGGCTTAGGCTGTCGCGGCTGTACGCATGACCCCTAATACTATGAACCGATTGCCGCAGAAGGCGGACGATCTGCTTGCGCGCTGCTTCTTTGAAGCGCCGCCGGAGCAGGTGGCGCCGCGGCTTCTCGGCAAGATTCTCGTCCGCACGATGAAAGGGCGGAAGCCTCTGATGGGGCGGATCGTCGAAGTAGAGGCTTATCTGGGCCCGCACAGCGACCCTCCCGACCCGGCGGCGCACGCGCATCGCGGCCGCACGCCGCGCAATGCTGTCCTCTTTGGTCCCCCGGGCCATGCCTACGTTTATTCCATCTATGGGCTGCACTTCTGCATGAACATCTCCTGCGATGCCGAGGGGCGCGCCGGGTGCGTGCTCTTGCGCGCGCTGGAGCCGCTGGAGGGTATCGAGCAGATGGCGCGCAACCGCGGGCTTTCATCCCCCGGACGAGGACCTGTCCGCCGGGGTCCCGGCCTCAAGCCACACGCGCCGCCGCGCCTGCTCGCTTCCGGTCCCGGCCGGCTCTGCCAGGCGCTGGCTCTGACCAGGGCCGCTCACAATGGCGTCGATCTGCTCGACCCGGCCTCGCCGCTCCAGGTGCGCGATGACGGATTCACGGCTCGTGAAGTGCTGGTGACGCCGCGCATTGGCATCCGCCACCCCCAATCCATCGGCAGGCTGCTGCGCTTCGCGCTCGCGGAGAACGCCTGTGTCTCAGGCCCGCGGACGTTCGTTGGCAGGCGCGTCTTTCTCGACTATCGCGGTTCTCCGGTTGACGTAGAACGAAGCGCAACCTCTGCGTGAGGTTTTCCTTACAGCCCGTTTCATCAAGCCGATGGGGATGGTTCTGCCCCGTGTGGAACCCGGCAACGAGCCGGGACCCAGGAGATTGACCTGCCGCAGCCGGCATTTATGAAACACGCTCGATCTATCCATGCATTCCCTTTGCCCCTGCTGGCTGGTTTTGACAGCAAGAGAAGCCTGATCGGGCGATAGAGGACGAATATGCGATTGCCTGCGATTGATAAAGAATGGAAGCGGGTCGCGCGCAGCGTGATACCATGACCGTGTGCGCCGGAGGTTTCTGACCCTGATCGCGGCAGCAGCCATTTTGCTTATGGCTGTGCCGCCCGTGTGCGATGCCTTCGACACGTGGGACAAGACGCCGGAGATCCCCCTAGCCGGCCACAACACTGAAACCACGCTCATGGTATTCGGCCTCGAAGCAGGGGTATGCCTGGCCGTGGCCTGGGCCTCCATCCTTTTGCTGGTTTGGCTGGCCGCATGGTTTGCGCCGCGCGTGCAAAAGGCTCCGGCTCCCATCCGGTCTCAGGTTCGCGCCACCGATTATTTGATGTGGATTTTCTCGCCTCCCTGGGCCTTCGCCTCTCTCCGCATTTAGAACTCCCCGATCTTCCTTGTCGTGTTCGTGCACGCATGCGCGTTGGTGCGCATGATTTCTCGAAAAACGGCCCTGGGGAGTTCCTATGAAAAATTATGGTTCTGCCGCGCGGCGGACGCCGCCGCGCCGCAAGCTGGCTGCAAGCGCCTGCTTTGCTTCATCGCTCGCATTCTGCCTGAGTACGGGATTGGCTACCGGGCAAACCTCCGATGCCGGCGTTGTCGCCGCGCAGCTTCACACAGTCACGCCTCATCTGGTTGCCTACGCCCAGGTTGAGCCCATCACCGTGGTCCCGGTTGAGGCCGCGGAGACTGGCGTGATTTCAGGGTTGAACGTGGTGCCCGGCACGCACGTCCGCGCGGGTCAGGAGATAGCCCAGCTCAGCGGTCCAACCCTGCAAACGCAGCTCATGGAGAGCGAAGCCGGGGTGCGCAGCGCCCGCTCGCAGCTCCGCGCGGCGCAGAAACTGCTGGCCATCGAGCGCCAGCAGTTGCCCTCTCACCTGACCACACGCCAGGCTGTCGAGCAGGCCGAAAGCGCGCAAGCCCAGGCGCAAGCGGCATTGAACAACGCGCAATCCCGGCTGGGCTTCGTGCGCCAGATGATGGCGATTACGGCGCCGGCCGGCGGAGTCGTGCTGGCGCTCACCAGCGCCAACGGACAGCTCGTGAACGCCGGGCAGCCGGTCCTCACGCTGCAACCGGATGGCCGCTTGTGGCTCCGGGCCGGCTACTACGGGCGGCAACTCAGTTCCCTGCGCACCGGCATGACAGGCCGCTTCACGCCATCCGACGGCAGCGCGCCCATTCGCGTGCGGGTGTGCTCGATTCCGGGGGTGATCGCCGCCGGTGGAGGCGAATCCATCGCGCTCTGTTCCACGCAGGCCAATGCTGCATGGATGAGCGGCGAGGCCGGCAAAGTGACGCTCGAACTGCCGCAGAAGATGCTCGTCGCGGTTCCCACCCGCGCGCTGATTTTGAATCAAGGCAAATGGTGGGTGATGGTGCGCACCGCCAAGGGCGACCGCCCCCAGCAGGTCGCGCCCGGCCCCGCAGAAGGCTGGAACACCTTGATCGAAAGCGGCCTCGCGCCCGGCGCGCGGGTCATCGTGACGAACGCCTACCTGCTCTTCCACGCCAGCATAGCCGAGCAGTTCCAGATTCCGGATTGATGCCGATGACTGAGCAGAATTCTATTCGCCGTCTCTTCTTGCAGCCGCTCTTCTGGGGCCTGATCTACGGCGCCCTCATCGCCTATGGTGTCTACGCCTGGTGGAAGATTCCCGTCGAGGTGCTGCCGCGCTTCAACTTCCCCATGATTAGCGTCATCACCCACCAGCCCGGCGCGACCGCCACGGAGCTCGAAACGGAAATTACCCGGCCGCTCGAAGGTGAGATCCTGTCGCTGCCCAACCTCGTCAGTGTCCGTTCCAGCATGGGCAACGGCGTTGTCGAAACCGACGTCCGCTTCCGCGAGGGCAGCGACAGCCAGATGGATCTGATGGCTGTCAACGGCGCTATCGACCGCGCACAGCCCGAGATGCCGCCTACGGCGCATCCCATCTCTGAAATCATGGGCAACGCCATCGACGAGGTCGCCGACTACGCTCTCCGTCTGCCCGCCTCCGTCGCGCCTGCCCAGGCCGAACGCGCCGTCATGGCCAATATCGCGCCGGCGCTCCGCGCTTTGCCTGGGGTCTACCAGGTCGAAGTCTACGGCGCCGGTGAAGAGGCCCTCTGGGTGCAGCCCGATCTGGCCGCCATGTACCGCTACGGCGTCTCCGTTACCGCGCTGCTGAGTGCGCTCCAGCAGCAGGTTCTCATCCGTCCCGGCGGGTACATCACCGCCGGCCACCAGGATGTCTTCATCGAAGTCCGCCATCTCCCCACGCACATCGCCGGCCTGGAGCAGATTCCCGTCCAATCCGCGCAGGGGCCCATCCCGCTCGACGACCTCGCGCGCATCGTCCGCGCCGGGACGCCCACGCTGAACGCAGCCCTGCTCGACCGCAGTCCCTGCGTGGCGATGGTGGTTTACAAGCAGCCGGGCGCTTCCACCATTCCGGTGGACCGGAGCGTCAGCCGGGTCCTGGCTGCCAGCCTCAAGCAGCTCCCGCCAGGCGTGCGCTGGGTCAGAATTTACAGCCAGGGCCATCTCGTCCAAAGCGTCGGCGCCGATCTGGGCAGAAACCTCCTCATCGGCGGCTTGCTCGCTATCGGCGTGCTGTTCTGGGTCCTCGGCCTGGGCCGCGGCATCTGGGTGCTGGCGCTGAGCATCCCGCTCTCGTTGTTGCTGGGCATCGCCGGCCTCTATGCCGCCGGCCAGAGCCTCAACCTGATGACCTTCGGGGCGCTCACGATTGCGGTCGGCCTGCTCTGCGACGACGGCATCATCGTTCTCGAAAGCATCTACTATCGTTGGGAGCAGGGAGACGGCCGCTGGACCGGCGTGGCGCGGGGATTGAAGGACATCGTTGGCCCCGACGTGACGGGAACGCTGACCACGGTTTCGTCCTTCGCGCCGCTGCTTTTTGTGGGCGGGCTGGCGGGATTGTTTTTCATTCCCTTTGCGCTGGCCATGACGTTTTCGCTGCTGGCGTCTCTGCTCATCTCCATCAGCCTGATTCCGCTGAGCCTCGGCTTCCTCAACGCCCAGGCGCGCGCCCAACCCACTCTGGCCGCCCGATCCCTCGATTTTCTCCGCAGCAGGAATGAGCGGCTCTTCAACGTGGCCGCCCATCATCCCCGCTGGGGCCTGGCGATCTGCGTTGTTCTCCTCGCCGCCAGCCTCGCCGGCCTTATCCTCGTTCCCATCGACTTCCTCCCCCTGCCCAACGAAGGAGTCCTGCTCGAGAGCTTCACCCTGCCGCCCGGCAGCTCCATGATGGACACCGAGTCTGCGGTCATGAGCATGACCAAACGCATGGCCGCCGACCCGGCGGTCAGCCATACCGATGCCCGCATCGGCTCGCCCTCGAACGGCATCTACACCGAGCCTTCCTACGCCGGCGAAATCCAGATCACTCTCAAGCCGAGCGTCAAGGTGAACAGCCTCGACGCCCTCAGCGCCCGTCTGATCCAGGAAAGCCGGACCCCTGGAGTGCAGGTATCCATGGACACGCCCACCATCGAGCGCGTGGGCGAAAGCCTCTTCGGCTTGCCCCAGCCATTTGTGATCGACATCTACGGCCGCAGCATCGCCGAAATGCGCTCTCTGGCTGCGCGGATGGCCGCTCGCCTCCGCCCCATCCCTGCGCTCACCGGCATCTTCAACAACGACGGCTACCTCATCACCCAGCTCGAAATCACGCCCAAGATGGACGCACTGGCCGCGCGCAATCTCACGCCCGCGGGGCTCTATGCGCAAATCGCCCCGCTCCTCAACGGCGAGATCGTGGCGCAGATGCCCGAGGGCAACGTGCCGCTGGCGCTTTATATGCGCCTCGCCGATGCCCCCGATCACTCCATCGCTTCGCTCGAGCGCCTGCCGATCCGCACCGGCGGTTGGACGCCGCTGGGCCAGCTCGCCAACATCCGCCTGGTTCCCACGCCCAGCCAGATTCGCCACATCGATGGCGCCCGCGCGCTGGAGATTCTGGCCACGCCCACCGGGCCGCTCGGCAGCACCATCGCCGCCGCACGCAAGGCGCTGGCGGGACTGCACATGCCGCCCGGCTACCGCTACCAGTTCGGCGGCCTCTATCCACAGCTTGAAGATGCAGTCTTGGGCCTCATTGCGGCAGCCATGTCCGCCTTCCTGCTGATGGCCGCCATCATGATCCTGCAATTCGACGGCCTGCTCGTCCCCGGCCTTCTGCTGCTCATCATCCCTCTTGCCTTCACCGGAGGCTCGGCAGCCCTGCTCATCAGCGGTGTGGGCTTGAACGCCGTGGGCATGGTGGCCTTCCTCACGCTGGTGGGCATCGGCCTCAATCACGGCATCGTGCTGCTCTACCGCGTCCGCCGCAATGAAGCCTCCGGCATGGACCCCGAAGCCGCCGTCCGCGAAGCCGTTCACGTTCGCTTCCGGCCCATCGCTCTCACCACCCTGACCGCTGTGCTGGGCATGTTGCCCACCGCCTTGGGTTGGGGCCAAGGCGCTGCGCCGGAACAGGGATTGGCCGCGGTGGTGATGGGCGGCATTCTGTGGAGCGCCATGCTCAGCACCAACCTGCTCCCGGCGCTTTACCTGCACATGCGCCGCAAGCAACTCGCGAAGGAGGCCCGGGCATGAAGTCACGCCTTCCGATCTACATCTCCGCGGTTCTGCTCGTCAGCCTCGTTCTCTGCGGCTGCGCGCATTATCGCCCTTATCCGCTGCCCACGGCGCCCGATCTGGCCAAGACGCCGCAGCTCACCGTGCCCGTGCGGCAATTCTGGCTGCCAGGGCTTGCACCTCACCCTGTACCGGCGAACGGCCTGGATGAAACCACGGTGGTCATGCTCGCGGTCTTCAACAACCCAGATCTGAAGGCTGCGCGTTTGCGGGCGGGCGTCGCCGGCGCGCAAGTGTTCGCGGCGGGATTGCTCCCCGATCCGCAGTTCGCCGCCGGCGCCTATATGGCTGCGGTCAATTACGGCGGCGATCTAGGCCTCAGCGAAGAGATCCGTTCGTGGATCACGCGCGGCGCCGCGCGCGCCGCAGCCGCAGCCGCGCAAAAGCAAGTGAACCTCGATATTCTCTGGCAGGAGGAGCAGGTCGCGGCGCAGGCGCAACAGCTCTTTGTTCAAATCCGCGCCGGCAGCCGCCTCCGCGCCGTCTATGCCGCAACAGACCGCCTGCTGGCGGCGCAATACCGCCGTGACCACACCGCGATGGAGCGCGGCGACGCTACCTCGACAGCAGTCTCTTCCGAGCTGGTTGCGCTCAGCGACGCCGAAACGGCTCTGCGGCAGTTGGAAAGCCAGGCCGATCTAGCGCGCCGCCAGCTCAATGCGCTGTTGGGGCTCGATGCGGACGTACAGCTTCATCTGATCGGCCCGGCGGCAATCGCGCCGCTCACGCCAACTGCATTCCACGCGGCCATCGCCAGCCTGCCCCGGCGCCGCGCCGACCTGCTGGCCCTGCAGGCCGGTTATCAAAGCCAGGAGGAGAACGTGCGCCTCGCCGTGCTGCGGCAATTTCCGGCCTTGAGCCTGGGAGCCGGCTTCGACCGCGAGTTGGAAGTGGAGCCGATCAACGGCTTTGGACCAGCGGCCACCCTCTCGCTGCCCATCTTCAATCGCAACCGGGGGCAGATCGCCGTCCAGCGCGCCACGCGCGCCGTGCTCCGGCAGACCTACCAAGCGCGCCTGGACGCGGCTGTAAGCCAGGCCGGCGAGGTGTGGGGCGCGGCGCGGATCGAGGCCGCGCAACTGCGGGATTTGAATGCCCGGTTGCCTCTGCTACGGCAAACAGCGGCAGCAGCCGAACGCAGTTTAGAGCGCAGCCATCTGAATGCCACAGCCTATGTGAGTCTGGAATCCGGTTATCTGGCGAAAGAGGCGCAAGCGATTCAGCTTGAAGCCGCGCTCGAAAGCGAGCAGTCGGCCTTGCGCCTGCTGTTGGGGCTTCCCTTTGCTGCTCATTGAGGTTCGCCCATTGCTGGTTTGCAATCCCATTACCCCTCTGCTAAGAATTTCGCGCGCTCCCTCTTGCGCAACGCAACAAAACCGATAAGCTCAGTGTCAAAGGAAGATGAATGGCCGCGCTGGCATGTGTTATGGGTTGTATGCAGACACAACCGGGCCGTCACGGCAGGCTGCCGGCGCGCAGCCGGTGAGGTGTGAATGCAAACTCATCCACTCCAACCCTTCTTCCAACAGGCAGTTCGCAACAGCTATGAGGGCAAGCTGGGCCTGCACGATCCGGATGTGACGGAATATGTGGCCCATCTTCTGTGCGACTTCTCCGAGTCCGGCAAGCTCTACAGTATGCGCGACGAGGCGGGACGGCCCATCGAGGATCTGGAGGCGATGATGTACGCTGCGGACCCTGTCCTTGGTCCCGCGGCGTCCTTCGATGAGGAGCGCGCCCTGCGCAAGCACATCGGCGACTACGCGCTTTTTGTGGCCGGCATGTATCCGGAGGCCGCGGGCTCCAGCCGCCGGCTTCGCCGCCATCATCCCAGCCTTGACGAGCTGATTCGCGCCGGCAAGCAGAGCTATTACATCGTCAGCCAGTTCAACCTCTTCGAGTACGAGCGGGAAGCTCCGCTGTTTGCGCGCCTCTCCGGCAGCTTTGAGCGCTGCACCCTGGGTCTTACGCTGGTTCGTGAGCAACTCGCACAGCGCAAGCCGCTCCCGCCGCCGCCATTGCTCAATTGAGCCGGACCTTTCCGGCGCGGCGGCTTGCGCTTTGGCTTGCGTATCAGCTTGATGGATCGTCCCTCCCGCATCGATACTGAAGACGATGAGGAGGTCAACTCATGGGTGAATCTGTTTCCTTGCGCGCGGCCGATGGACACAAGCTGAGCGCGTATGTGGCGCAACCGGCCGGCGAGCCGGTGGCGGGACTGGTGGTGGTGCAGGAGATCTTCGGGGTCAACGCCCACATCCGCTCGGTGGCCGATGGCTACGCGGCGGACGGATTCCTGGCAGTGGCGCCGGCGCTCTTTGACCGCATTCGGCCGGGCATCGAGCTGGGCTACGCAGGCGCCGACATGCAGACCGCCCTGAGCCTGATGCCCAAACTCGATTTCGAGAAGGCGCTGGCCGACATCGCGTCCGCGCTGGAGTATGCCGCCGGCCGCACGGGCAAGAAAGCGGGCGTCATCGGCTATTGCTTTGGCGGCACCATGGCCTGGCTGGCCGCGGCCAGGCTTCATCCTGCTGCGGCCGTGGGCTACTACGGCGGCCGCATCGGCAACTATGCCGCTGAAGCGCCTGCTTGTCCTGTGCTGCTTCACTTCGGGCGCCAGGATGCGCACATCCCGCCGGAGGAGGTAGACAAGGTGCGCGACGCGCATCCTGAGGTGCTGATTTACTGGTACGACGCGGGCCACGGCTTCAACTGCGACGCGCGCGAAAGCTACAACGCCAGTGCCGCGCGGGAAGCGCGCCGGCACTCGCTCGAATTTCTCAAAAAGAATCTGGCGTGAGGCGGCAGCGGTCCCTCGCATTCGGCCGGACTGCGTTGACGGTTCCCAGGATCGAGCGGCCGGGCGCCCAAGCTACGCCTACTGTCCCCACTGGAGCGCAAACCCGCCTACGACCTCGCGCGGGGGCATATTTACGCCCACGATCTCCTGGTAGCCGGTGTTGCTCAGGTTCGTGAGCCGCAGATAGGGCCGCAGTCTGCCGGCATCGTGCGTGAGCGTAACATTCCACACCGGGTAAACCGTTTGCTGGTAGCGTTGGGCGATCTGGACCATGTTGGCGAGCGTGGCCGCGCGGCCCAGCACCCAGGTCCAGACCGCGTAGATGTTCTGCACCGGATAGTTGTAGACGTATTCAGATTGGAGCCCGTGCAGGGCGCCTTGCGCGCCGTGCTGGCCTGTCCACGCAATGCGCACGCTTTGCCGGCGCGACGGAATCCAGGTCAACCGCATATCGACGCCGGCAAAGTGCAGGCCGCTGAGATTGGCGGCGCACCAGGTATTCGCCTTCACGCACGAGGGAGGAAGATAGGGATTGGGAAGCGACGGAGCGCGCACGTAGTCGATGGTGTCATGCTGCTGGGAGTAGAAGCCGTTGACCGTGAGCGAGAGACGGCCGGACGGCGCCCATTCTGCTCCCACGTTTGTGCTCCACGCCGATTCCGGCAGAAGGTTGGGGTTGCCCAACGTCGCGGGGTCGGAATAATAGAGGTCGGTGTAGGTGGGGATGCGGAATCCGTAGCCGCCGTTGGCGCGCAGGTTCAAATGGCCGCCCAGGCGCAACAGTCCCGACACCTGCGGTGAAAACACCGACTGTGCTCCACCGGAAAAGATCTCCTCGCGCGCGCCTGCTGAGAGCGACCAGCGCCTCTTCGCCGGCCGCCAATCCAGGTCCACATAGCCCGCGCCGCGATTGCGCGCATGAATGCCGAGCGCGTACGAGGTGACGCCGCCGGAAAAGTTGAAGCTGCGGATCGAATCGCCGTCGGCCTCCAGGCCCATGAGCAGCGCCGAATCCTTGCCCACGGTCAACGTATTATTGAGCATCGCCTGCCACAGGCCGTCGATGTGGTTGTTCTCGTAGATGGCCGGATCGTCGCGGAAGAGCACATACTCGTCCGTGTGGCGGCGGAAGGCGAAGGCCGCCACAACGTGGCTGCCTAGGTCCTGGCGGATGGATGCAAACCATCCCTTCGTCCGCTCCCAGGAGGGGAAATTGCCGTAAAACTGGTTGGCGCCAAAGGCGCGGTCGCTCCCGGCCAGCAGCACATCGGTGATGCCCAGCGGCGATCCCATCCAGTCTTCGGCGGAGGCCTCTTCGTTGCGGTAGTCGCGGTCGGTCATGAACCCCGTGGAGAAGTTGCGGTCGGCGGCCACGCGGCCGCTCCAGCGCCCGCGGGTAGCCGCGCCCAGCAGCGTCTCTTCGTTTTCCTCAAAGCTGCCTCCGCCCGCGCGCGCTTGCCACGAATCGTGATCCGGCGCGGTGGTCAGGAAATCGACGACGCCGCTGAGAGCGTCCACGCCGTGCAGCGTAGACCCTGCGCCCTCCAGCACTTCGATGGAGCTCATCGCCTGCAACGGCAGGGGCAGGTCGAGATTGTGGTGCGCGGATTGCGCATCGTTGATGCGGAAACCGTCCAGCAGCACCAGCGTCTGCTCAAAGCTGCCGCCATCGAGCACGATGTCGGCCTGTCCTCCGCCCTCGCCGCGCTGCTCCAGAAAGACCGAGGAATCCTGGCGCAGAAGATCCTGGGGCGAGACGGCGGCAAGCGCCATCGGCTTGACCGGCAGCACCACCACCGGGCGCTGCGACTCAGCCAGCGGCACCGGGGTTGCCGATCCCAGCACCACCATCGTCTCTGAGCGGCCTTGGATGGAAGGCTTGGCCGCGGAGCTTTGCGCAAAGAGCGCGGGCAGAGGCGGCAAGAGCAGCAGACAGACGGCAATCCGGATCGCGTTCAATGAAGGCATCGGCGGGCTCAATGCCATCATCGTCGGCGGTTCAGTTCTAGGGCAACGGCAGTTTAATATAATATCGAATAGTTTATGGTTGAACTATCCGGGAGATGCCATGCGGATTGACGCCTTTCTTCACGAGAGCCCCATGTTCGCGGTAAGCCGCGCGGCGCGCCGCTTCGAGGCGCTGGCCGCGCGCACGCTGGCAGGCGCCGATCCCGGTTTTGACAACCTCAACTTTCTCGGGGGCCTGGTTTTGGCGGCCTTGTTTTTCGAGGCCCCGCGGATGGTCAAACCCTCGCAACTGGCGGAGACCTTCGGAACCACGCGCGGCACGGTGAGCCACTGCATCTCGTCGCTCGAAGCCAAGGGGCTGCTGCAGCGCAGAATCGATCCCCGCGACGCGCGCGCCTACCAGCTTGCGCTCAAGCCCCAGGGAAGGCGCTGCGCGCTGCGCGTCATCGCCGCATTTGACAGGCTCCAGAAGGAGTTTGAAAGCGAGATCGGCAAGACCGCGCTGAGCGAAATGCTCAAGGCCATCCGCAAGCTGGAGGATCGGGTTGCCGCCGGTTCGATGGAATAAGGATTATCTCGTCAGCGTCCATCGGAGCGATGCAGCCATCGCGGACCGGCGCCGCCGCGCCAGGCCGCCGCGGCGTGCGGGCGCTCCTTGAAGTAGTGTCCTGATTGCGTGTGGCTGCCTGCTGTTCAGCCGCCCTTATCCTTTTTGCTGAAGCGGGGCATCGCGTTGGCTGCGCGGATCGGCGCAAATCCAATGCTTCCGGCGAATTGCCTGTCGGCACTGACCCGTGCCAGTTTTTCGTACAGCGTATTGCAGAAACCCGATGTTCAATGGTTGTGCGCGAGATTCCCGGCCACTGGCCACTGTACACTGCTTTTACGATGCCGCACGCTTTGGCGCAGGCCGTGGAGATGGCGACGACGGCGCTGGCCGTAGCCGGAATCGGCTACTTTTTGGCGGCGCTGGCGGCGGCGTGGACCTATCTCGGCAGCCGGCGCGCTTGGCTCTCGGCCTCCCCGCACTTTGCGCCCGGCGTGAGCATTCTCAAGCCTTTGAAGGGGCTCGACCCCGGCATGATGGACGCCTTCCGCAGCCATTGCCGGCAGGACTACGCGGGCGAATTTGAACTGCTCTTCGGGGTTTCCTCGCTTGCTGATCCTGCGGCGGCGGCGGTGGAACTGTTGAAGGGCGAATTTCCCGGCTGCGCCATCCGCCTCATCGAGTGCCCGGAGCGCCTGGGAACCAACGGCAAAGTGAGCACTTTGATCGAGCTCGCCAAGCAGGCGCAGCACGATTTCCTGCTCATCAACGATTCCGACATCACAGTGGGGCCGCGCTATCTTGAACGCGTGATGAGCTGCTTCGCGCCGCCGCCGCGGGACGCGGGCAAGCCGCCAGTAGGCCTCGTGACGGCGCTCTTTCGCGGTCGGGCGCATGGCACACTAGCCTCGCGGCTTGAGGAGCTCGCTATTGCTACGGAATTTGTGCCAGGCGTGCTGCTATCGAAGTTGATCGAAGGCGGCCTGCATTACGGTCTGGGTTCGACGCTTGCCTTGCGCCGCGAGGCGCTCGAGAAGACCGGCGGATTGCTGCCGCTGGAGAACTATCTGGCAGACGATTACCAACTGGGCGCGCGTGTGGCCCGAGCCGGCTACCGGGTGGCGTTAAGCCCCGACGTCGTGGAAACTGCCGTGCCCGCGTACCAGTGGCGCGGGTTTTTCGATCACCAACTGCGCTGGTTTCGAACCGTGCGCGAGGCGCGGCCCTGGGGTTATGCGGGACTGATTTTTACCTACGGCTTTGCTTGGGCGCTCGTCAATGTGCTGGCCAGCGGACTGAGCCCCGTAAGCCTGTGGCTGCTGGCGATGAGTTTTTTCCTGCGCCTGGCATTGGCCATGACGGTAGGGGCCGAAGTCCTCGCCGATCATCAGGTGCTTCCCCGCCTGTGGCTGCTGCCCGCGCGCGATCTCATCGCCATGGGCCTGTGGGTGGCGGGATGGGCCGGGAACACCATCGTGTGGCGAGGGGAACGATTCGTGCTCCACAAAGGCAAGCTCAAAAAGGCGCCCGACAAGCCGCCGAACGAATAAAAACCGGACGGCTACAGCGGTTCCAGTATTGCTGTACCCATGTCACAAACCTCAAAATGACGCATAATTCTGCAACCGCTCGCTGGACTCAACTCCGGCCCGCGGCGCCTTTGCTCCTTGCCCCAATTGCATCGAAAATGAATGATGTGCAGTCTACTCGACGATGGAAGCCAATGTCATGGATGCTCCGGCGGCGCGCCATACTCATCCTTTTGTTGGTTCTTGCCCCTGTCCTGCCGGTCTGCCCGCGCTGCGGCGCGCAGGCAGCCCTGCTCATGGAAAAGGCTGACGGCATCTCCGCCTTCCTCGACCCCACCGGCCACGAGGCCGTCTACTTCGCCCGCATCTGCGCCGCCACGCCCACCAAGCTGCGCCGCTGCGCGCCCGGCGAACTGGGCTCGGTCATCACCCGTTACCAGGGAATCGCAGGCTACGATTGGCTGGCGGTGCCGCTCATTCCCTACCTCTATTCCGTTGAGAACCCCTCCGCCGTTCCTCACCGCGTAACTCACGCCACTGTGCGCCGGCTGCGCCAGCAGTACCACGACGCCCATCTGCTCAGCCTGGGCAACCGCGTTCCCGAAGGCGGCCGGCTCCAACGCGGCTGGAACCAATTGGTGGGCGCCTCTTACCAGCGGGGAACCTACGCCTTTTGGTTCCGGACCACCAAGGCCCAGGACGACGCCTTCATCGCCCGCATGAACGCCTCGGCCAACCGTTCTCATTTCAATCTTCTCTTCCGCAACTGCGCCGATTTCGCGGCCGCCGTGCTCGACTTCTATTTCCCTCATGTCTTTCGCCGCCATCTCGCTCCCGACGCGGGCATCGTCACGCCCCGCCAGGTGGCTTATGAGCTGGTGCACTACGCGCGCCAGCGCCCTGAGCTGCATTTGAAGGTGTTTCAAATTCCTCAGATTCCCGGCTATCGCCGTCCCAGCAGAATCAACCAGAGCGCCGCCGCATCGCTCATCATGAGCGGCTACATCGTTCCCATCGCGCTTCTCAATCTCTACGCCGCCGGCGTAATCGCTGCCGACGGTCTGGCCTGGGGCCGCTACCCACTCCCGCTGAAAGATGCCTGCCTGCTCGGCCCGCAGGGTTTAGCCGTCTTAGCTTCAGCCGGCTTAAAGCATCTTCGGAAGGGGCTTTGTAGCAAGGGTGCGGATTTAGCCGGACCGTAAGGGACAAAATTGGTGAGGCTTCAGCCCCTGCTGCTCCAAGACCCTCGCGGCGCCCCGTTTCTCGCGCTGTTACAATCGAAAGGGCCGGATGCCGCCCAATTGAGCCGTTTTTTTTGATCCGTGAACGATGACCCTCCGCCTCTTCAACACCCTCACTGGACAACTGGACGCTCTCGTTCCCGCCGATGGCAAGGCTCTTCGCATGTATGCCTGCGGCCCCACCGTCTACGACTACGGCCACATCGGCAACTTCCGCACTTTCCTCCAGATCGATATTCTCCGCCGCTTCCTTCACCTCATCGGAACTCCCGTCTTCCACGTCATGAACATCACCGACGTGGACGACAAGATCATCCGCAACGCCGCTCAGGCTGGCCTTCCCATCGGTGAGTACACGGCCCGCTACGAGCAGGCCTTCTTTGAGGACCTCAAAGCCCTTCGGGTTGAGATTCCCGAACAGATCGCCCGCGCCACCGAGCATATCCCTCGCATGGTCGAACTGATCCAAAAGCTCGAAGCTGCCGGCGCCGCCTACCGCACCGGGGAGGGAAGCTGGTACTTTCGGCTGGCGGCCTTTCCTGAGTACGGCAAGCTGAGTAAGAAAGACCTGAGCGGCATCGAGGACGGCGCCCGCGTAGACGTGGACGAGTACGAAAAGGATTCCGCCCGCGACTTCGCCTTGTGGAAGGCCGCCAAGCCCGGCGAAACCTCCTGGGAGACCCCCATCGGACGCGGCCGCCCCGGCTGGCACATCGAGTGCTCGGCCATGGCAATGGAATATCTGGGCGAGAGCTTCGATCTCCACTGCGGCGGCGAAGACCTGATGTTTCCCCATCACGAGAACGAGATCGCGCAGAGCGAAACCGCCACCGGCAAGCCCTTCGCCCGCCATTGGATGCACGTCCGCTTCCTGCTCGTCGATGGCCGCAAAATGTCAAAGAGCGAGGGCAATTTCTTTACCCTCCGCGACCTGCTTTTGAAGGGCTACAAGGCTTCGGCCATTCGCCTGGCGCTCATCTCGGTGCCCTACCGCCATCAACTCAACTTCACCTTCGAGGGACTGGCAGACGCCACCAACGCCATCGACCGCCTGCGCACCTTTCACCAGCGGCTGACTGCTGGAGCCTTCGCAATGGGGTCGAACCAGGCAGTACAGGATGCGGCAAAGAAGGCGCAAACAGATTACAGGGATGCGCTCGCCAATGACCTGAACACCGCGGAGGCGCGTGCCGCCATTTTTGGATTCGTTCGCGAGGCCAATACGATCATCGACCGGGGGCTGTTTCATATCTCAGATCGCGATGCGGCGCTGGCGGTTCTGAAGGACTTCGACGCTGTATTCGACGTCATCGAGGACCGCGACGCCGAGCCCACCCGCCGCGCCCTCGAGTGGGCCGCGCAATCCGGCCGCCAGGCAGAGGTTGCGCCCGCCCTCCTGGCCAGCCAATCGCTCACCGACGAGGCCGTCGCAGCCCTCATTGGCGAGCGCACACTTGCCAAACAGCAGCGCAACTTTGCCCGCGCCGACCAGATTCGCGCCGAACTGGCCGAAAAAGGCGTAGTCATTGAGGACGCCAAGGACGGCGTGCGCTGGAAAAGAAAGTAGATGTGGTGCGAAAGGGGGGACTCGAACCCCCATGGGTTTCCCCGCCAGATCCTAAGTCTGGTGCGTCTGCCAATTCCGCCACTTTCGCACAGCTATCGCATTTCCGAAAATCCTGTAGACCGGAAGCGCACATTCAAGCTGCCGCTGCCTCAAGGAGCGCCAGCAGAACAATCAATCTCAAAAGTACGACACCCTTTCCGAAAATGCCGTGCTCTGCCCAATGAGCCTGGCCGCTGCCGATCTACCCGGTGTGGAAGTCCAATCCTCGCCAAACCCTTCCCTCTGCGGCGCAATCATCATTGATTGCTATACCATTTCTCATCCAGCATTGCAATGGCTCCAGATGTTCGAACAGTTTTTGGGGCTTTTGAGTGGAGAAATTGTTTTGTAGCCGTTGTGGCCAAGGGAAGGCAAAAATCGGTTTGATCGGCTTCCGGGGTCTGGGGGAAGAACAGAAAATAGCAGGATCGTTTTCCCGCGCTTTTCATCGGCCGGCATGTCCACGTTCCCGGCGCGCGAAACTGCGCAGTGGGATGACGCGGACGGCCAAGTTGGTGTGAACGTCGAACTTCATGAATGGCTGAGGAGCAATCTTTCCACTCATCTCATCCCGCGGCCCGAATTTTCCAATCCGCCTCATTTCGGCCTCGAAGCGTGTGGTCATGCGGTAATTTACTTTATGGCCCTCCCTCGCGTGCGCGGTATTCTTTAATCGGGGACCCTCATGATCGCTCACCTGCGCGGCAAACTGATTCATAAGGAGCCCGGACAAGCCATTGTCGAAGCCGGCGGCGTGGGCTATGACGTTGCTATCTCCGTACCTACCTTCACGGCGCTGCCCGCGGCCGGCGCGGAGGCCGCGTTGCACATTCACACCCAGGTGAGCGACGACCAGATCGCGCTCTTCGGTTTCCTCGACCGCGCAGAGAAGCAGCTCTTCGAGCGGCTGATCACGGTCAGCGCCGTGGGACCGAAGCTGGCCATCAAAATTCTCAGCGGACTGGCCGTGGAGCGCGCGGTGCAGGCCATTCGCGGGCAGGATCACGCGCAATTGACGCGCATTCCCGGCGTGGGCAAAAAGCTGGCCGAGCGCCTCGTCGTCGAGCTCAAGGACAAGCTGGACGATTTTGCGGTGGCGCCCGCGCCGCAGGCCGTCCGGGGCGCGGCGGTGGAAGACGTGCTTTCGGCGCTCGTCAATTTGGGCTATCAGCGCGCCGCGGCCGAGAAGGCCATCGAGCAGGCTGTGGCGAAGGACAAAGCGCTCGCCGGAGATTTCGATGGCCTGTTCCGCGGGGCGCTGAAGGTGATCCGGTAGGGCAGTCTTCAGCTCTCAGCTTCTTTCTGCTCATCGCGGCGATGAGGCCTCCTGGGCATCGAGTGCGGCAATGCCGCACGATACTTCTATGCCTGCTCTTCTCCTGGCGGTTGTGGAGACCAGTGCTTTTGTGCGCAAAGCGGCGGCATGAGAATCAATCTCAACTGGACTGCACCACTTCCGAAAAAAATGCTGTAGAGCGGCGGCCAACCACCGATCGCGCTGCGTAAAAGACATCCGGCGAGCCGCCTCTTTGCGCGCTCCGGGGCTGCGAGCTGGGTGATACACTCGGTGGACGACGGAGATGGGAATGCGGGCTAGCGCAATCGAGTTTCGTCTGCGGATGCTGATTCAGGTGGTTCTCGTTGTCATTGGCTTTTGGGCGCCATGGGCACGAAGCTGGGTGCCATCGGCTGAATTTGCGCCGCGCATCTCGCTGCTGGAGTGGCTGGCGCTCAATTTGAGCCGGCTGGGCCTCGCCGGCTTTGCCTCTTCCGCCGCCGTGGTGATCGTTGGCGCCGCGCTTGCCGCCGGCCTGGGCGCGCTACTGCGCGTCTGGGGCGCGGCCTATCTGGGTTACACTACCATCCACGGCGGCCGGATGCAGGCCGGCGAGCTGATGGCCGACGGCCCTTACCGCTTCCTGCGCAATCCCCTCTACGTGGGCGGCTGGTGCATGATGGCCGCCATCTCGTTGCTTATGCCGCCCACCGGCGCGCTGTTTACGCTGCCGCTGGTCACCGTCTTCTACCTGCGCTTGATCCTGGGCGAAGAAGCATTTCTTGAGCGCCGCCTCGGCGACCCTTACCGGCAATATCTTCGCGCTGTGCCGCGCCTTTTCCCGCGTTTCCGCGCCGGCTTGCCGCGCGCCAGCCGCCAGCCCCACTGGCCTGTCGCCTTGCTGACGGAGATCCATGCCATCGGCATCTTCATCGTCTTCGCATGCCTCTCCTGGAGCTATGACAACCTGCTGATGGTTAGGGGGATTCTGATCAGCTTCGGCATTTCCCTGGTGGTGCGCGCTTTTGCCATGAACAAAACCGCCGATCAGCCCTCGGCTGCGTAGCGCAATGCGCCGGCTCGCAGCGCCCCGCATCGCGCGTCCTCTGCCTGCGAGCATCTCCAGAACCGGCGCTCGCACCTCCACAGACGGCAAAGGGAGAGCGCAAAACTCCCCCTTTGTCCATCCACGTTCCGCTCTAGGCAAGCAGAAGGGCTACTTCTTCGGTGGCGCAATCGTATCCTTGGCGGACTTGGCCACGCGGAACTTGACCACCGTCTTAGCCTTGATCTTGATGGCTTCGCCGGTCTGCGGGTTACGCCCCATACGGGCCTTACGTTCTGCCTTTACCAGGCGGCCGATGCCGGGGATTACGAAGACGCCGTTCTTCTTGGTCTCCTTGATGGCGGTCTCCGCCAAAAGATCGAGGTAGGCTGCGGATTGCTTGTTGGTGATTTCCAGTTTTTCGGCCATGTGCCGGGTCAAAGCGGTCTTGGTCATTCCAGTTGCCATGTGATGATCTCCTTGTGGGCGAGCCCTCAGGGCTGCCTGAGTTGACGGGCTTCCGCCGCGAGATGCGCACCGCATAGAGGGGATGCCGTGGATCCCTAAATGCACAAAACCCTCTATTCATGCGGCTTCGAAGAACCCTGCCGATGGTTACAATGCAGCCTTGAGGCAGGGAAAGTCAAGATAAAAATGCCGAATTTCCACAGTTTTCTTGGGTTTTTCACCCAAAATTACAGCTTTTCCTTGGTTTTTCGGCCTTTGAGGCTCCGAAACCTCGAACTCCGGCCTGATTTTCCAGGGGCGTGGATTGCGCCAGAGCAGCGCCGATGGCCTATCTCAGCCCGAAGAGTACGCGCCTTTTAGGCGCCTGGGCGGCGGCGATGGGCGTATTCAGCGCGTCCACAATGGGCGCGGCGATTTTGAAGTAGCGAATCAGCGTGGCCGCAAAATCCTTCTTGAGCGCGGCCTTGGCCGGCAGCGTGGCGGCCAGCCCCCATTGCCGGCAGCGGATCAGGTCCATCGCCGGATGCTCACTGGGAAAACCCTTCGGCGGGCGGGTAAGCGCGTTGCCCTCGAACTCCTCAAATGTGCTGCGCACTCTCCGGTTTTGGAGCAGTTTCCGAAACTCCTGGTAGTGGTCGAGAAGCCAGTGGCGAATCTGGGCCAGTTGATCTTTCTCCGGCATGTAAGCGCCGGCGGCCACGATCACTTCCTTCGGGCTGACGTGAAAGTAGTAGCCTGCGCCGGAGGTCTTCTCAAGGCCCTGGTGCGACCACCACGCCGCCACGTGCGTTTTGTAGGGCTGCTTGTTGGCGCTGAAGCGCGTGTCGCGGTAGATCCGGAACAGGCACTTCTCCGCCGGGCGCACGAAGCTGGGCGCAAACTCCGCCATTGCGCCGGTCACCTTGCGGATGATGGCCAGCATCGGCTCCTTCAACTCCGCCTCGAACTCTGCCTTGCGCGGCTGAAACCAGGCGCGGTCGTTGTGGCGCGCGAGGTTGCGAAGGAAGGAAAGCGCCTCGGGGCGGAAGTAAGGAAACGCTGCGGCGGCGGGCGCGGACTTTTGGGATTGGGGCATAACAAAGCCAGTCTACCCGACGAGGTTAACAGACCTCGATTACGGTATACATGAGCGGGCGGGCAATTGGCTGCCAGTAAGCCGAATAGCTCCCACGCACGAAAACCTTGTCATCCTTCTTACCTGTGGGCTTTTCGATTTCGCCGTGGATGGGCCTGTGCCCGCGAAAGAAACCGTAGATTCCGCTCTCATCGCCACGGTAGAAAAGACGATCCTCAGCGAAGATTACCAACCCCGCTGTGGAGAACCCTTTGTCGTGGAGTTGTTCAGCAAATGCAATGTCCTTGCAGAAACTGAACATCTGCTCGGGATACTGCCCGTTGCGCGGGTACTTCAATTCGATGGCCAATCGAAGGTCCGTCTTGTCACTCGTGAAAACGGAGATGTCAATCTCCTTTTTCAGGAAGGGAGCCTCTGATGGAAAGAAGTATTTGACATTGCGTTCAAACTGGACCTTGTAGGTCGCAAGTCTGTTCCGAAGGAATATCCCAAGTTCATGCTGCAAGCTGAACTCGTTGTATACCTCAACGTTGCCATTTGAAACTAACTTGGTAAACGAGGCGGCCTGTTCAGCAAGCTCCCCCATAACGTTTTCCTCAGCAACGTTGCAGATATTTGATGCGCGCGGCGTTACCGAATGACCTTCAGCGCCCCGCGAAACAGCCCATTCCCCTCAGCTCGCCAGCGCCTCTTCCACGGCCTTCGGCCTGCGCGTGATCGCGGTAGGGAAGAGGGTCTCAAAGCCCGCATCCGTGCGCCTCTGGTTACGCGGCGGGGGGGCGGAGGAACTCCAGCGCGCGGATGAGGTAGGGCTTGAGGTCCTTGCGGTGGACCACGGCGTCGAGGAAGCCTTTCTCGAGAAGGAACTCGGCACGCTGGAAGCCTTCAGGGAGCTTTTGGCGGATGGTCTGCTCGATGACGCGCGGGCCGGCGAAACCGATGAGGGCGCCGGGCTCGGCGATGTTCAGGTCGCCGAGCATGGCGAAGCTGGCGGTGACGCCGCCGGTGGTGGGATCGGTGAGGACGCAGATATAAGGGACGCGGGCGTCGTCGAGCTGCGCCAGGGCGGTGGAGATCTTGGCCATCTGCATGAGGCTGACCACGCCCTCCATCATGCGCGCGCCGCCAGAGGCCGCAACCACAATGAGCGGGACGCGGGCGGCGCGGGCGCGATCTACGGCGCGGGCGATGGTTTCGCCGACGACGGCGCCCATGGAGCCGCCGATGAAGGCGTACTCCATGGCGCTGAGGACCACGGCATGGGGGCCGAGATAGCCGGCGGCGTTGAGGATGGCATCGTCCAGGCCGGTCTCCTGCTGGGCCTTGAGAAGGCGCTGCTTGTAGGGCTTGACGTCAGAGAAGTTGAGGGGGTCAGTGGAACGGAGGCCGGTATCGACCAGCTCATAGCCGGGCTCGAGGAGAAGCTCGATGCGGCGGCGGGCAGAGAGCTTGAAATGGTGCTGGCACTTGGGACAGACGTTGAGATTGGCTTCGAGATCGGCCTTAAAGATGATCTGGCGGCAGCCGAGACATTTGATCCAAAGGCCCTCGGTGCGCACGGATCGGGCGGCGTCGGGGGCGGCGTTTTGGGCGCCGGGCGCACCGGAGGGTTGCTCGCCGTTTTCGCGCTTGAACCAGGACATATTGTTGCCCATTGTAAATCCAGGCGCCAGGGTTCGGGGATCGGGGATCGACGTGGTGTGGGCGGGGCGCAGGCCGTGAATCGTGTTAGATGAACAGCTTGCCGCGTAACGCCTGGCCGCTGCCCCCCCCGATTTCTGACCCTGGATGACCTTCGATTCCTATTTCTGGCTGCGGAGGTAGACGCTGCTGCCGTCGATTCGGTCCTGGTGCGGCGGGTTCAAGATGTCGAAGGCCAGGGAGACCTTGAGGGAGGCCGCCTCTTGGTGGGGTCAGTATTCGATTCCGCGCTGGGCGAGAATACCCCTCTGGTAGGCGTGCTTCACCTCGCGCATTTCGGTGACGGTGTCGGCGAGTTCGACGAGCAGAGGATGAGCGTTGCGTCCAGTGAGAATTACGTGCACCATCTCTGGCTTGCTCTTGAGCGCCTCGGCGACGGCGGCGGCATCGAGCATCTTGTAGCTGATGGCGTAATTGATCTCGTCGAGGACGACCATATCCCACTCCCCGGAGTAGATGGCCTCGCGCGCCTCAGCCCAGGCGGCCTGGACGAGGCGAATGTCCTCGGGATCGGTCTCCGCGCCGCCGATCTTCACGAAGCCGCGGCCCATCGGCTTGAGGACGAAGTTGGCGCCGAGGGACTGGGCGGCGTCGAGCTCGCCGTAGTGCCAGGACCCCTTGAGGAACTGGAGGATCAGCACGCGCATCCCGTTGCCGGCGGCGCGTAGGGCGGTGCCGAGCGCGGCGGTCGTCTTACCCTTGCCGGGTCCGGTGTTGATGAGGATCAGTCCTTGGCGGGATTCAGTCATAACGAGGTGCCAGGTGCAAGGCGCTTTACCTTTGCCCTCAAGCCTAGTTTATCGAGAATGGCGAAGAGTATTCTCCCGGCATCTTGAGAGGGGAGGGCCAATTCACCGCGCGATCTTCCCCAAGTCCCAAAGGGGACCTGGGGCACCACAATGGTACAAAATCAAGCGGTCAGACACCTAATGCCCCACGTGGTACGGGTGGCCCGTGAGAATTGTGAATGCCCGGTAGATCTGCTCGGCGATGACCAGGCGGGCGAGGGAGTGAGCCAAAGTCATGGGGCCGAGCGAGAGGAGCAACTGGGCCTGGGCGCGCGTCTCATCGGACCAGCCGCCGGCAGGGCCGGCGGCGAAGACGATGTGCTGCGCACCCTGGTCGCGGCGCTCGCCCAGCCAGGCGGCCAGGGATTCGGAGCTCATCTGGCGGCCGCGGCTATCCAGAAAGACTGTTACAGGCAGGGTGCGGCCCGCCTGCCGGCTGAGCCACGCCAGCAGCGCCTGCTCGGTGCGGAAGGACTGCTCCTGGCAGCGCGCAAACGAGGAACAGCGGTCAAGGTAAGCGCGGACGAGGGCTTCGTAACCGCCGCTGGTTGCGGAGCGAGAGCCAATATGGGCGAGGGTGATGCGCATGGAGAGGAGAATACGCTAGGGCCCTGAATTTGAAATCTTCATCCGGCCGCACCAGATGGTGATGCGGAGACCTATCGTGCTGGGAAAGCAAACAGCAGCTCCTGATTTAGAGCGTCGAAACAAAGGCTCTTACCTGTGTCCGCATCCTAAACCGATGCGGCTGCCCTCGCGGGGATTTCACCGCAAGGGCATCTATTCCCCGCACACTGATGGGGGCGGTGAAAACGAGCGCCGCTCAAGCCCGGCCGCTGCCCGGTGCGCTGCGCGCCAGATCGCAGGCCCGCCACAGGTACCAACTGGCCACGGAACGGAACGGCGCCCAGCGATTTCCTCTTTTGAGAACCACCTCGGGCAGAGGCAAATCCGCCGCCTCGACCGGGCGCGTCTTCGGCAGGCGCTGGAAGGTGAGAGCGTAGCCCTTGCGCACGCCGTAGTCGGTCGCGGGCAGCACGTCCGGCCGCCCCATGCGGAAGATGAGCAGCATCTCCACCGTCCACCGGCCGATGCCGCGCACCTGGGTCAAATGCGCGACGATCTCCTCGTCGGTCATCTTCAGGATGGCGCGGTGCGAGGGCACGGCGCCGTCGAGTGTGCGCGCCGCCAGATCGCGCAGCGCCTTGATCTTGTTCGCGGAGACGCCGGCTGCGCGCAGCGGTTCATCGGGTGTATCGAGCAGCATCTGCGGTGTGGGATCGCCGCCAAAGTACGCGCGCACGCGGCCGTGAATCGTGGCTGCGGCCTTGCCGTGCAACTGCTGATAGAGGATCGCCTCCAATAGCGAATCGAAGGGCGAGGGCGACGGATCGAGCCGCAGCGTGAACGGCCCCGCGCGGTCGATCAGCGCGCTCAGTCTCGCATCCGCTGCGCGCAGATGCGCCAGGGCCTCGGCCGGATTGAAGGGCAGCTTGCGGCTGCGGCCGTCGTGAATCATGGATGGAGTGTATCGCAAGCGGTCCTTTATCTACTTCATCGTCTCGCCAAGCGCCGGCCACCGAAGCCCTCCTGTACGGAAAAGGAAGCATTGCCGGGGGAGTTTCAACCTTAACCTGCAACCATACTGTCTTTTTCGTCTTCATGCCGCCGCTGTGCTCCACGCTTGTACCATGGAAAGGAGACGGAACAGGAGAGGCGACGCCATGAGGATGCGCCCGGGATCGCAGACGGGATTTCTGCTGTGCGGCAAAGAGTGGACCGACGGAGAGGCGCTGGAGGTGCGCTCGCCGTGGGATCAGGGGCTGGTGGGACGGGTCACCGTGGCCACGCGGGCCGACGCCCGGCGCGCCGTGGACCACGCCGTGGCCAGTCTGCGGCGCACGCGCGCTCTGCCGCGCTGGAAGCGGCGCGAGATTCTGGAAGACGTGGCCGCCGCCCTCATCGAGCAGAAGGAGCGTTTCGCGCAGCTCATCGTGGCCGAGGCCGGCAAGCCCGTGCGCCTGGCGCGGGCTGAGGTTGACCGCGCCGTGCTTACCTTCAAAACCGCCGCCGAGGAGGCCGCGCGCCTGGGCGGAGAGAGCATCCCCCTCGATCTGACCGAAGGCAACGAAGGCCGCTGGGGGTTGGTGCAGCGCTTTCCCGTGGGTCCGGTCCTGGCCATCACGCCCTTCAACTTCCCCTTGAATCTGGTGGCGCACAAGGCCGCGCCCGCCCTGGCCGCCGGCTGTCCGCTGATCCTGAAGCCCGCTCCCCAAACGCCCTTTACCGCCCTGGCGCTTGGCGAGGTGATCCTGAAGGCCGGCTGGCCTGAAGAGGCGCTGGCCGTCCTGCCCCTCGAAAACGCCGACACCGCATGGCTGGCGGAAAAGGAAGACCGCATCAAACTGCTCAGCTTTACCGGCTCAGCCAAGGCCGGCTGGGGCCTAAAGGCGCACTCCGGGCGCAAGCGCGTGCTGCTGGAGATGGGCGGCAACGCCGCGCTCATCGTTCATGGCGACTGGTCAGACCTGGACGAAGCCGCCGTTCGCACCGCGCACGCGGCCTTCGGCTACGCCGGCCAGTCGTGCATCAGCGTGCAGCGCGTCTTCGTCGACCGCAACGTCTTCCAAAGCTTCCTGTGGAAGGTGGTCGAGTACACTGCCAAGCTGCCCGCCGGCAATCCCTCTGAGGAAGCCACCGAGGTAGGTCCGCTCATTCGCCGCAGCGAGGCGGAGCGCGTGG
>JAJYZC010000083.1 GCA_021800255.1 Acidobacteriota bacterium
TGGACCTCGCCAAGACCCTCGCCGAGCACGACGGCATCGAAGCCGTCTGGTGCTTCCGCAGCGATGAGGAGGCCGCTTCGGTGCGCAACGCCTCCATCGGCAACATGAAGCAGGTTTGGACCAACGATGGCCACGAGTACGACTGGTTCAATCCCGCCCAAGCCGAAGGCCGCTGGTTCCTGCAGCACGCCACCCAGGTCAAAAACATCTGGGTGCCCTACGGCGAGTAATCTGCGCCGCTCAACTACTTTTACTGTCGAGAGGCAGCCGCGAATGCGGGCGAATATCCTGGCTCCGTCGAACGAGCGAAAACAGCCGGATATCTTCTGTTTGACCTTCATCATGCGCACATCTTGTTCCCTTGATTGTTGGAGAAGGGGATCGAGAAGTCATACAGGAATGCCAACACTTCGGTCTTGTGATGGCGTAAGCGGTTATGCAGATTCTTCACCTTTATGTTGCAGGCCCGGCCGCGCTGCCCCGCAGACTTCGCCGGCACCCGGGGTAACTCCTCATGTCCCTCCGGCAAAATGCGGCTGTAGCGATCGGAGAAGTATTAATCAGCTCATAAGTAAACAGGCATAGAATCGCCGCCGCTCAGCAGACGGCATACTGGGTATGTGGAGTCAAGAAGAACATGCGCACGGTCCAGGACAGCTTTTCGAGCTTGCGCAGCCACGCCAGGATGAACTGCCGCAATTCGTGAGCGCAGCACAGCGCGAGCCACACCGTGATGCTTGACGTAATTCCACACCTATTCGCCGGGATTCAGTTCTGGCGAATACGGCGGCAGCGAGAACAACCGCAACTTGCCGCGCAGGCTGGTCACGTAGGCCTTCACCGCGCGGCTGTGGTGATAGCTGGCCCCATCCAGGATCAGAAAGACAGGCCGCCGGGCATCGTGCATCAGGCGCTGGAGAAACTCCACAAACACGGCTCGATTAACCTTGCCGTGCGTGAGCATGAAGCTCAGTTTGCCGCAATTTGCCAAAACATAAGAAATGCAATACGCTCGCTCTATTGGCTGTCAAGACAATTATTGAGCAGCATGGAGGGAGCATGTGGCCACAATTTATGATGTAGGCAAACGTGCCGCCGTGTCGGTCGCCACCGTCTCTTCAGTGATCAATAACACTTCCTATGTGAGCCCGGAACTGCGGAAGCGCGTCGAGGAAGCCATACGCGAGCTCAACTATTCGCCCAATCTGTTGGCCCGCGGACTCGCCATTCAAAAAACGCAAACCCTTGGTGTCCTGGTTCCCGACATCGCAAACTTCTTCTTTCCGGAGATAGTACGCGGCGTGGAAGACAAGGCCAAGGATGCAGGATACACCATCATCCTGGGCAATTCCGACAATCGGCTCGATAAGGAAGAGGTCTATTTGAAGCTCTTTCTTTCCAGGCGCGTGGATGGAATCTTGCTGGTCAAGGCACCCGGCGACCTGAATCCCAGCCTGCTGCAATTGCTCAACAAGAACGCCCCTCCCCTAGTTCTGCTGGATCGCGAATACCCCCAACTCTTAACCGACAGCGTGACTGTCGACGACGTGGGCGGTGGTTATATGGCCACAAAACATCTGCTGAAACTTGGGCACCGCCAGATCGGAATCATCTGCGGCATTCCCGGCGTCAGCACTACGACCGGACGCCTGCTCGGTTATAAGAAGGCACTCTCGGAAGCGCACGTCGAATTTGATACTTCGTTGGTTGTTGCCGGCAACTATAACGCCGAGTTGGGATACACTGCAGGACTGGCGCTGCTGGAGAAACAGCCTTCGGCAGTCTTTGTCACCAACTACATGATGACCATCGGCTTTCTGCGCGCCCTTAAACAGCGCGGGTTATCATCGCCTGGGGATGTATCCATCGTCAGCTATGACGACTTCGTCTGGAACGATATCTTCAGTCCGCATCTTACCTGTGTCACGCAGCCGAAGTATAGCTTGGGCTACAAAGCCGCAGAGATACTGCTCTCTCGAATCCGCAGGAAGCACAAACGTCCGCAGCGGGTGGTTTTGGAGAACACCCTGCACATTCGTGAGACGTCCATTGCGAAGTCGCGAAGGCTCTCTCGTGGCTAGCCTCGATTCGGGGCCATGCAGCGGTTTGTGCAAGGCAGAGGTATTGGCGCTTGGCACCACAGTTGGGGAGCTTCAGATCGACGCCGGGCACTGGACAAAGCACAGCGCGCCCGCCGATGTGGTGGCGTTCCCGTTACGCCTGCAAAGGAGCGAAACTATGTTGAAGACCTTGAGCGTTCTGCACACGCCGGAGCTTTTGCATGCTCTGGCCTCCATGGGGCACGGAGATGAAGTCGCGCTTGTAGACTGCCACTTTCCCGCGGTCTCAGTGGCGCAGCGGTTGGTGCGCCTTGACGGGGCCGACCTGCCGGCAGCGCTGGCGGCATGCCTGCATCTGATTCCGCTCGATACCTTCGTGGACGATGCAGCGGTGCGCATGCTGCAGGTACATGCCCCGGATGAGATTCCCGAGGTGCAGCTGCTTTGCCAGCAGGTGATTGACGCGGCCGAATCCAAACCTGTAAAGCTCGTGGGCATTTCCCGCCAAGCCTTTTATGAGCGCGCACGCAAGGCATATGCGGTGATTGCCACCGGCGAGCAACGTACTTACGGATGCATACTCATTAAAAAAGGCGTGGTGCTTCCGGCGCACACCCAATAAGCGCGCGCGGACCGGCGCCGCTCCGCTTGCCATTTTCCCGCCCGTACTCGCTTACGCCGAGTGCGTGGCGGCGTAGCCTTGCTCTTGCGCCGTGCTCCGGGGCGAAGCCGCTCGTCCAAATATGGCTCGTCCAATGGGTGCACGTCAGACTCGCAGATGCGGCGCGTGGCTGGGCCGCTGAGCACATCGTGCGCCTGGTCGGCCCGGGCCAGCAAATCGGCGCCGGCGCGCGTGTAGCGGCTGGGGAAGCGGCGACGCCGGTAGACGGTGGACCGCACCCCGCCTGCGGCCATCGAGCGGGCGATCAGCCGCGTGGTCTGCGCCCGGCTCAGACCGGTCATCTTCCCGATGTAGCGGCGCACGAGACCGCGATCGGCCTTGCCCAGGGTTGCGTACTCGTGTTGGGCCAGAACCTGTTCGACCCAGACGTAACGCTCGGCCCGGCTCCGGCTCTTAAAATCGATTGCCTCGCGGGCTTGAATCAACCGGCGAATCCCGTCCAAATTCAACTTCTCTGCCGGAGGCACGCCGACGTTCACTTCCCAGCATCACGCACCCCTTCAGGCTCATCTTGTATTGGGAAAGAGTCCGTCTCTTCGTCCGCGCGGGTGTAAACTAGTTTCAACCGCTGTAGCCAGCTCGGCTGAGCAGGCTACAGCGGCTTCAGCGTTACTGCACCGAGGAAGCACACTGCCGGGCGGCATTTTCTTTAGGGAAATGCTGTAGCTTACCGGCTTCGAAAACGGCGCATGAACTCTGAGATCGCTCTAGTGTCGGGACGTGGCTCAGCCTGGTAGAGCACTCGCTTGGGGTGCGAGGGGTCGGCAGTTCAAATCTGCCCGTCCCGACCATATTTAGAATCAGCAACTTATAGACTTTGTTCTCCGCGACAAACATCTTAACAGATGTTCACCTCTGATTATGATCCGAGGCAGTGTAACAACCATTGCCGGCAAACACTTACGGTTACTGCTGTCCAGCTATAAGCTAAACAGATTCAGTTGGTTGGTGGGGAGGGTAAATCGTCTCGGGAATCGATGCTCTGAAGTGCCCGTAAAATGGGAGTTTTCTCGAACAGAGTTAGGCTGAGCACTGTAGGATTTGGTAGAGAGTAACTTCCACCCTGAGCCGTTTACGCACGATGGCCACCAGCACGTAGGCAGAGACGGCGATCCGGATTTGGGTTTTCACAGCGTTCTCGCGGGTTCCATAAAACGCCTTGATGCACAGATGCTGCTTGATCCATTTTGACCTGACCCCCAAAGTTCGTCCGATTCGGTGTATGAAATCATACCCCACATTTTTCTGCTTTTCTCTCACAGAAAGAGATCTGATGGCTGAAAGCTGCCCGCCTGCTACACACGCCGGGATCAGAACCTAAACACAACTCCAATGGAGGCGCTCGAATTCCAGGTCACGTGAGGCGAGAGACCGGCGCCCTGGTTATTTCCGATCAGCGAAAACGAGCCGCCCACCCTTTGTCCGGTTATGCGTATGGCCCAACGCGGGTTCAGGTTATAGGACATGCCGCCTCCATAGCCGCCGGAAAAGGAGGTGGAGGGGTTCATGTTCTCGCCGCCTGTGTGCTCGGTGCCCAGCAAGCCATAAAAGAACCCGCCTAGTGAAGTGATGATGGGCACGTTGAGCTGGGGACCTGCGTAGACCGAATACACCGACGGGTTGCCGGGATTGGGCGTGCCTTCGCTGCCGGTGCCGGCCGAGGGTTTGTAGTAGTCCCCTTGGGCGGTGAGGCCAAAGAATCGGCCCCAATCCCGGGTAAAACTAGTTTGGAATCCAATCAGTCCGCGGCGCGACTGATTCACTTGGTTAATGGCGGTATAAGATAACGCGCCAAACACCTCGTATTTGTAAGGAGATGCGCCCCGCCGCGCCGGGCCCGGTCCTGCCTCCGGGGCCACCTGGCCGGCGGCTGCCAAAGGCATGAGCGAGCCCGCAATCGCAGCCAAAATCGAAAATAAAAACGTCCGCTTCAACGTGAAACTCTCCTTGCTGTCTTTCAATGGCAGGCCTGGCGCTTCAGGGCTACAACGGTTCCCGATTCGTTGACCCAGAAGGCACACGGCCAAGCGGTATTTTCCTTTAAGAAAATGCCGCCTTTTTCGAACTAGAAACACCACATAAACTCTGGAACCGCTCTAGGCTCCGGAGCAAGTACTGTGACTGGTTTCCGGTACACTCTTAGACTATCCTCTACCACCTGCTTTCACGAAGTCCCCGCGGCCTTCGTCGGCCCGGTACTTTCGCTGCGCTCCGGCGATTTCCGGCTTTACGGCGATTCTCCGATTGGTATAGAGCGCAACGCAACCCTTTTGTGGCGCTCAAACTGGCGGACACGCCGCTCAGTGCTCCACAGGAAGCGAAGAACCGCCGTAGTCCGGGGTGATGCGAATCAGGTCGAGACCGCCGCGATCGTCAACAACGAATTCCGGTGCGGTTGCGGGGACGGCCACGATGCCGCGCGCGGGCAGATCGACCGGTTCGAAGCCGGATCCCCGCACCGTACCCGTTCCGGCGGCGGCGAACAGATAGGCCAATCCCTGCGGCCGTTCTGTTCCGCCCGCCAGGGCGGGGCCGCGCAAGCCCTCGCTCGTGCGGCTGCCAGACACCGGAACCCGCTCCATGCAAAAATGCTCCGCATCGATCAACAACGTCCGGTCCGCCAGCGCCCGTGGCGCGATTTTGCCCGCGCGCGTCTGGAGCCGAACGGCCTCCAGAGATTTTTCAATGTGCAGTTGGCGGGGGCGTCCGTAGTCGTACATCCGGTAGGTTACATCCGAGTTCTGCTGCGTCTCCAGCAGAATCGCACCCGGCCAGATGGCGTGCACCGTTCCGGCATCCACAAAGATCAGGTCGCCGGCTTCTACGGAGAGCACGTTCAAGTCCGTTTCCAGAGTGCCCGCTGCGATGCTGTTGGTGATTTGGGAGAGGGTGACGCCAAGCTTGAATCCTAAGGCCACCTGGGCTCCCGGCTCGGCCGCCAACGCGTACCAGCACTCCGTCTTGCCGCGCGGCTGCCCGTATTTGCGCGCCATCTGGTCATCAGGATGCACCTGCACGCTCAACTTCTCTCTAGCAAACAGCACCTTGATCAGCAGCGGCGACTGGGGATCGGGAGCCTCCGCGCCAAGCAGCGCCTCGTGGGCTTCGGCGAACAGAGCGCCCAAGCTTTTGCCGGCGTGCGGGCCGGTCGCCACCCGGCACTCGTCCCCGGTCAGCCAAACCTCGCCGATGGGATCTCCCTGGGCTACATAATCGTACCAGGGGCGCAGATCGCGGTAGCCCCAAACCCGTTCGACGTACCTGGGTTCGATGCGAAAGGGCGCGAATTTTTCACGCGCTGACAGCCGGGCAGAAGTCATCGAGGGTGCCTCTATCCTTTGGGAAAAACTAAGCTGATTGCAAATCCTGCGGCCGCCGGCACCGGCACGCCGCCCTCCAGCAACCGCACTCTCAATCTAGCAGATGCGCAACCGTCGCCGGGGATACGGGGCTGCGGTGCATGAGGCGGTGCTAAGACATTTTCGGAAATGGTGCAGTCCTGTTGAGATTGATCTTCAAGTTGCCGCTTCTTTAAGTCGCGGCGGCTAGGGTATGTGCCTTCGGACTACGGTTTTCTGAAAATGCTATAAATTCTTGGCGGTTTCTAATCGAGGCGGGGTCTTTGATGAGAGGTCTCTAAGGTGCACTGTAAGCGGCTGGATGATTCGATGCTTCTGATACCCCCATTTGGGGGGATTCAGTGTTCAGTTCCGTTATCGCCTCCGCACCCGCGGTCACGGTTCACTGCCTCAAGGCTCACCGCCGGCAATTTCGTTGGACGGGTTTGGCTCTGCTGGCGCTTGCGCCTGCGGCTGCCCTGGCTGGCGGACCAAAGTACGTGGCTGGCGCCAGCTTCTTCAATCCCGCCGCGCTCGGCCAGCCCATCCACTGGGCCGACGGCCAGGTGCAATACTACGTCGATCAAGGCCCGCTCAGCGCTTCGGTTTCGAACCAGCAGGCCACCGCCATGGTGGATGCTGCGGCCGCTCTTTGGAGCGCCGTTCCCACCGCCGGCGTCACCCTCACCGACATGGGATCGTTGAACGAAGACGTGAACGGCTCCAACATCCAGGTCAACTCCTCCGGCCAGATCTCCGCGCCCGCCGACGTCACGCCCTCAGCCACCAACTATCCCCTGGCCGTCATCTACGATGCCGACGGCTCGGTTATAAACGCCATCTTCGGCTCCGGCGCCAGCGATCCCACCGCCTGCCAGAACAACGGCGTTTCCATGTGGCTCGACAACATCAACCCCGACGCCACCATCGCCCACGGCGTCATCGTTCTTAACGGCCTCTGCGCCACCAATGCCAACATGCTTGAAATGATGAGCTTTGAGTTGGAACGCGCCTTCGGGCGCATTCTCGGCCTCGACTATTCGCAAGTCAATCCCGACGCGCTGACCGGAGAGGAGAACGGCGGCACGCTGGGCTGGCCAGTGATGCAGCCCGTGAGCGGGGTTTGCGGCGCAAGCGGCGGGGCCTGCATACCCGACCCAACTGTGCTGCGCTATGACGACATCGCCGCCCTCAACCGGATTTATCCCATCACGGTTTCGAATCTCGCCAGTTTTCCCGGTAAAGAGATCACCGCAGCCAACACCATCTCCATCCAAGGCACGGTCAGCTTCAGCACCGGCTACGGGATGCAGGGCGTCAACGTGGTTGTGCGCCCGCTCGACTCCAACGGCAATCCCCTCTACCAGTACACCGTCACCGCCGTCACCGGAGCCTATTTCAACGGCAATCACGGCAACCCCGTCACCGGCTGGGATGACGCCAACGGCAATCCGCTTACGATGTGGGGATCGAACGATCCGGCTATGCAAGGTTATTTCGATTTAAGCGGTATACCCTTGCCTCCCGGCGTCACCACGGCCAACTATCAGGTCAGCTTCGAGGCCATCAACCCGCTCTACATCCTGGAAAACTCCACCGGACCTTACACGCAGGGCCAAGTCACTCCATCGGGCGCGCTCAACGCCATCTCCCTGTCCAATCTTTCCGCGGGCAGCGCGCAAACCCTCAACGTCACCGCAGCCGCCTCAGCCGCCGGTGGTTACGACGATGCCATCGGCGCCGAGGCTCAGCCGCGTCCCATGCCCGCCAGCGGCTTCTGGGCCGGCCGCCTGAGCCAGGTGGGCCAAACCGACTGGCTCACCTTTCCGGTGCGCGGCAATCGCATCTTCACCATCGTGACCCAGGCGCTGGACGAGAGCGGCGTGCCCGCCAACTCCAAGGCCATGCCCTCCATCGGCGTCTGGGACGCCTTCGATCCCGTGGGCTCGCCGGCCGTGGGCGCCGCGCCTGGCCTGAACGGATTGGCGGCCGGCGAAACCTGGCTGCGCGTCTCCACGAGCGGCGACGACATCGTGCGCGCCGGCATCGCTGACCTGCGCGGCGACGGCCGTCCCGATTACGACTACAACGGCTGGGTGCTCTACGCCGCTACCGTCCAGCCGCAGAGCCTGCCCGCCTCCGGCGGCCCTATCGTCATTCAAGGCATGGGCTTTCGCCATGCCGACACGGTGCAGGTCGGCGGCCAGCCTGCCCTGGTCACCAGCATCTCGCCCAACGAAATCACGGCCATTGCCCCGCCAGCCGCAGCGGGCGTTACCGGCTCGGTCGATGTCGAGGTAGACGACGAGCCTCTCTTCTATGCTGCCGCCATCATCCCCAGCGGCGTGAGCTACGACTCCGGCACGGGCGACGCGCTCACCCTGGTTACCGCGCCCGCGAACACCGTGCCCATCGGCGTTCCCCTTCCCTTCACGGTCACGGCCCTCGGTCCCAATATGGCGCCTGCCGGCGGCGTCACAGTCATTTATACCGTCACCTCCGGCACGGCCAAGCTGGCCTGCGGCCTGCCTACCTGCTCGGTCACTGCGACCGGCGACGGACGCGCCTCCATGAACGTCACCGCCGTGGACGGCACCTTGTCGATTGTTACCGCGTCGCTCACCAACGGCTCCAACGTCCAGGCGCAGTTTACCGGCGGAACGCCGCCCACGCTGGCGGCTCTGACCCCCCAGCTTTCGCTGGCTGCGGGCGCCACCTTCACCTGGACCGTCCAAGCCCTCGTCCTAAGCAACGGCGTTCCTGCTGCCGGCCGAACGGTTGTCTGGGAGCCGGTATCTGGCGGCGGAATCACCGTCCAGGGTTCGGGTTCGGCGACCACCAACTCTGCGGGAATCGCCACCCAGACGCTCACTGCCGGCCCGCTCACGGAGGGCCAAACGGCCACCATCGACGCCTGCCTCAATGGAACCAATCAGTGCGTGGCCTTCACTGCCTACGGCGCACGTCCGGAGTATGCTTCGCTCGTAGCTGTTTCGGGAACGAATCAGAGCCTCGCCGTCTCCGGCACGCCCAGCCAGATCGTCCTCCGCCTTCTCGACATGGATGGCAATCCCCTGGCCGGCGGCATAGTGACCCTCTATCAGGCCCTCTATGCTTGGACGCCGCCATGCGCTCCACATACGGTTTGTCCCCAGGGCGCGCTGCTCGGCGCCCAATCCGGCGCGGCGACCTCGGCCGCCGATGGCACCGTGACTTTTACCCCGGCCTCATTGCCAGGCGTCGCTACCGATCTCCTCGGCCTCGCTGCCTCCGGCAACACCGCAACCATGAGCGTCGCCATCGAGCAGCATCCGTGAAAGCCAGCCGCCACCAGCTTTCAGCACGACTGGCCGCGGAGCCGTTCGAGCAGCTCGCGGTCTTCCTGGCTCAGTGTGGCGCTTTGTAGCAGATCGGGGCGGTTTTTCAGCGTCTTGCGCAACTGCTGTTCCCGCCGCCAGCGGCGAATTGCGAGGTGGTCGCCGTTCACCAGCACCTCTGGCACGCGCAGCCCGCCAAACTCGGCCGGCCGCGTGTAATGCGGATAGTCGAGCAGGCCGCCCGCGCCGTGCTGCGAACGCGGAACCCGCAGCCGGCCGGCGGCGAATTCTGCGCCGATCTCCGCATCGGGCGCGCCAAAGCTCTCGAACTCGGCTGACGCTGCGTTGCCCAGCACACCGGGAACCAACCGCATCACCGCGTCCATCACCACCGCTGCGGCCAGCTCGCCTCCGCTGAGCACATAATCGCCGATCGAAAGCTCCATGTCGCAGTAGAGTTCGTTGATGCGCTCGTCTACGCCCTCGTAGCGGCCGCAGATGAGCGCCACACGCTCCAGCGCGGCCAGCTCCCGAGCCAGTATCTGGTCAAAGCGGCGCCCCTGCGCGGAAAGCAAAATTACCCGCGTTCCCAATCCCTCTTCCCCAGTCCCTGGTCCCTGCTTCTTTCCAATTCCCTGCGCCTCCAGTGCCTCGGCGAGCGGTTCGGGCTTCAGAATCATTCCTTCGCCGCCGCCGAAGGGCCGGTCGTCCACGGTGCGGTGGCGGTCGTGGGTAAAGGCGCGCAGATCGTGAACGCCCACCGACACAAGTCCTTCGGCCAGCGCCCGCCGCAC
>JAJYZC010000034.1 GCA_021800255.1 Acidobacteriota bacterium
GTGCTCGACGTGCTCGGCCACTATCCCACGGGAAAAGCTATGCCCTTCGAGCAGAAGCTCTGCATCAACGAGGCGCTGCGGGGCATGATCGCGCTCAGCCTGGCCTTCATTGACGAGGGCGAATTGCGCGCGGACGGGAATGACCATGCCTACGGAGCCGATCTGGATCTGGTAGGCGCCAGCGGCATCGGCATCTTCTATTTGGCCATGCGCCGCGGGCTCGACTACCTGTATAACGATCCGCACGTCGACAGGAATCGCATTGCGATGACCGGCCAGTCAGGCGGCGGATGGCAGACGCTGATGCTCAGCTCGCTCGATACGCGCGTCAAAGCGGCAATCCCCGTAGCCGGCTTCGCTTCGCTCAGCGGGCGGGTAGCGCGCATCCCCGGCGAGCCGGGCGACTACGAGCAGCTTGCGCCGGACCTGCTCAACGGCCAGGACTATCCAACCTTCACCGCCATGCTCGCGCCCCGGCCGACGCTGGAGATCAACAACGCTGAGGACTCCTGCTGCTTCCGCGCACCGCTGGTAAAGCCGTCCATCTACAGCGCCGTCAAGCCATTCTTCGCTTTGTATGGCAAAGAGGATGCATTCAAATTCCACGCCGACACAGAGGTTCTGGCCCACAACTATGGCCATGACGACCGGCAGCAAGCCTACCGCTTTCTCGATCAGTGGTTTAACCTTCCCGATCAGCCGGATGAGATTCCGGTGGGCCAGGACTTGAACACCTACAGCCAGCTCGCCGCGGGAGTTCCGGCCGGCAATCTGACCATCCTGGGCTTGGCCCGGCAGTTTGCCTCCCATCTTCAGCATCCGCAGCCGCCGTCAACTCCTCAGACCCGCAAGGCGTGGGCGCGGGCAGAACGTGCAAAGCTCTCCCAGGTTGTCAACTACCAGCCGGTCACGGTGGCGCATCCCTGGTACGTGACCGACACAGACCATAACACCGTCGAGTCCCTCTCTCTCCGCTTCACCCTCAGCAACGGGCTGAGCGCAACCGGAGTGTGGATCAAATCAACATGGGCCCCAAAACACGCTCCCATGACCGTCATCCTGAACGATGACGGGCGCGAAGGCGCAGATAAAGAGGTCTGGGATCACTATCCAGAGGTAGGCTACGCCATAGAGCGGGGCCATCAGGTGCTGGTTCTTTCCATTCTGTTCACCGGCGACGCCAATCCGCACAAGAACATGATTGGACGGTTCGGAGACATGATGAATGCCGTGGGCACGCCGCCGCTCGGCCTTGAGGCCGCGCAGTTGATAGGAATCACGCGCTGGGCTCAGCATCGCTGGAATCCCCCGGCGGTGACGCTTGAAAGCTCCGGCTACCGGATGCAGGTCGTCTCGCTGGTGGCCGGAGCGCTCGAGCCCAGCCTGTTCAAGCGCATCACGATCCACGGCGGAATGCGCAGCCTCAGTTACCTTTTGGATACGTCAATCAGTTCCAATCAGGTCCCCGACATGTTCTGCCGGGACTTGTATAAAGACTTTGACCTCGACATGCTGAAGACGATGGCGGAACCTGCGCACGTGACTGAGCGGGACGAGCTGAGCGGCCGTCCGTGACGTTGGCCCAGCGGCAATCGGCCGCAGAAGACCCACGGAAAGAGCGAACAACAGATGGCTGCCCTTACAGTTGCTGGTAGAGCATCGAGTTGCGGTAGCCGAGGAGCATGATTAAGGTCCAGACGCCCAGGGCCGTGCCGAGGGGAAATTTGATGAGGCTGAGGAAAGCGGCGATGATGGCCACAATCCTTCCCCATTGAGTGTGTTCGAGCAGACCCCATCCGGCGATTACAGCTAAGACGGCGCGCAGAGAGAGAACGATCCAGACGAAGCGCACCAGAGCGGGGAGCACCCAGACCGGGGGTACGGCGCCGTGCATGTGCATCCAAGGCCCGAAGCCGCCCATGAAGAACGTCTTCATGATCGTCAATCCGGCAAAGCCTAGCAGCAGGGAGAGCCCCGCGTAGACGAACCACAAGATGGCCAGGACCCGCACCTTGCCGGCATAGCCCTCAAGTTGAAATTGATAGCCGGGAACCGGCGGCGCCGGCGGGGCCACGGGGCGGCCGCATTGAGGGCAAAACCCTTGTCCGGGTGCTAACGCCTGACCACATGCGCTGCAAAACATACCGCCTCCTTTGCGAACAACGTACTGAGATTACTACGCAAAGACCATGCTTGTGGTTCCGTTTGCGCGGAGAAAACCGGGTCGCGGGCGGCAAACCGGATGAGAGGCCGGCGAAGAGCAGAATCCACGCGTGCAAGCTGCGTTATAGCATTTCCGAAAATGCCGTAGATACGCCGGTCTCGATTTACCGGTACGATTCGTCGTGGTGAACGACGAACCGCACATCTTGCCTGGCTTCTTACTTTTGTGTGCCGCCGCTTATAGATGTTCTCCGCTGCCCATAAGCGCATCGACTTCACGGATGAGAAGGGGCAGTTTCGACTGCACTATATCCCAAACAATCCGGTCATCGATCTGCGCATAGGCGTGGACAAGAATGTTGCGGAAGGCGACGATGCTGCGAAAGCAGGTAATGTGGGAGGCGAGATCGGAATCCACGCGGGCAAGTTGAGAGAGGGCCTCGCCGATGATGGCAAAAGCACGCTCGACGGCGAGGCGCAGCATGGGATTGCGCTGGTATTCTGCAAAGTCCCTGCCGGCGGTGAACTGGGCGGCTAGCCCGGCGGACTCCTGGATGTCGTAAAGATACTTGCGCGCCTCAAGCCGCATAGAGAAGGCTCTTGCGTTGCTCAACGCTCTGGCGGAAGTAAGGATTGCGGATGGCCGAGGGAACAACTAAGTCTACAGCCCGCCCGAAGAGATGCTCCAGCGCCTCTTTGAAGCCCAAAAAAGCATCTGCGTATGCGCCCGCCGGAAGCGGTCCAAACTCGACCAGGAAATCGAGATCGCTCTGCGCGGGGTCGAAAGCGCTGCTCAGGGCCGATCCGAAAAGCTCCAGCCGCTGGACGTGGAAGTTGCGGCAGAGCTGCGCCAACTCGGACCGCTGCGCGGCAATTGCAGGCAAATCGCCGGCGGCTTCAGCTTCCGGAGTGCGGAGAACGGCCATGGATACGATAATACGCCGGTCTCGATTTACCGGTACGATTCGTCGCGGTGAATGACGAACTCGGGATAAGCGCCGCCGCCGAGTTCGTGCAGGTCCATGCCGATGCGCTCGCCTTCGGGATCGACACGGAAGGGCACGATGCGATTGAGAAGCGCGAAGAGCAGGTAGACCAAAGGCAAAATCACGCCCACCAGAGCGGCGATGCCGGTGAGTTGAGCGAGGAGCTGGCCCGGCCGGTGCGCGAAGAGGCCGGCGGCGAAGAGACCCCAGAGACCGGCGGCGCCGTGAACGGTGATGGCGCCTGAGGGGTCGTCGATGGAGAGCGCCAGCTCCAGCAATTCGACCAGCAAGGGCGTGAAGATGCCGGCGCAGGCGCCGGTGAAGATCGCTTCGCCAGGCGTGACGAGAGCGGCGCAGGCGCTGGAGGCGACCAGGCCGGCCAGCCAGCCGTTGGCACAGAGACTGGCGTCGGGCTTGCCGAAGCGGATACGGGTGACGGCGAAGGTGGCCGCGAGCGACGCCGCGGCGGACAGCAATGTGTTGATCACCGTGCTGGGCAGCGCGGCCAGCGGCGCGCGCAGCCACAGGATCGCGCCGGCGGCGTTCCAGGCCAGCCAGCCGGTGAAGGCGAGCAGGCAGCCGAAGAGCACATAGGCGGCGTTGTGGCCGGGCATGGCCGTGGAAAGCCCTTCGTTGGGGAATTTGCCGCGGCGGGGTCCGGCGATCCAGACCACGGCCAGGGCGCTCAGGCCGCCCAGGGCATGAACGGTGGCCGCACCGCCGGGGTCGAGGAAGCCCGCTCCAAGGGAAAAGTTGAGGCCAAGCTGAGCCAACCAGCCGCCGTCCCAGATCCAATGCGCGAGCAGAGGAAAGACAATGGCGGCGAGAATGGCTGCGGCGGCCAGACCGGCGGCGAGACGCCAGCGGTCGGCACCCGAGCCCCAGGGCAGCATCGCGGCCATGGCAACGGCCAGGAACTCGAAGAGGAGCGCGAGCTGCGCATGAAGCGGAGCGGCGGCGAAGCCGCCTAGGGGAAACGCTCCCTCGCCCAGCCAGTTCCAGGGTTTGCCGGCCAGGTGAAAGACATGGCCCGCGCCGCCGGGCAGGCAGCCGGCGAAGGCCGCGCCGACGAGGGCGAAGACGAGGGCGCTAACAGACATAATGGCCAGATTGCCGAGCAGGGCCTGAGCAGCGGAACGCGAGCGGCCCAGTCCCGCATTGACAAGCGCGACGCCGGCCACAGCCAGCGGGGCCACGAGCAGAAGGGCGAGGGTGAGCGCAAAAACCGCATCGCTCATCCGGGGGAGCGGAGCGGCGTTCATAAGCGTCTCTCTTGGCGCGGTGGCATGTGACCGCGCACCGCGACCGCCAGGCCAAGTCCCTCAACCGCCAGACCGCAGACCACGAAGACGGCTCGTCCGAACGCGCTGGGGAAGAGCACCAGTGCGGCGATGGAGAGAAAGAACCCGGCTGGCAGGACCAGCAACCCGGCGTATTTCATGCGCTCTCATCCTTGTTGCTTCTGATCTCGGGTTTTGCACAGGCGTTGCGAGCGATGCGGGGGAACACTCCTGGCGCCGAACCCGGCCGGCCCGCGCAAAAAGGGCTTTCCTGAAAACGAGTGTTACGCCTCTACAAATTCTAAAGCACCTGGCAGCTTCGATTGCGCCGGTGAGTGGGGCGGCCAGCGGATATGTGACGCTCACTGGACGTTAGCTTCGAACGGTGAGCCAGTAACTCAATATGGGCGAAGATCTTTGGCCAACGATACAAGGGGAAAAGACGGCGTGACATCCATGCTCTCGTTCCCGGGGGAACAGCCAGAGGCAGTTGAACGGCCGAACGGACGGCTTTTCTTGCTGGTAAGTAATTTAAAATCAGCAGATACATGCGCCCGTCGGACCGCTTATACCACGAGGCGAACATTTGAGGCTTGGTCAAGGTTCCTTCTTACTTACAGTTCGTGTTTGCTCTAGTTCGTGTTTGCTCTATATGAGAGGCAAATTGATTCAGATTGGGCAGGATTCTGAAAAATTATTCGCTCAGGAGCTTGCAATTACAACGCACGGTGCTATAGTGACTTTTTTGGGCTATTTTACTTCCCTAGTTGTTGTATGCCCAAGTTCCAACTTTGTACATCGCACGTGTGACCGCGAGCACAGCGGCCGCATTCCTATATGTAATCGAGCAGGGATAATTCATGCCGCAGATATTCGACCGTAGCTCCAATGCTTTGGCGCGCGCCAGCCTTGTCTTGACGGGACTGATTGTAATTGCCCTGGGAGTGACGCTGGACCAGCTCCAGCGGTCGCCCTGGGTCACGCGGCAGGGTCAGCGTCCGGATCAGCCGATTCCGTTCAGTCACGAGCATCACGTAATGGGGCTGGGGCTGCAGTGCCAGTATTGCCATACCACGGTGGAGGTTTCCAGCTATGCGGGGATTCCGCCCACGCGGACCTGCATGAACTGCCACTCACAGATCTGGACGGACGCGCAACTGCTCCAGCCGGTACGCCAGAGCTGGGTTACCGGCCAATCGATTCCCTGGATCCGGGTGCACGATCTGCCCGATTTTGTCTATTTCAACCACGCCATTCACGTCAATAAGGGCATCGGCTGCGCGACCTGCCACGGCCGCGTGGACGAGATGCCGTTGATGTACGAGCAAAACACGTTGCAGATGGAGTGGTGCTTAAACTGCCATCGTGATCCGGCCAAGAACCTGCGCCCGGCGAGCGAAATCTACAACATGGCATGGAAGGGACCCTCTGAGGATCACCCGGTGTGGTGCTCGGCGTTGCCGGACAAAACCGGTGTGCCCACAGCCCAGCTTGTGAATTGCGTGACCCGAGACCCGAGCCAGGACCCATTGGCTGAGGAGACGGCCCTGCTGGAGGCGCCTGTGGTAGGCGCGCAAGCGGCGACGGTTGCGGATAGCGTGGCCGGAGATGCCAGTCCGCCGATGCCGCCAGCCGCGCCGGTTTATCGGAAGTTCACGAGCCAGGACGCGCTGGGCAGCTTTCTGCTTGTTCACTACAAGATTAAGACGCCCAAGGAACTGACCAACTGCGAGACCTGCCACCGATGAACGGGCGAGAGATGAACCCGGCCGCGAACCATGCGCCGAATGAAACGGGGAATGCCGTGGACAACAAGGAGAAGATCGCTCAGCCCGCCGAGGGCCGGCCCGGCAAGCCGATGACGCTGGCCGAGGTGCGCCAGGAGTTGAAAAGCGCAAAGGGCAAGTCCGCCGCGGCGGCCAAGCGAGTTCCAGCGGCGCAGGCGAAGACCGGTTTGCGCGGGCCGCAGTTCTGGCGGTCGCTGGACGAGCTGGCCGACACGCCGGAGTTCCGGGAAGCGGTAGACAAGGAGTTTCCTTCGGCGGCTCCGGAGTGGGTCGATCCGGTTTCGCGGCGCGGCTTCCTGAAGCTGATGGGCGCATCGGTTGCGCTGGCCGGCCTGGCTGGCTGCACCAAGCAGCCCGAAGAGACGATTTACCCCTACGTCAGAGCGCCCCGAGACCTGGTGCTGGGCAAGTCGATGTACTTCGCCACCGCGCACCCGTTTACAACCGGCGCGGTGCCGTTGCTGATAAAGAGCTCGGAGTTCCGGCCCATCAAGGTGGATGGCAACCCGGAGCACCCCTACAACCAGGGCGGCTCGGACCCGTTTTCGCAGGGAACGCTGCTGGCGATGTACGATCCCGACCGCTCGCAGCACGTGCTCTACCGCGGAGAACCCCGGGAGTGGGGAGATTTTGTCGAGGCGCTGCAGAAGAAGGTGACTTCGACCAAGGACGGCACGGGCATCTACTTTCTGAGCGCGACCATCACTTCGCCCACGCTGGCGCGGCAATGGCAAGCGGTCCAGGCGGCGTGGCCGAAGGCCAGGCTGGCGCAGTACGACCCGGCGCTGGCGGGAACGGCGGCCGAAAAAGGCATCAACGTTCAATATGATCTGGCGGCCGCGGATGTGATCGTCTCGCTGGATGCGGATTTCCTTTCCGGCGCGGCCTGTCCCGGCTTCCACCGCCTGGTGCGCGACTACGCGAACCGGCGCCGGCGGCCGGCGGATGGATGGAACCGACTGTACTCTGTCGAGAGCTCGACGACCACCACGGGCATGAAGGCCGAGCACCGGCTGCGGCTGCGGGCGAGCGAGATTCCGGCCTTCACGGCGGAGCTGGCCAAGGCTGTGGGCGTAGCGGGAGTGAACCCGCCGGCGTGGGAGTGGAGCCGCGGCGAGCAGGAGTATCTGGCCGCGCTGGCGGCGGACCTGAAGGCCCACGCCGGCAAATGTGCGGTGCTTCCGGGGCTTTATCAGGACGCATCGGTCAGCGAGCTGGCGCTGGCCATCAACAGCGCCCTCGGCAATATCGGCAAGACGGTTTTTGTTTCCGCGGATACAGTGAACCCGCTGCCCAGCGATCAGTTTGCGGACCTCAAGGCGCTGGTGAGCGATCTGAACGCTGGCAAAGTGGACTGGCTCGTTATTCTGGACTCCAATCCTATCTATACCGCGCCCGCCGATCTGCAATTTCTATCGGCCTTTAACAAGGCCAAGACCACCGTGCATCTCGGCGCGCACCTCGACGAAACGGGGCAAATCTCTGACTGGCACATCAATTCCGCGCACTATCTGGAGTCGTGGAGCGATTGCCGCGCCTACGACGGAACAGTTTCGATTGTGCAGCCGATGATCGCGCCGCTCTATAACGGCCACACGGCGCACGAGGTTTTGCAGGCGTTGCTGCTCAACGACCCCTTCTTGAGCGCCCATGATGCGGTGCGCGAGACGTGGCTGGCGGCGATCCAGAAGAACGAGACCGTGCCCGGCGATGCGGAGATGGGCTGGCGCAAGGTGCTCCACGACGGCTGGATTGAGGGAACGGCATTCGACAAGACGGCCAAAGTAAACGTGGAGGCGGCGTTTCACGGCGCCGTTCCCGCGCCCACGCCTAAGGAGTCCATTGAGATCATCTTCCGGCCCGACCCGAACGTCTACGATGGGCGCTGGAGTAATGTCGGCTGGCTGCAGGAGCTGCCCAAGCCCATCACCAATCTGAGCTGGGACAACGCGGCCATCGTCTCCGGAGCTACGCTGACCCGGCTGGGCCTGGTGGAGCAGGACATTGTGGAGCTGTCTGTCGGCGAGGGCAAAGTGCGGGCGCCGGTGATCGTGGCTCCCGGCCATCCCGATAATTCGGTGACCGTGTACCTGGGCTACGGGCGCGAGTTTGCCGGGCGGGCCGGCTCGGGGCAAGGCTTCAATGCGTATCTGATCCGCAATACCTGGGCGCCGTTTTACGCCACGGGTTCCATCCGCCAGGTGCCGGGCAAGTGGGGCGTGGCCATCACCAAGAGCCACTATCAGGACCATCGCGGCAAGCTCTTCGGCCAGCAGGGCGACGGCAACAACTCGCTTGAGGCCGATGAGGCGCTGGGGCCGCGCGGCATCATCCGCTACGCCACGCTGGAGGAGTTCAAGGCCGACCCCAACTTCGCCCACGAGGGCATCAATCACGAAACGCCCGGCAGAGATACGTCGCTGTTTCCCAATTGGCCGTACAACGAATATGCCTGGGGCCTGTCGATCGACATGAACAGTTGCACCGGGTGCAATGCCTGCATCGTGAGCTGCTACGCGGAAAACAACATCGCGGTGGTGGGCAAGCAGCAGGCGCGCATCGGGCGCATTATGCAATGGCTGCGCATCGACACCTACTTCGAAGGCGACCTGTCGGCGCCGCGAGCCCACTTCCAGCCCATGAACTGCCAGCAGTGCGAGAATGCGCCGTGCGAGATCGTCTGCCCGGTGGGCGCCACTGTGCACTCGCCGGACGGGTTGAACGTGCAGGTCTACAACCGCTGCGTGGGCACGCGCTATTGCTCCAACAACTGCCCCTACAAGGTGCGGCGCTTCAACTTCCTGCTCTACTCCGACTATGAAACGCCCAGCCTGAAGCTGATGCGCAACCCCGACGTGACGGTGCGCTCGCGCGGCGTGATGGAGAAGTGCACCTACTGTATTCAGCGCATCCAGGAAGCCAAGATTCAGGCCGACATCGACAACCGCCCGGTCCGCGACGGCGAGATCATCACCGCCTGCCAGCAGGCCTGCCCGGCCCAGGCTATCGTCTTCGGCAACCTGCACGACAAGACCAGCCGGGTGGCGAAACTGCGCGCCAACGAGCGCAGCTACCAGGTGATTGCGGACATCAATACCCGTCCGCGTACGACCTACGTGGCCGAAATACTGAATCCGAATCCGCAACTGGAACAGGCGCCGGTGGAGCACCTGCCGGCCAAGGGGTAGGACGAAAGACTAGGAACTAGGGACTAGGGACCGAGAAGGGCTAGATGAGCGGCGATTGCGGCCTTAGTCTCTGACAACTGAGAACTGAGAACTCAAACAATGGCAACCAGCGAAGTACACATCAAAGATCCGGGCGTCGATCCAGCGACTGGCGAGTTCAAGGTCATCGGACCGGGCCAGACCTTCAGGTCGGTCACCGAAAAGATTACGCGCATCGTGCTCACGCCGCACACGCCGATGAGCTGGTTTGGCCTTTTCGGCGTGGCCGGCGCGGGCGTCATGATGCTTTTGGTGGCTCTGGTGTGGCTGCTCCTGAAGGGTGTGGGCATCTGGGGCATTACCCAGCCGGTCGCCTGGGGCTTCGCCATCATTAACTTTGTGTGGTGGATCGGTATCGGCCATGCCGGCACGCTGATCTCCGCCATTCTCCTGCTCTTCAAGCAGAGCTGGCGGAACTCGATCAACCGCTTTGCTGAGGCCATGACCATCTTTGCCGTGATCTGCGCGGCGCTGTTCCCGCTGATTCACGTGGGCCGCCCCTGGCTGGGATACTGGCTGCTGCCGCTGCCCCTGACCATGGATGTTTGGCCGCAGTTCCGGTCGCCGCTGATGTGGGACTGCTTTGCGGTTTCGACCTACGCGACGATCTCCCTGGTCTTCTGGTACATCGGCATGATTCCTGACCTAGCTACCATGCGCGACCGTGCGGAGTCGAGGTTTGCGCAGTATTTCTACGGCTTGCTTTCCATGGGCTGGCGGGGTTCAGTGCGGCACTGGGCGCGGTATGAGACGTCCTCACTGCTGCTGGCTGGCTTGGCCACTCCGCTGGTGCTCTCGGTGCACTCGGTTATCAGTTTCGATTTTGCCGTAGCCGTTCTGCCCGGCTGGCACACCACCATCTTCCCGCCCTACTTCGTGGCCGGCGCCATCTACTCGGGATTCGCCATGGTGCTCACGCTGGCCATTCCCCTGCGCAAGTTTTATCACCTGGAGCAAATCGTCACCCTCCGTCATATCGACAACATGGGCAAGATCATGCTGGCTACGGGCTTCATCGTGGCCTATGGCTACGCCATGGAAGCCTTCATGGCCTGGTACTCGGCTGACCACTGGGAGGCGTTCACATTCTGGAACCGGGCATTCGGGCCCATGGGCTGGTCCTACTGGGTGCTGCTCTGCTGCAATCTGTTCATCCCCCTTACCACGCTTTGGTCGCGCAAGCTGCGCACGTCGATACCGTATATGTTCGTGCTGTCGCTGGTGGTGAACACGGGCATGTGGTTCGAGCGTTTCGTAATTATTGTGACCAGCCTGACGCGGGACTTTCTGCCCTCGTCGTGGGGCACCTACTACCCGACCAAGTGGGACTATATGACCTACGGCGGCACGCTGCTCCTGTTCCTGTGCCTCTTCCTGCTGTTTGTGCGCTTCCTGCCCATGATTCCCATGTCTGAGGTTCGCACCATGCTGCCGGGGGCCGAGATCAAACCCAAAGCGGCGGCGGAGGTAGGTGACTGATGCCGTCCTCCAATTGCTGCACGTCGAAGCCGAGAACCGCAAGCGGCATTTTTCTCAAGAAAATGCCGCCCATGACACTGCCCGTAAGGGCAAGTGAATTGGAGGAACTGCACTGATGCCTCCACGCGAAGGAACCTACGGCCTGCTGGCCGAATTCGATACCCCAGGCGACCTGATTCGGGCGGCGCGGAAGGCGCGTCAGGACGGCTGGCGGCGGCTGGATTGCTACTCGCCCTATCCGTTGGAAGAAGCCGCTGAGGCCATCGGCTTCCACCGCAACAAAGTGCCTCTGCTCACGCTGATTGGCGCCATGATCGGCGGCGCAGCCATGTTCTCGCTGGAGACCTGGATCTCAGTGCTGGCCTTTCCGCTGAATATCGGCGGGCGCCCGACCTATTCCTGGCCGGCTTTTTTGGTGCCGGCTTACGAGTGGACGATCCTGTGGGCGGGGCTTTCAGCGGCCTACGGCATGTTGGCGCTGAACGGGCTGCCGGCGCTCTACCATCCCCTGTTCAATGCCCCCAACTTCCGCGGCCGGGCAAGCATGGACAAGTTTTTCCTTTGCCTGGAGGCGCTGGACCCGAAGTTTGACTTGCAGGCGACCAAGGCGTATCTGGAGGGCTTCCAGCCCGCTTCGGTGACGGAGGTCGAGTACTGATGCGCGCGAGGCCCTCAGCTTTTAGCCCTCATCTCTCAGCCACTGGCTCTGCACGCCGGCTGGTGCTCCGCGGCGCGGCTTCTGCCGGTTTAGCCGCGCTGGTGCTCACCGCCGGCTGCCGGCAGGACATGCAGCATCAGCCCAAGATGTTTCCGCAGCGGGGATCGTCGATGTTTCCCGATCATCGCGGGGCGCGCCCGCAGGTGCCGGGAACGGTGGCGCGCGGCGAGTTTCACGAGGACAGCTACTTTTATACGGGCTATGTAGTGGATGCGCAGGGCCATCGGGAAGAGAGCAATCTGATGCCTTTCCCGGTGACCATGACGGTGCTCAAGCGCGGCCAGGAGGAGTTTAACGTCTACTGCTCGGCCTGCCACTCGCGGGTGGGCAACGGAGTGGGCATGATCGTGAAGCGCGGCTACAAGCCGGCGGCCAACTTCCACGATGCAGTGCGCATGGCGGAGCCGGTCTCGCACTATTTTTACGTGATGACGCACGGCTATGGGGCTATGCCCGACTATCGAGCGCAACTCCCTCCCCAGGACCGCTGGGCCGTGGCCGCTTACATTCGCGCTCTGCAACTGAGCCAGGCGGCCACGGTGAAGGACGTGCCGCCTGGAACCCGAATCCAGCACTTGAAAGAGATCGCGGCCGAGGAGCATTTGCCGGCTAGCTTTGCCGAGCCCTGGGCTCTGCCGGCGACGGCGGTGAATGCAATGCCGCCGGTAGGCAGCGAGGGAACGCCGGGGATGGCTCCGGCTCACGCTGCGCCGCCAAAAATAACGATCCCGCTAAAGAAACCGCTCCCCGCAACGACGCAGAAATAGGGACTAGGGACTAGGGACTGGAAAGGGAAGAAGAACTTAAGGAAAACGGAATGGCTCACGAATCGCACGCCAAGACACTCCCCGCCGATCTCGGCGCACCGGCCTTTGTGGACGTTTGGAAGGGGCGTGCGCTGGCGATTGGGGTGGTCTTTTCCATTATCGCCGCGGCCTTGGCCTATGCCGATCACTCCATCGTTCCTCTGGTGCGCGCCTGGGTGATGGGGCTGATGATTACCTTTGGATTTGCGGTCGGCGGACTGGCTCTGCTCATGGTGCAGTACTGCTCCGGCGGCAAGTGGGGGCTGCTGCTGCGCCGGCCTCTGGAAGCCATGAGTCGCACACTGCCCCTGGTCTTCGTCTATTGGACAGTCAGCGCCATCTTTATGAAGCGGCTCTATCTGTGGGCCGACTACACAAGCGTGAGTTCTACCGCGGCGGCGTTGAAGGCCGGTCTCATCACCGAGGCGCAGGCCCACTGCCTCGACTTCAAGCGTCCCATGCTCAATCCGGCGGCCTATATTTGGGTGAGCGTGCTGTGCTTCGCCCTCTGGGGGCTCTACGCTTGGCGGCTGAACTCGATGGGTCTGCGCCGCGACGCCGACTCGCCGGATAACACGCCCTTCTGGATCAAGAAATTTGAAAACACGAGCGGGCCGGGCATCGTGATCTACGCGGTAACCATCACGGCGGCGTCGATCTATTGGGTGATGTCGATGGACATTACCTGGTTTTCAACCATCTATGGCCTGCTGTACCTGGTGGAACAGGGGTTCCAGGTGCTGGCGCTCTCGATCATTGCCGTCATTGCACTTTCCAAAGCCGAACCCTATAAAACCATCCTGCGCCAGACCGAGCAGCACGACCTGGGCAAGCTGGCCTTTGCCTTCGTCATGCTCAACGTTTATCTGGCCTTCTCGCAGTTTCTCATCATCTGGTCAGGAAACCTGCCCAACGAAATCAATTGGTACCTGGACCGCATTCGCGGCGGCTGGGGCATCGTCATCACCATCGACTTCATTCTCCACTGGCTGGTTCCTTTCACGCTCCTGCTGTCGCGGGATTTGAAGCGCAATAAGAAGCGGCTGACGCTGGCCTGCATGGTGATGATCCTGGCCGTGGCCGTGAACCAGTTCTGGCTGATCGCGCCCAGCTTCAAAGACGCGGCCCGCAACCTGCACTTTAGCTGGGGAATTCTGGAATACGCGGCGGTTCCGGTGGCCATGACGGCCTTCTGGCTTGCCTTTTACTGCACGCGGCTGAAGACGCGGCCGCTGGTGCAGACCAACGATCCGCATCTCAAGGAGATTTTGGAGCCTGAACATGCCATCGCCTAGCAACGGAAGCTTGGGGCAGGACCCCGAGGATCACGGGCACGAAGAGATCGACACCTCTCTGGGTTTCGAGCGGACTGACGTCCGCATCGTAGGGGTTCTGGTCTTTTTGGCTGCGCTGGGTATCTTCGTGGTGGTGTCGGCGGTGCTCTGCTACGGCATCGGCGAGGTGATCAACGCGCACTTGAACAAGGAAGACGGGCCGACCAGCAAGTGGGCTCAAGTGGTGCACATACGGCAGCTCGGCAATATGCCCTCCAACCCCGCCATGCAAAACAAGGTGGAGCAGCTCATGCAGCGTTTTCCCACCCCGCGCCTGCTGCTCAACGATGGCGATCAGACGGTGGCCAACCTGCACGCGCGCGAAAATCTGCTCCTCGATCACTATAGCTGGATCAACGAGGCCAAGGGAGAAGTGAGAATTCCCATCGCGCGGGCCATGGAGATCATCGCCCAGCAGGGATTGCCGGCGGCTCCGCCGATGACGGGAGAACCGCTGATGACCGGCGACTCCCGGCCTGTGGTCACCTTACCCCTGACCGACGGATTTGCGCCCACCGGTTTTGAACAGCACGAGGCGGAACAGCGCGCCATCACGGCCCGCGAAGAGGCGAGTAGATAGGAGGCGCGGACGGCGCGCACAACGGCCCGGCCGGGCTCGTTCGCATGGCCGGGGGGAGAAGTAGAAGGCAAATCATGTGGAGCAAGAGGACAATTCGGAAAAGCCGGCTCGGTGAGGGAATTGCCGCGGCCATTGTGCTGTGCTCGATGGCGTCAGCTCCTCTCCTCCGGGCCCAGATTTCAACCTACGGCCCCAAGGGGCTGCCGGCCATGAACACCAGCATGGGCCAGGTGGACACCACGCCGGCGATTCTGAAAGGCGTGGGCATCGCCCAGCACCTGAATTATCAACTGCCCCTCAACCTTACGTTCACTGACGATCACGGCAATCTCGTTCCCTTAAAAGACTATTTCGGCAAACTTCCCGCACTCCTTTTGCTCGTTTATTACCGCTGCCCGATGCTGTGCTCAGAGGAAATCGAGGGGATGACCAGCGCGTTGAAGATGATCAGCTTCCGGCCGGGCAAGGACTTCAACATCATCGTCATCAGCATCGACCCCACCGAGACCACGGCCATGGCCGCGGCCAAGAAGGCCGAATACCTGAAGATGTACGGCCATCCCAGCACGGCCGGCGGCTGGCACTTTATGACCGGGACGCAGGCCAACATCGACGCCATCACCAAAGCCGTCGGCTTCCGGTACGTCAAGTTCAAGGTGCCGGGCACCAACGTCACGCAGTTTGCCCACGCCAGCTCGTTGGAGATTGTGACTCCGCAGGGCAAGCTGGCGCAGTACTACATGGGCGTGGAGTACTCGCCCAAGGACATGCTGCTGGGTCTGGACGAGGCCTCAGACGACCGCATCGGCTCGCCGGTGGACGACATCCTTACCTACTGCTTTCACTACAATCCCCTCACCAATACGCACGATCTGATCATCTCGCGCGTCGTGGAGGCAGGCGCAATCTTCACCATCATGATTTTGGGCGGGTTCATGCTGGTGATGTTTCGCCGCGATTACCGGCAAGGCCATCGCGCTGCATCGCCAACCTATGAAGCCGCAAAGTATCAGGCCGCAAAGAAGGTGAACGGATAACGGAATGAGTCATATCAGCCCAGTACTTTGGCAATTTCTCGCTAAGTGGTTGCAGCACTGTCCGCTGTTTCCCCCCGAGGCGTCGACGATTGCGCCCCAGATGGACGCTCTGTTTTTCTTTCTGGTCTTGATCAGCCTTGTGGGGTTGACGCTCGTGGTTCTGCTGGTGGTCGCGTTTTCCGTGCTTTACAGCAAGAACCGCCATCCCAAGGCCGTGCAGATCGAAGGCTCGACGCTGCTGGAAGCCACCTGGACCATCATTCCGCTGGGTTTGTTCCTGGTGGCGTTTGTGTGGGGCGCGCTGATCTATTTCCGGGTCTACACGCCGCCGCCCAACGCCATGAACATCTACGTGGTGGGCAAGCAGTGGATGTGGAAGGTAGAGCATCCGGGCGGGCAGCACGAGATCGACGAACTGCACGTTCCCGTGGGCCGCGCCGTGCAGTTGACCTTGATCTCGCAGGACGTGTTTCATAGCTTTTCGATCCCCGCCTTCCGGGTGAAGCGCGAAGCCATTCCGGGCCGTTACACCTCGGTGTGGTTCGAGGCCACCAAGCCGGGCACCTATAATCTGTTCTGCACGCAGTACTGCGGGACCGGCCACTCCACCATGATTGGGCACGTGGTGGTGATGAAATCCGGCGCTTACAGAAAGTGGCTGGCCAGCTCCACCAGCGGAATGTCGTTGGCCCAGGACGGCGAGCGGCTCTTCGCCAGCCTCAGTTGCAATGCCTGCCATAACACGCGCCCTAATGCGCGTGGCCCGAACCTGGTGGGCGTCTACGGCTCGCAGCTTACGCTGGACGACGGCCAAACCGTTACCGCCGACGCCGCCTATCTGCGCCAGGCGATCCTTGACCCGTCGCAGAACGCCACCGAGGGCTACGCGGCGATCATGCCCACCTACCAGGGCCAGATCAGTGAAGGCGGGGTCGTCGAACTGATCGAATACATCAGAAACCTCACCACCGGCTATCGTTTGCAGGAAACCCTGAACACCACCCAGTTGCCTCCTGTAAATGAGAGCAAGACCGCCGCGCCCGCTCCAGGGGCGCAAACGGAGGTCAATCCATGAGCAGCGCCACCATCGTAAATCTGCCCGATCCATCCACGGCCAGGATTCCCAAGATGAATTTTCTGACCAGGGAGAACGGCCTGTTGAGCTGGCTGCTAACCGGCGATCACAAGCGAATCGCAACTCTTTACCTGATCTCAATCACCTTCTTTTTCTTCATCGGCGGGGCCCTGGCGGGCCTTATCCGGCTGGAGCTGCTGACGCCGCAGAGCGATCTGATGGCCGCCGACACCTATAACAAGGTGTTCACCATGCACGGCCTCATCATGATCTTTCTGTTCCTGGTGCCGTCAGTGCCCGCCACCATCGGCAATTTCGTAATCCCGATGATGGTAGGCGCCAAAGACCTGGCGCTGCCCAAGATCAACCTGCTGAGCTGGTATCTCTACATTCTGGCCGGCGGCGTGATGATCTACACCATGATGGTTGGTGGGGTGGATACCGGCTGGACCTTCACGGCTCCGCTCTCTACGCATTATCTGAATACCAATGTCATCTCCGCGGGCCTGGCGGTCTTCATCGCCGGCTTCAGCTCCATCTTTACGGGTCTCAACTTCATTGTCACCATCCACAAGATGCGCTGCCCGGGAATGACCTGGTTCCGGCTGCCGCTGTTTGTGTGGGCGAATTACGCAGCCAGCATCCTGATGGTGCTGGGCACTCCAGTGCTGGCCATCACCCTGGTGCTGGTGATCCTGGAGCGCACCATCCACATCGGGGTCTTCGATCCCGCCTATGGCGGCGATCCGCTCTTGTTCCAGCACCTGTTCTGGTTCTACTCGCACCCGGCCGTGTACATCATGATCTTGCCCGGCATGGGAGTCATCTCCGAGGTGATCTCCACCTTCAGCCGGAAGCGCGTCTTCGGATACACGGCGGTGGCGTTTTCTTCGGTGGCTATCGCGGTGTTCGGCTTCTTCGTCTGGGCCCACCACATGTTCATCATGGGCATTTCGAACTACGCGGCGCTGGTCTTCTCGCTCTTAACCATGCTGGTCGCGGTGCCTTCAGCCATCAAAATCTTCAACTGGGCCTTCACCCTCTACAAAGGCTCCATCACCTTCGAGACGCCCATGCTCTACGCCATCGGGTTCATGGGCTTGTTCACCATCGGCGGCATGACGGGCATATTCCTGGGCGCCACGGGCACTGACATTCATCTCACCGAGACCTACTTCGTGGTGGCCCACTTCCACTTTGTGATGGTGGGCGGAATGCTCATGGCGTTTCTCGCCGGCATCCACTTCTGGTGGCCGAAGTGGACGGGGCGCATGTACCCGGAAAAAATCTCCCAATTTGCCGCCGTGGTGACGTACATCGGGTTCAATCTGACCTTCTTTCCGCAGTTCATTCTGGGCATGCTGGGCATGCCGCGCCGCTATGCGGCTTACCCGCCGCAGTTCCAGGTGCTGAATGTCTTTTCTACCGCCGGCGCCACCGTCTTAGGCGTCGGGTATCTGCTGCCGGTGCTCTACCTGACCTGGTCGCTGAGGTACGGCGCCATCGCCGGCAGCAATCCCTGGCAGGCAACCGGGCTGGAGTGGCAGACGCAATCGCCGCCCTTGACGGAAAACTTTACTGAGATCCCGATCATGGACCACGAAGCCTACGACTATGAGTGGCTGGAGCGCCAGCAAGCGAAAGAGGTAGCCAGTGTCTGAGAGCAGCGCAATTGGGAGCGGCGCAGTGGCGGAGGTTCAGCACCAGCACCCGCCTTACCAGCGCCATCACTTTGAATCCGTGGCGCAGCAGTTCGACGCGACCAACTTCGCCATGTGGCTCTTCCTGCTCACGGAGGTCATGTTCTTTGGCGGGCTGTTCACGGCCTACCTGATTATGCGCAACTGGTACTACCCGGCCTTCGTGGAGGCGTCGCACCATTTGAGCATCTTCTGGGGCACCACGAACACCGCCGTGCTCATCACCTCCAGCTTCACCCTGGCCATGGGCGTATGGTGCGCCGAGACGCGCCGCAAGAGCGGGCTGGTTCTGTGCCTGGTGCTCACCTTCATTCTGGGCCTGGTGTTTCTGTGCATCAAAGGCATCGAGTGGCACGCCGAGTGGGTGGATCACCATGTTCCCGGCCTGCGCTTTTCCGACGCGGACTTTATCAATCCCGCGTTGGATCCGTCGATCTACAAGGAGTATCACGACCGTCCGCTGTCGCCGGGGATGGCCTTGAAGACTGAAGAGTACTTCTTCCTTTACTTCGCCATGACCGGCATGCACGCGCTGCACATGGTGGTGGGCATCTGTATTCTGGGATTCATCATCTGCCGCGCCTGGGCCGGCGCCTACACCTCGGGGCACGTGACCTTTGTAGAAAACTTCGGCCTTTACTGGCATTTCGTGGACATCATCTGGATATTCCTGTACCCGCTGCTCTATCTGATCAGCCGGCATACATAGGAGAGACTTCATGAGCCAACACGCCGAACCGCACAGCAGAGAAGCCGAACTTCACATCGTCAGCCCCAAGGTTTACGTGGCTGTCGCCCTCTCGCTGCTGGCGCTTACCGCCGCCACCTGCGCGATCTCCTACATTGACTTGGGCGTTTTTAACGCCGTCGTGGCGTTGGCCATTGCGGTCATCAAAGCCTCGCTGGTGGTGCTGTTCTTCATGCACATGAAGTACAGTTCCAGGCTGATCAAACTCACCGCCTTCGCAGGACTCTTTGTCTTTCTGACGCTGATTAGCATGACCATGGCCGACTACATCAGCCGCGCCTGGGGACGGTGGTAAAGGCGGCTTTCAGCTCCCCGTCGCCAGATTTCAGTTCAAAGGCCGCCCGCGGGCGGCCTTTTCGGTATTCTGCGAGTGTGAAAATCTCAGGCGCGGATCCGGGCAAACCGTGAATCGAGATTCCAAACGCGCGCAGCTCGCCGAGGAGTTGAGTAGGCTCTCCAGCCAGCCGCGGGTGCTGGTGAGGCGGGACGGCGCGCCGCTTGCGAACGGAAAGTGCGTTGTTTATTGGATGCAGCGTGCGATGCGCGCGGCCGATAATCCCGCTCTCGACGTGGCGATCGAGGCCGCCAACCTGTTGGGGCTGCCCGTGGCCGCATACTTCCAGGTGATCCCCAACTATCCGAACGCCAATCTGAGGCATTACCACTTTCTTCAGCAGGCGTTGCGGGATGCAGCCGAAGATGCGGCGGAACGGGGCGTGGGGTTTGTGGTGCAGCGGCAGCCGGAAGGATCGCTCGATCAATTTCTCGAGCAAATGCGGGCGGCGCTGCTGATCGGCGACGAAAATCCGTGCCGCGAGCCGGAGCGATGGCGGCGCGCGCTGGCTGCGCGGCTCAAGATTCCCTATTGGACGGTGGACGCCGATGTTGTGGTTCCCTCGCGCGTCTTTGGGCGCAGCTTCGCGCTGCTGCATCACTTCCGGCCGCGGCTCAAGGCCGAGCTGAAGAGATTCTTGGTCGCACCGGCGAAGATGGAGCCTGTTTGCGCGTGGAAGCCCGCAAGACCGCCGGCGAGCTTTGACCTTTCGCAGGAGATTACCGCGGGGTTTACCAAGCTCGACCGGACGGTCAGGCCGGTGGACAGCTTTACCGGGGGTACGCGCTCGGCACGTAAGCGTCTGGATGAGTTCCTGCGCCACGGGCTCAAGGATTACAGCCAGAACCGGAATCATCCGGAACGAGAAGGCACGAGCCGGCTGTCGCCTTGGCTGCACTTCGGCAACATTGGGCCGCTGACGGTCGCGCTGGCCGTTCAGAAAGCCGCAGATGCAGGCCGGATTTCATCCGAGGCCGGGGAGAGATTTCTGGAGCAGTTGATCGGCTGGCGGGAGCTGGCGGTTCTCTTCGTCCGCCATGAACCCAACTACGACAACTGGGAGTGCGCGGCGCCGTGGGCGCGCAAGACGCTTCTGGAGCACGCCGGCGATCCGCGGCCTCACCGCTACAGGCTGGAGCAACTGGAGCGGGCCGGGACCCACGACGAGCTGTGGAACGCGGCGCAGCGGCAGATGATCGCAACCGGCTGGATGCACAACACCCTGCGCATGTATTGGGCAAAAAAGATGCTGGAGTGGGCGCCGGACCTGGCCACGGCCTTCGATTGGGCGGTGATGCTGAACGACCGCTATGAGCTGGACGGGCGCGACCCGAACGGCTACGCGGGGATCGCCTGGGCGATTGTGGGCAAGCTAGACCGCCCGTGGTTCAACCGCCCGGTCTTTGGCCTGGTACGGACGATGACCGGCGCTTCCTTCTCGCGGAAGTTCGACGCGAGAGCCTATCTTCGGCAGTACGGCTCAGAAGAAGCAAGGTAGATGAGGGCTTGCTCAGAGACGGGCAGCCCTTCAGATGTGTTATAGATCACATTTCCTTCCATCGCACGCTGTCCTATAATGGGCCACAATTTCAATCCTGGAATTTGCGTGTTTCGTTGAGCGGAATCCAATGGATTCCCCGCTGCTCCCCATTGGAAGATTTTCAGAAAAGGGAGGCGGGGATCGGAATGCGGTTGCGTGTGGCGAAGCGGATGATGGAAGCGAGTCCTACGGCGGATCTCCAATTACGGTGGAGTTGTGAGGGGCGTGTACGGCGGCGTTTTTCTGGTGCCTGCCTTCTGGCTGCCGCCATAAACGGTCTAATCGCTGCGGCAGCCGCGCAAACGGCCCCAACAAAAATGGCCCAACGAGCAGCGCAGCGGCCTAGCCCACCGCTGGTCATGGAAGCGCAGCGATTCCTCGCGGAGCGCGGATGGACCCCCGGCCATCGCCGGGTGAGGCCGCTCGTGGAAGCTGGGCGCGCGGGGCAGCGGCCGGCAGCGGTTCATCCGCAGAGCACGGGGGCAGCGTCCGCTACCTGGCAACCCCTGGGCCCAACGGCTGTCGAAACGCCAAATTTAGGCCTTGTCACCGGGCGAATCTCAGCGTTAGCTCTCGACCCCTCGGATACGACCGGCAACCATTTGTATGTGGGCACGACCGGGGGCGGCGTGTGGGTGGCGCAGAATGCGGATACTTCTACGCCGTCCGCCATCGTGTTCACACCCCTCACCGACAGTGTGGCGGCGCTGGGCGGGGCGGTGGACGCTTCCATCAGCATCGGCGCGCTCAGCGTGCAGCCGGGCGGGACGGGCGTGATTCTGGCTGGCACGGGCGACCCCAACGATGTGCTCGATTCCTACTATGGGGCCGGCATTCTGCGCTCGGCTGACGGCGGCGGCACCTGGACGCTGATCCAGACGACCCAGGACCTGGAAGACGGCCTCAGCGGTCAGGATTACAGCTTTGTGGGCGAAGGCTTTGCCGGATTTGCCTGGAGCACGGTCAATCCTCAACTCGTGGTGGCCGCGGTCTCCCAGGCCTATGAAGGAACGATGGTGGAGGCGGAACGCGCCAACACCAGCTACGAAGGGCTGTATTACTCCACTGACAGCGGTGTGACCTGGCACCTGGCCTGCATCACCGATGGGACGGCCTGTAGCCCCGGCAGTGGCATGGATGTGCAGGGGCCGATGGATCAATATACACCGCCGGACGGCAACGCGGCGACGGCGGTGGTGTGGAACCCGGTGCGGCAGTTATTCGTGGCCGCGGTGCGCTATCACGGCTATTACCAATCGGCGGACGGCGTGACCTGGACGCGCATGGCCGCCCAGCCCGGCGCCGGACTGACCACGGCAATATGCCCCACCAATCCCGGCGCTGTCGGCTCCATCGCCTGCCCCATCTTTCGCGGCGCGCTGGCGGTCAATCCGCAAAGCGGCGACACCTTTGCCTGGACCGTGGACCTGAACAGCCAGGACCAGGGACTATGGCAGGACCAGTGCGCGATGAGCAGCGGCAGTTGCGCCAGCTCAACCATCACATTTGCCCAGCAATGGAGCACCGCGGCGCTGGAAACCAGCACCACGCAGGGAGCGGCGACCATCGCCGACGGAACCTACAATCTGGCGCTGGCCGCGGTCCCCTCCGGGCAGGAAACGATGGTGCTGGCCGGGGCCAACGACCTGTGGCAGACGCTGTGTCCCGTGTCGCAGGGTTGTGCGTGGCGCAATACCACCAACTCCACCACCTGCATGAGCGCGCAGGTGGGCGAATACCAGCACGCGCTGGCCTGGAACACGGCCAATCCTCTGGAGATTTTTGTGGGCAACGACAGCGGCCTCTGGCGCTCGACAGACGGCATTGCCGAGACCGGATCGCAGTGCTCGGCGTCCGATGCCACGCACTTCCAGAACATGAACGGTAGCCTGGGCTCGCTGAGCGAGGTTGTGAGCCTGTCTCCGGTGGTCGATACGCCCTATACGCTGATGACGGGGTTGGGCGTGAACGGGACCGCGGGCGTGAAGAGCACCACTGCGACGGCAGACTGGCCGCAAATACTCTCCGGCTATGGCGGGCCGGTGGCCATCGACCCCAACAATGACGGCAACTGGTACGTAAACAACCAGGACGGCGTCGCCATCTACTTGTGCTCGCAGAGCGATGCTTGCACGCCGGCTGACTTCGGCTCCAGCCCGGTGGTGAGCGATGCGGACGTGGGCGGCGATGGAGACACCATGCCTGTGCCGGCGCCGTTTTTGGTCGATCCCGCCGACTCGTCGCAACTGCTGGTGGGGACCTGCCGCGTGTGGCGGGGACCGGCTGACGGCAATGGATGGAGCTCAAGCAATGCCATCAGCCCCATCCTCGACAGCGAAGCGGCGAGTGGAGCGTGCAGCGGCGACGCGCTCATCCGCTCCATGGCCGCTCTGCCGCTGGCCAACGGCAACGAGGTGGTTTATGTGGGCATGTACGGATCGACCGATTACGGCGCCAATCTGCCCGGCCATGTCTTGAGCGCGACCGTCAATCCATCCTCCGCCGCTTTGCCTACGTGGAATGATCTGACGCTGAATCCCGTTACCAACGACACCCATCCGCTGAACTACTACGGCTTCGACATCTCCAGCATCTACATCGATCCTCACGATCCCACCGGAAACACCGTTTACGTTACCGTGGAGGGAATGGAAAATCCCACCCAGGAAGTGCAGGTGGTCTACCGCACAACCGATGGAGGAGCGCATTGGACCGTCCTGACCGCCAACCTTCCCGCTGCGCCCGCCAACAGCGTGGTGGTGGACCCGCAAAACGCCAATACCGTGTACGTGGCCACGGATATGGGAGTATATTTCACCACGCAGGTAGCCAACTGCGCCCAATCGCTGTCGAACTGCTGGGCGGCTTTTGGAAGCGGGCTGCCGGCGGCGCCGGCGGTGGCGCTGAGCGCCTCTCCGGCGGGCGCTTCCGCGCAGGTGCTGGTGGCGGGCACCTATGGGCGCGGCATCTGGCAGACTCCGCTGTGGAGCGCGGGCACGGCTTTGACCAGCGCGGCGGCAAATCCAGCCACGCTCACTTTTCCGAACCAGGTCTTTGGCGCCGCCAGCAGCGCGCTCACGGTGACGCTTGAAAACACCGGCAGCATAGCCCTAGCGCCCACCTCCATCGCCATGAGCGGGGACTTCAGCGAGACCGACAACTGCGTAAATGCGTCTGTGCCGGCTGGCGGAAGCTGCGCTATTCAGGTCACGTTTACGCCCCAGGCCACCGAGCCGCTCACCGGCCAAATGACCGTTTTCGCCAATGTCTACGGCGGGCAACTCACCGTGGATCTGAGCGGGACGGGAACGCCGGCGGGGGTGGTCAGCGCGGCCCCAACCAGCGTGAGCTTCGGGCAGGTGGAGGTGGGTTCCACGTCTTCTCCGCTGCCAGTGACGGTCAACAACAACAGCGCAGCGGCCATCCCCATTACCAACATCGTCGTCGCATCTCCGTTTTCGATTGCCAGCAACGCTTGCGGCACCAGCAGCCTGGCGGCGAACACAAGCTGCCAGATCGAGGTCGCATTCGCGCCCACGCAAGCCGGCGCGGTGGCGGGAACGTTGCTGTTGAGCGACGGCGCCGGAACCCAAACGGTGGCGTTGAGCGGGACCGGCGAGGCTCCGCCTACCGACGCTCTGAATCCCGCGTCACTGACCTTTCCCGCCACCGCTGAAGGCCAACTCTCCTCTGCGCTGCCGGTCACCATCACCAACAACGGCGGCGTGCCGCTCACTTCAATCTCCATTTCGGTCAGCAGCCAGTTTCAGGAGACGAGCAACTGCGTCACCCAGCTCGCGGCAGGCGCAGTTTGCACCATCAGCGTCAGCTTCGCGCCCACGCAGTTGGGCGTTCTCACGGGTACGCTCACCATCGCCGACGCTCTGCACACGCAGACCGTAGCCCTGAGCGGAACCGCGGTCGCGCCGGCGGCCTTCAGCGTGAACCCCGCGAATCTGACCTTCACCAACCAGCAGCCAGGCGTGGCCAGCGCGCCGCAACTGTTGACGGTGACCAACACGGGCGGCGTGCCCATGGCCAACGTGGGCTTCCAGATCACGGGCCCGGCCGCAGGCAGTTATTCACTCGGGGCCACCACCTGCGGAGCCCTCCTGAACAACGCCGGCAGTTGCACGGTGCAGGTGATTTTCACTCCCGCTGGGACGGGCGCAATCGCGGCCACGCTGGCGATCTCCTCCTCGACTCTGGGCGTCAAGGCGATCTCCGTGCCGCTCAACGGATCGGGCCAGCTCGCAACCGGCCTGGGAACCAACCCGGCGCAATTGAGCTTTGCCGTAGTCGGCGCGGGCCAGTCGAGCACGGCGCAGCCGGTCACCGTCACCAACTCCAGCAACTACGCCATCGGCTCGGTTGCGCTTGCCGCCACGTCTCCGTTCAGCGTCACGCAAAACACCTGTACCGGCAGCCTGGCCGCCGGCGCCAATTGCACCGCTTCGGTCGTCTTCGCGCCCAGCGCGGGCGGCGCGGCCAGCGGCACACTGACGGTAAGCTCTGCCGCGGTCGCCACTCCGGCCACCGTAACGCTCTCGGGTACGGGCTTCGATTTCACCGTGGCTATCTCCGGCTATTACAACCAAACCGTGACTGTAGGCCAGCCAGCCATTTACACATTAGTCGTCACGCCCAACGGTTCGCAGGGGGCGTTCAGCTTCCAGTGCGGCACGCTGCCGGCTAACGCGCTTTGCCTGTTCAATCCCGGCACGGAAACGCTGGCCTCGGGCGTCCAGGGCAACGTGCAGGTCGAGATCGAAACCGGGCAGTCAAGTTCATCAGCGCGCGCGGTCAGGCCGGCAGGCCGGGATGCGCTGCCGCTGGCCTGCGTCTTCCTGCTGTTGCCGCTGGCGTTGTGGAAGCGGCGCAAGGCCCTGCTGCTCGTGGTTCTGGCGGTGATTCTGGCCGCAGGCGTCTCCAGTTGCACCAGCTCGGGAGGCAATTTGAATAGCGGCTCCAGCGGACAGGGCAAAGGCTCCGGCACGCCGCCGGGAACCTATACAATTCCGGTTACTGTCACTTCAACCGGTGTCTCTCATTCTGTGAGCTTAACCCTGACCGTCGACTGAGCGGACCGCGCGCCCTGCGGACACTGAGTGCTCAAGCGGCTATACTTGAGCTTCGGGATTTGACCTGAAGACCGGGCGGCGGCTTGCTTCACAGCCAAAGAATGGAGCGGAGATACGGAGATGAGCGCCAAGGTCAGTCGAGAAGAAGTCGAGCGGGTGGCCGAGCTGGCCCACCTGGAACTGACGCCGGAGGAGACCGGCCGGATGCTGACGGACCTGAACGCCATTCTGGATTATGTGGCCGAGCTGAACGAGCTGGATACGGCGGGCGTGGAGCCTCTGGCCCAAGTGAGCGAGTTGCAGAGCGAGCTGCGGCCGGCTGCGGAAGCCGGCGTTTTGCGCGCCGACAACGTGCGGGCTTCGTTGGATCGGACGGCCGTGCTGTCGCAGGCGCCGGAGACCAACCTGGTCTTTTTCAAGGTTCCCAAGGTGATTGAGCGTTAGAGCACAAGCGTAAGAACAACCTTTCATGGGGGACAGCGATTGGCGAGCGCGGTCGGGACGCCGGAAACCTACGTTGAGAAGCCGGAGACGCTGGCGGCGCTGCGCGCCGGGATTGCCGCGGGCCGGACCAGGGCCGCCGATCTGGCAGCGGGATACTACGAGCGGATCGAGAAGATCAATCCACGGCTGAACGTCTACCTGAACCTGACCAAAGAGCGCGCCTTGGCGCAGGCTGAGCGCATCGATGCGATGGCGGCCAAAGGCGATCCGCTGCCCCCGCTGGCTGGAATCCCGCTGGGCGTCAAAGACGTGCTGGTGACCCAGGGCTCCCCGTCCACAGCCGGGTCGAGGATGCTCGAAGGCTATCACCCTCCCTACGACGCTACGGCGGTCACGAAGCTCGAAGCCGCCGGCGCAGTCATTCTGGGCAAGCTCAACTGCGATGAGTTCGCCATGGGCTCATCGAACGAGAACTCGGCCTACGGACCGGTGCGCAACCCTTGGGATACGGAGCGGGTGCCGGGCGGATCGAGCGGCGGATCGGCGGCCGCGGTGGCGGCCAATCTGGCCGTGGCCACGCTCGGTTCCGATACCGGAGGCTCCATCCGCCAGCCGGCCGGCTTTTGCGGCGTAGTGGGCGTGCTGCCCACCTACGGCCGCGTCTCGCGCTACGGGCTGATTGCCTTTGCCTCCTCGCTGGACCGCGTAGGTCCGCTCGCTGCCAACGTGCGCGACGCGGCCACGCTGCTGGCCGTGATCGCTGGCCACGATCCCTGCGACGCCACCAGCTCGCCGGCCCCCGTAGAGGACTACGCCGCTGAGAGCGACAAGGGCGCCGAAGGGCTGCGCATTGGCGTGCCTGCGGAGTACTTTGGCGAAGGGCTCGACGCGGAGGTGCGCGCGGCCATCGAGAAGGGAATCGCCGCGCTCGAGGCGGCCGGGTGCGTGGTCAAGCCGGTTTCGCTGCCGCACACCAGGTACGCTGTGCCCGCCTACTATCTGATTGCGACCGCCGAAGCCAGCGCCAATCTCGCCCGCTTCGACGGCGTGCGCTACGGCTACCGCTCGCCGCGCTCCGAGACACTGGCGGCCATGTACAGCCACTCCCGCGACGAGGGGTTCGGCGCGGAAGTAAAGCGCCGGATTCTGCTCGGCGCCTACGCGCTCTCGGCCGGCTACTACGACGCCTACTACCTGAAGGCGCAAAAAGTCCGCCGCCTGCTCGCCGAGGAGTTCCTCGGCGCCTTTGCCGGGGTAGACGCCATCGTGACCCCGGCTTCGCCCATTCCGGCGTTCAAGCTGGGAGAAAAAACCGGTGATCCGCTGGCCATGTACCTGGCCGACATCTATACCGTGACCGCGAGCCTGGCGGGCATCTGCGGCGTCACCGTCCCCTGCGGGACGACCAAGGCCGGCTTGCCGGTGGGAATGCAGGTGCTGGCTGCGCATCTCAAGGAAGGGACGGCCTTCCGCGTGGCGCGCGCCGTCGAGGCAGCGGGGATTTAGAACTGCGGTAGAATCTGGAGGTAGGAGTCCTCGTCATGATGTTCCATGTGACTCTTGAGAAAGCGGAAGACGGCTGGATCGTGGCCGAGTGTCCGGCTTTGCCCGGCTGCGTTTCGCAAGGCCGGGACGAGAAGGAAGCATTGGACAACATCCGCGAGGCGATCACGGGCTGGCTCTGGGCGGAGGATCAAAAGGCCGTCAGCTCAATTCCGCCTCAACAGACCCCAGTGGTTGTCGCCGTCTGAATAGGAGACTCTCGAAGCCACCGGGCATAGCCTAGAACTTTACTTCTGTCCGCGAATGGACTACTTCGAAGAAAATCTCTCAATTCACTTGACAATCCCGAGCAAATCCTTATTCTCAAGATAGTTACTTTGGTAACCAATGGGAGTGGAAGTGGGAGAACTCGGCAATATCTCGGACAAAGAAGCGGTCAACGCTTTTGGTTGTGCCGGCTGGGTTGTTCGGGGGCAGGTCGGTAGCCACGTCATGATGACGAAAGACGGCGTGCGCGTGAACCTTTCCATTCCACAGCACAGGGAGCTCTCCGTAGGCACACTCAGGAAACTCATTCGCCTGTCCGGGATGACGGTCGGCGAATTTGTAAAGTTGCTATAGGCCAGCCATCTGCGCGAGAGCACGGCCTTCCGCGTGGCGCGGGCCGTCGAGGCGGCAAATATCTAGCGAGCCGGGAACCTTCTCATCATTTCCAATCCGGTTACAAGCCCGGATCGCAGACCGGCAACCGATTCCGGATTGACTGCACTCCTCGGATTTGCTGTGCGCGTTGTCCTTGGCTATCTCGGCCGGAATGCGCTCCATACCAAGGGCGAGGTTTTCGCGGAACTCATGCCCGGGAGAAACAAGCTGGCGATTGGATGCTCACGAGAGAGCGCCACGGAATCGGCAGCCGCGCGGCGAACTACAACTGATCGAAGATCTCCCGGAAGTCCCAGGCGCCGGATTTGCCGGCCAGCCACTCCGCGCCGCGCACCGCGCCCAGCGCGAAGCCGCGCCGCGATTGCGCGTCGTGGCGCAGCTCCAGCGTGTCGTGCTCGCTCACGGCGTGCACGATGTGCTCGCCCTTGGCGTCGCCCACCCGGTGCGAGGTGATAGGAATCTCGATCCCCGGCCGGACTGAGAGAATGATCTCCTTGAGGGTGATCGCCGTGCCCGAAGGCGCGTCGAGCTTGGAGGTGTGGTGGGTCTCCTCGATCGAGAATTTGTAACCTTCCAGCTTGGCCAGCTCGGCGGTCAGGCGGAAGAGCTTTTGCACGCCCATCGAGAAATTGGTCCCGTAGAGCAGCCCGCCGCCGCGCTTGATGGCTAGAGCCCTCATCTCATCGAGGTGCTTGTACCACCCCGTTGTGCCCACCACCATGCGCTTGCCCAGCGAGAGCACGGCGCGCATGTTTTCAAGCGCGGCTTCCGGCGCTGTGAAGTCCACCACCACGTCCACGCCGGCCAGGTTGGGCGCGGTCAGCGCCGCTGCGTGCGCGTTCTCGTCGATGTCGAGCGTGCGCACGCTGTGGCCGCGCTCGCGGGCTACCTCTGCCACCAGCGAGCCGGTTTTCCCTCTGCCGAGAACGAGAATGAGCATGTTCTTTAACTCCCAGCTATCAGCTTTTAGCTATTGGCTTGAAAACCTTTGAGGGAGCTTTTGTGGTTTTCCATCCTTTCCGCATCCGCCGCGCCGGACGGAAAGGCTGGGGCGCCAAGGCTCAGTGAAGAACAAAAGTAACCGCAGGTCCTTCGGCTTCGGTTGCCGCGGCGACCGAAGCTCAGAATGAAAAATCTGTGCACCGACCGAGAAATCGATCCCCTCGACCAGAGCTGTTAACTGAAAGCTGATAGCTAACAGCTAATAGCTGCTTTTCTAGCCTCCACGTCGAAGACCGCCGGATCGGGATCGCGGAAGAACGCCGCGTGCAGCGAGCGCACAGCCTCGTCGGCGTCCTCCTCCTCGATCATGAAGCTCATGTTGATCTCGCTCGCCCCCTGCGAGATCATGCGCACGTTGATGTGGCGGATGGCCGCGAACACCTGCGCTGCGATGCCGTTCTGCCCGCGAATGTCCTCGCCCACCATGCAAATCAGCGCCTTCTTGCCCTCGTACTTCACGTCCGCCAGCTTGCTCAGATCGGCGGCGATGGCCGGTAGCTGATTGTTCGAGTCCACGGTCAGCGACACGGAAACCTCGCTGGTCGAAACCATGTCCACGGGGCACTTGTGCTTGTCGAAGATGGCGAAGATCTGGCTCAGGTAGCCGTGGGTCATCAGCATGCGGCTGGCCACCACGTCGATGATGCTCAGCTTCTTCTTGACGGCGATCGACTTGAACGGGCTCTTGCAGTGCGGCGCCAGGGAGATGATGCGCGTGCCCTCGCAGCTTGCGTTGCGGCTGTTCAGCACCAGCACCGGAATGTTCTTTTTCACCGCCGGCAGAATGGTAGCTGGGTGCAACACCTTAGCCCCAAAGTAAGCCAGCTCCGCGGCTTCCTCAAAGCTGATCGTCCGCACACGCAAAGCGTCCGGGCAGACGCGCGGATCGGCAGTCATAATGCCGTCCACATCGGTCCAGATCTCGATGGTCCCGGCCGGCAGCGCGCCGCCCACCAGCGCCCCGGAAAGATCGGAGCCGCCGCGGCCCAGCGTGGTCGTCAATCCAGCCTCGTTGGAGGCGATGAACCCGCCCATCACCGGCACTTTACCCTCGCGCACAAGCGGGAGCAGCTTTGCCGGAACACGCTCCTCGATGATGTTCTCCAGCGGAACTGCCTTCTGAAACTGGGAATCGGTAACGATGATCTCGCGCGCGTCCACGTGCTCGGCCTCAATGCCCCGCTCCCGAAAGCCCGCCGCGACCATGCGGCTGGAGATGCGCTCGCCGTAGCTCACGATCAGGTCGGAGATGCGCGGCGTCAGCTCCAGAATGGCCGCCAGCCCGCGCAGCACGTCGTCAAGCGCGTCGAACTTTTCGTCGATCAGGTCACTGAGCGCCGCGCGATGCTCAGCATTTTTCACCCATTCTGCGGCCGTGTCGCGGTGGCGAATCCGCAGCCGCGAGCTGATGGCCAGCGCGCCCGTGCGGTCGCCCTGCGCGGCGGCCTCGGCGGCGCGCAGCAACTGGTCGGTCACCTTGGCCATGGCGCTCACCACCACCACCGGGCTTTTGCCCTGCGCCAAGCGCCCGGCCACAATGGCCGCACTGCGCTCCATCGCGGCCGCGTCCTGCACAGACGTGCCGCCGAACTTCATCACCACCGGATTCATGCCCGAATTCCCATCGCTCCCTGCCGGCTGCGGAGCGCCGTCTCAGCAGCCGCTCCAGCCTCCAGCCGGCTGGATGGCGAAACGGTGGTAGACCATGAAATCACCCTCGCGCCCCCGTGTCCACGGCCGCCGCCTCCAGTTTGCCCAGGCTGGCCAGCAGTTCGGCGTTCAGTATCGCCGCTCCGGCCGCGCCCCGAATGGTATTGTGCGAGAGAGCCGTAAACTTCCAGTCCAGCACTCCGCACGGCCGCAGCCGCCCCACGGTCACCGCCATTCCGCGGCCGCGGTTGCGGTCCAGCCGTGGTTGCGGCCGGTCATTCTGTTCCACCCACTCCACCGGCTGATCGGGCGCCGTCGGCAATCTCTGCCCGGCCAGCGGCCGGAACTCCGCCCACGCCGCCAGAATGTCCTCGCGCGTGACCCTCCTGCTCAGCTTCCGCCCCAGCTTAATGGACACGCTCTCCGTGTGCCCGTCCTCGACCGCAACCCGGTTGCAGTGCGCCGTAATGCGCGCATCCAGCGGCGTCACTGCGTGCCCTTCCAGCCGTCCCAGCAGCTTCAGCGTCTCCGCCTCCATCTTCTCTTCTTCGCTCGCGATGTAGGGAATCACGTTGCCCAGGATGTCCATCGACGGCACGCCGGGATAGCCTGCGCCGGAAACCGCCTGCATGGTGGTCACGAAGATCTGCTCGATCCCAAATCGCTCTTCGAGGGGCTTGAGCGCCATCACCAGGCCGATGGTCGAGCAGTTCGGGTTGGTCACCATGTAGCCGCCCGTCTCCCGCCGCGACTCCTGCTCCTCGATCAGATGCAGATGCTCCGCGTTGATCTCGGGAATCACCAGCGGCACGTTGGCCGCCATGCGGTAGGCGCTCGAATTCGACACCACCGCGCAGCCGGCCGCCGCGAACTGCGGCTCCATCTCGCGCGCCGTGGCCGCGTCCACGCTGGCGAAGATGATCTTCGGCGCGCCTTCGGGCTCGGCGGGCGAGACGATCATCCCGGCAATGCGCTCCGGCAGCGGCGTGTCCAGCCGCCACTTCGCCGCCTCGCCGTAAGGCTTGCCGCTCGAGCGGTCGCTGGCCGCCAGCCACGCCACCTCGAACCATGGGTGGTTCTCCAGCAGTTGAATGAATCGCTGGCCGACCATTCCGGTCGCGCCCAGGATGCCGATGGGGTACTTCTTTTGCATAGTCTTGAACATTCCAGTGTACAGGAGGATGCGCGTCATTGCAGGGATTTGCCTTGGCAAGCGGCCTCGTCTCAAGGGCGCGGGCTTGGCCGGCTACGGAGAACTCGCAGCGCGCGAGTTTTCCGTTCGACCGGCGGCGGCAGAGGACTGCGCGTTCCCAAGTTCCAGAGCAAAATCGACCTTTGCCTGCTCAACCGGGAATACGCTGGCCTGATGAATTCCAAAGCAAACGCGCCGCGCAGTGAAAAAGACCTGCCCTCTGCACCAGGGCTGGTGAAATCCACAAATGATTTCGATTTTTGCACTTGCTTTCACAGATTGAAGCAGCCTACGCTCCTTAATCAGTTGGTGACCCTGTAGGGAATGGGACGCGCAGTTCCAACCCGGCAGGACGATGCAAGAGGCAATTGAATGCGGCATTCCACGAGTCGGCTTGTCCGGCGCGCAGGGTGGCGGATTGAGATTGATATTGCACCCAGAGCCGGAGCGGAGAAGCGCAACCCGATTTGAGACGAAGATTCATCCCCGGCTTCGCCGCGGATGCAAAGTTCGAAGAGAGTCGGGAGTCACCGTCGGTCCAGCCGCGCATGTAGGATCCGGGGAAACCCGGAGACGCAACGCGGCAATTCCGCGAGACGCGAGATTCGGGGCGACCTGGAGATCGGTCGAGCGGTAAGCCGGAGAGCACGAGAACCGGGGCGACCCGGGAATCGGCCACCGGCGGCGCCTGAGGGTGCGGGATTCAGGGAGACCTGGAGAACCACCGGCGGGCGGGTCAGCGGAGCGAAGGTTCGGGGCAACCCGGAGATTCACCGCTGGCGCTGCGGAGGGAGCGAAGAACCGGGGCGACCCGGAGATTCACCCTTCGAATTGCCGGAAGATCGAGGGCTTGGGGCAACTCGGGGCCTCGGCGGGAAGCGCGGCCGGCAGCACGGAGATTCGGGGCGACCCGGAGACCCAGTGCGGGCGGCGCTGAAGGATGCGTGATTCGAGGAAACTCGATGATCCATCGCCGGCACGGCGCGAAGATTCGGGAACCGGGGCGACCCGGGGTCCGGTCGGCGAGCTGCAAGGATCGATGTGTGGTCCAATCTGCCTGCGAGTTCATCATATGGACGCCAGGGGCGAAAGCCTCTGGCGTCTTCATTTTGGGGCTGGATATTCTGGGCTATCGCATCTTCGGAGATGAAATTCAGTAAACCGAAGGCGCATCTTCAAGCCGCTTCGACCTCAAGAAGCGGCGAGATGAAAATCAATCTCAACAGGACTGCACCATTTTCGAAGATGCTGTAGCGCGGCTGGGCATGTACAAGATGGGCGCTGTTCGAGGAGGCGATGGGTGAGCCTGTCCTCCCACGCAGGGAGCGCCGGGCATCAACGTGGCACGCCGGCCGAGACCAAGGTGGTTCGCTATCCGGGCTGTGCGCGTCAGTATCACCCTGCCGGGAACGCGGGGTGAAGGCGCCGCGGGAGAAAGGCGTGGTCGTCAATTCGCCTCCCGCCATCGGCCGCTGAGGAAATGTTGATAGCGTGCAGGTGCTCGCGCAGCACTTTGCCGGGATGGGGCGGATTGTGCATTCCCTGCATGATGATTCCTATCTTACGGCTTGCCGTCTCTTGTTGCGATTTTCTGCTGCTTATCAGGAGGCACTAGCGTCTTGTACATCGCGTTGACCTTCTCCGGTTGCACGATCAGCGTGTCAACGATCAGGTTGACCAGCTCAAAGAACTTCTCAATTCGGTCCGTATTGTCTTCGATAACGATCTGGCCGGGATGAACAAAGTTATTGCCAACCACACGAACCAAGTCGAGCGATTGTTGAATTTGTACCGGCAATCCGTTCTTCACGAGCATGCCAATTTCTGAGTTCAAATCTTTGCCTGGCAGTCCTTTTTCGACGCAGACCATCTGGATAGCAAGGCGCAAAAGTGCTGCTGAGGCTCGCACAGAATTTGGAAAGACATCGCGAGCTTCGTTGTATACGGTCTTGATCTGTTTAGGGCAGCCATCGATTGGGTCAGGAAACCCTGATTTAAGAGGCCAGACAAGGTTCTTATCCTTCCAGAAGCAGTATTCGTTGCAACGGAGACACGAAGAAGTGATCCATCGTTCGTAACTCTCTACCGCCCCGTGTTCCAGCGTGATTGCACGCCATATTTGTTGCGAGAAACAATTGCAGTGAGGGCAAGTGAACGACCCTTGCCTGAATTGGGGCCTTACGTATCCAACAATTGCCATGTTGAAATTGCCTTTCCTGCAACAACCGCAGATCCTCCGACTCCCTGCCCCTTCGGCTACGCTGCGCTCCGCTCAGGGTCCGGTCGTTCAGGATGACAACGCCTGAAGCGAGCTACGAGTCGGGGTGGGCGACTGGAAGCCGCCCACCCCGAAGTTTTTCCGCGCGTAGCGCGGGTCTGCCTGGACGGCCAGTCCCGGCCAGTCCTACTTCTTCTCATCCACGTCCACGTACTCGGCGTCGATGACTTCGCCTTCTTTCTTCTGCTCGCCACCGGCGCTGGCTCCAGGTGCGCCGCCGTCCGAAGGTCCGCCGGGCCCCGGAGCGCCGGCCTGCGCCTGTGCGGCGCTGGCCTTGTACATGGCCTCGGCCAGCTTGTGGCTGGCCTGGGTGAGCTTTTCGTGGGCGGCCTTGAGTTGTGAGGCCGGGGCCGAGCCTTCGAGCGCCTTCTTGGCTTCGGCCAGGGCCGCTTCCACGTCGCCTTTATCGGCGGCCGGCACCTTGTCGCCGCTCTCCTTGAGCATCTTCTCGATGTTGTAGACCATGCCGTCGAGCTGGTTGCGGGCCTCGATCTGCTCGCGCTGCTCCTTGTCTTCAGAGGCGTGCGCTTCGGCTTCCTTGGCCATCTTCTCCACCTCTTCTTTGCTGAGGCCGGAGCTGGAGGTGATGGTGATGCGCGTGTCTTTGCCGGTGGCGTTGTCCTTGGCGGTTACGTTGAGGATGCCGTTGGCGTCGATGTCGAAGGTGACCTCGATCTGGGGCACGCCGCGCGGGGCCGGGGGAATACCGCCCAGCTTGAACTTGCCCAGGGTGCGGTTCTGCGCCGCCATGGGCCGCTCGCCTTGCAGGACGTGGACTTCGACTTCGGTCTGGTTGTCGGCCGCCGTGGAAAACGTCTCCGTCTTCTTGGTCGGGATGGTGGTGTTGCGCGGAATCATGGTGGTGGCTACGCCGCCCAGTGTCTCGATGGACAGGGTAAGCGGAGTCACGTCGAGCAGCAGCAGGTCCTTCACGTCGCCGGCCAGCACGCCCGCCTGCACCGCCGCGCCCACGGCCACGACTTCATCGGGATTCACGCCACGGTGCGGCTCGCGGCCGAAGAGCTTCTTCACCAGCTCCTGAATCTTGGGCATACGGGTTTGTCCGCCCACCAGCACCACCTCGTCGATCTGGCTGGTGGAGACGCCGGCATCGGCCAGACACTTCTTGCAGGGATCGACGGAGCGCTCGATCAGGTCCTCGACGATCTGCTCCAGCTTGGCGCGCGTGAGTTTGCGCACCAGGTGCTTGGGGCCGGTGGCGTCGGCGGTAATAAACGGCAGATTGATCTCGGTTTCGAGGGTGGTTGAAAGCTCAATCTTGGCCTTCTCCGCGGCGTCCTTCAGCCGCTGCAGGGCCATCTCGTTGCCCCTGGAGGTCAGGTCCAGGCTCTCTTCCTGCTTGAACTCGGCGATCAGCCAGTCCACGATGCGCTGGTCGATGTTGTCGCCGCCCAGGTGGGTGTCGCCGTTGGTGGCCTTCACCTCGATGACGCCCTCGCCGACTTCGAGGATGGAAATATCGAACGTGCCGCCGCCGAAGTCGTAGACGGCAATGGTCTCATCCTTCTTCTTGTCGAGGCCGTAGGCCAGCGCGGCGGCGGTAGGCTCGTTGACGATGCGCTTCACGTCCAGGCCGGCGATCTTGCCTGCGTCCTTGGTGGCCTGGCGCTGGGCGTCGTTAAAGTAGGCCGGCACGGTAATCACCGCCTCGGTGACCGTCTCGCCCAGGTAAGCCTCGGCGGACTTCTTGAGCTTTTGCAGGATCATGGCGGAGATTTCCGGCGGAGTGTACTCCTTGCCCTGGGCGATGACGCCCACATGGTCGCCCTGCTGAACCACTTTGAAGGGGACCATCTTCATCTCGTCGGTCACCTCGTTGTAGCGGCGGCCCATGAATCGCTTGATGGAGAAGATGGTGTTTTCGGGGTTGGTGATGGCCTGGCGCTTAGCTACCTGACCCACCAGCCGCTCGCCGCTCTTGGAGAAGCCAACGATGGAGGGCGTAGTCCGCGCACCCTCTTCATTTGCAATCACTTTGGGCTCACCGCCCTCCATGACGGCTACGCACGAGTTGGTTGTGCCGAGGTCGATTCCAATGATCTTTGCCATGGTTGTTTCCTGCCTGTGGGATAAAAGTTCTGACTTTGCCAGCATGACAGATTGAGTCAAACATTGTCAACTTAATTGATGCAGATTTCCTAAGCAGGATGCATTTTTGAAGAAAAAACGCTACAGAGATTCCCAAAGCTCCTTCGGGCTTCAGAAATTGGAAGGGCGCTACCGCCCGACGGCGGCGCAAGCCGCGGCCAAAACCTCTTCCGGCTCGGGCCGGACGCGGTGGTCGGCGTGCGCCTCGGCAAAGACGACTTGCCCGGCGGGGCTGATGACATAGGTTGCGGGCAGGGGTAGACGCCAGCCCTGGTCGCCATTGATGAAGGGGATGTTGACCAGGATGGAGCGGTAGTAATCACGGTGGTATTCAGGCACAGAGTAGACGAGGCCGAACTGCTCGGCCACGGCGCAGCCTGGATCGGCGAGGACCGGGAACGGAAGCGCGTGCTGGCCGATCATGAAGTCGCTCTGGCGCTCGGTCTGAGGGCTGACGGCGGCCAAAAGCGCACCGGACTCGCGCAGGCGCGGGTAGAGGTCGCGCCAGGCTTCGAGCTCCGTGATGCAGTAGGGGCACCAGCGGCCGCGGAAAAACTTGATGACCAGCGGGCCCAGGGCGAGCAAGTCCGCGCTTCGAACCAGCTTGCTCCGCGCGCCGGACCGGGCGTCCTGGAGCGCGAAGGCGGGCGCCGCGGCGCCTACGGGCAGGATGCGGTCCTCGATCCCGCTCAGGAAGAGCTCCGCGATAGCGCGCTCGCCGATGGCCAGCCGCTCGGGTTGAACCAGCTTCCGCGTGTTGGCCGTGATCTCGTCGAGATGGTCCTGGAGGGCGGTCATCAGAGCGCACTTTTTATTCTCGCAGATGCGAACTGTCATAGAATGTGCGCATGAGTGCGATCGACTATTCGCCGCTCGGAAAGGCGATCTGGCGGCTGAAGGAAGGGTTGGAGGCTTTGCGCCGCGAACCGGAGAACACCCTTTACCGGGACGCGGTGATCCAGAGGTTCGAATTCACCTACGGCCTCTGCGCCAGACTTTTGGCGAGACATTTGGAACATGCCGCGCCGGAACCGCCGGATAGAGAAATGAGTTTTCCCACGTTAATCCGCACCGCAAGTGAGAACGGATTGCTGAAATCCGGCTGGGACACATGGTTCGAATTCCGCAAAGCGCGCAATCTGACCAGCCATGTTTACGACGAAGAGACGGCGAGGCAGGTCATCGAGCGGATTCCTGCTTTTGCTGCGGAAGCCGATTTTCTGTACGCTCAGCTAAGGGGACAAAGCGAAGATGGCAAGTGAGACGCAGACTCTGCCGATGCCCCCCATCGTGATCGAGCCGCATCAGTGGCTGGAGCTTTCCGCCATCTTGAGCACGCATCTGCCGGGCCGCCGGATCTGGGCCTTCGGCTCGCGGGCGACCGGCCGGCGCGTTAAGCGCTTCTCCGACCTTGATTTGGTCATCGGCGGCACGGAACTGTCTCTGCACGACTCTGCAATGCTCGAAGAGGCGCTGGACGAATCGCGTCTGCCCTTTAAGGTTGATATTGTGCAATTGGCAACG
>JAJYZC010000035.1:0-35000 GCA_021800255.1 Acidobacteriota bacterium
CAGCAGGAAACCTGGAACCGTATAACCCATGTAATCTCCAAAATGCGATCTGAGGGTACATCGCTCACCCAAGCATCGCGCGAATTCGGCCTTGATCCCCGCGTGGTCAAGAACCGCGCCGGATCAGCACTACGGAAGTCAAAGAATGGGCGCTACGTCGCACGACCCAGCGACAAGTTGCTCCGGGTGCTCGTAATTCCTAGCCCGGACGGCTTGATGGAGGTTGCCGTGCGCAGTTCTGACATTGCCAGCAAGATCGGCGAGTACAATGCCGCTGTTCAGAGATACCTGCGAACAGGTGATGCGTCGCGCCTCAAGAAGTTTCGGCGTTTGAAGCTCTTGACCGAAAAGGGCAAGCGAATCAAGCTCGTTACGGATTTGGCTGAATTGCAAAAGCTGGGTTCGGCAGGCGTGTTGTCATTTGAATCTCTCTACAGGAGCGCAGCCTAATGAAGAACAAACTTCCCACACGTGACCCGATAGGGAAAGAGCTACGCCGCAGCCGAGCGCAGCGGCGGGTAGGCCCAGGCAGCAAGTGCAAGTCGTGCGGAGAGGCGCGGCCCGAAGCCCTGATTGGCCAGTCGAATCCGATGATCTGCGCAGAATGTAAGCGCAAGCAAGCGGGACAATCCGTTATAGATCGCCATCACATTGCAGGGCAAAGAAACCATGATCTGACGATCCCAGTACCGGCAAACGACCATCGCGCAATCCTTACCCCAGCCATGTATGACTGGCCAAGGGAGACGCGCGAAAATCCGACCGGGTCTCCCTTACTCGAAGCCGCCGGGTGCATTCGGGGCTTCTGCGATTTCATCGTCTACCTACTGGACGAACTTCTTCTTTGGGTAGCAGAACTTCTCGAAGCCCTACACAAGGAATTGGTGCACAGGTTCGGAGAGTGTTACTGGCAGGTTGTGAAAATTGGGTCCACAGAGCGACGGCGATAGAAATTCTCTTATGTGTGAACCCTACCCTCTTGACCTCGCAATTCGCGTATACCCGGAAGTTGAGGGCCTAGCGCCCAAACCGAGAGTGCATCCGCCGTGGCATCCGCCAAGCGCAATGCTGGTCTTTGATACGGAGACGCGAACAGATGCGACACAAAGCCTCATGTTTGGATGTTTCCGGTTCATTGTGGATGGGCAATGTGTACGCGAGGCTCTTTTCCATGCACCAGATTTATCAAAGACTGAAATGGCCACGTTGAAGAAGTACGTGGCGACTCGTCCGGCATGTGTAGCCCGACATTGCTGCTCCTCTCTTGACCTGCTCTCGTTAGACGAGTTTCTTTATGAGTTATTCCGCGCGGCCTACAAAACGAAATGCCTGCTTGTGGGCTTCAATCTCCCCTTCGACTTGTCGAGACTGGGGTTTGACGTTGCGCCAGCTAGGGGCGAATTCGTAGGCGGCTTTTCGCTAGGTCTTTGGTCATATGTTGACAAAAAGGGTCACCGAAAGAGAAATGCATTTCGCCCAAGAATAGGGATCAGACATATCGACAGCAAACGTGCCTTGATAGGATTCACTGCCAGAAGAAGCCCGGACGATGGCGATCTGGACAAGGATAATAAAACAGGAAAAGAGAACACCTTCCGAGGAAATTTCCTTGATCTTCGGACGCTTGCATTTGCGCTCGACAGGAGCCATTCTCTCAAATCTGCTTGCGATGCCTTCGGTGTCGAGCATGGCAAAATCGAAGCGCCGGAACACGGCAAGATCAGCGAAAGATATATTGATTACTGCCGAAGAGACGTTGAGGCAACTGCCGAGCTTGCAGAGAAATTGCTGGAGGAATTCGACAAGCATCCGATACAGCTTCGCGCAACAAGCGCCTTTTCACCTGCCTCAATCGGCAAAGCATATCTGCGGGCAATGGGCATCTCGCCGGTCTTGGATCGGCAGGAGAATTTGCAGCCTTATATTGGCTATGCGCAGTCTGCATTCTATGGCGGGCGCACCAGCGCCCACATCAGGAAATTTCCCGTGCCTGTCGTTTACACGGATTTTCTGTCGATGTATCCCACGGTAAATAGTCTCCTTGGCCTTTGGAATTTTGTCATCGCCAAGGAAATCGGAATTCGGGCTGGCTGCAACGATGAAATTCAATCGCTGCTGGAAAAAATAACGACGGACGAATTATTTAAGCAAAGCACTTGGGGACAGTTGACGGCATTTGTCCAAATTATGCCCCAGGGCGATATTCTACCCGCTCGCTGCAAATACAACCCGGCAACAAATGATTGGCAGGTTGGCATCAATCATCTTTACGCGAGAAACTCCGATGATGCGCTTTGGTTTTCTCTGCCGGATGTTGTGGCCTCTGTGATCCTAACGGGACGTGTTCCGCGCATTGTCGATTCGTTCATTCTGGAGGCTTATGAGAAGCTACCGAATTTGCGGCCAACAAAACTGCGCGGCGCAATTGACGTTGATCCGCGCAAACAGGACTTTTTTCGAGTTGTAATCGAAGAGCGCAAGCGGCTCTTTCGCCGAACTGACATTTCGGACACGGAAAGGGAGCGACTTTCCAAAGCCTTGAAAGTGCTGGCGAATTCGGCGAGCTATGGCATTTATGCCGAAATGAACCGTGAGGATTCAAGCAACCGGGTTCCCGTTCATTGCTATGGTCTGGATGCGAAGCCATTTTCCTGCCGGGTGCATAATCCAGAAGTTCCAGGCGAATTTTGCTTTCCGCCGTTCGCCTCGCTTATCACTGGCGCGGCCCGGCTGATGCTTGCGCTACTCGAAAAGTGTGTCACCGATCTTGGCGGCACCTACGCAATGGAGGATACAGACTCGATGGCGATTGTTGCCACGGAGCGCGGCGGCCTGGTCGATTGCCCTGGTGGGGATCGCCGCAAAAAAATAGAGCCGCAGTGGTCAAGGCTCTTTCATGGAGACAAGTAGGCGGGATTGTCGAGCGGTTCAAATCCCTTAGCCCGTATGACAACTCTGCTGTACCCGGATCGATTCTTAAAGTTGAGGATGACAACTTTGATCTGAAGACTGGAAAGCAGCGCCAACTGTGGTGCTACGCGATTTCTGCCAAGCGATATGCGCTCTTTCTCCGCAATGCAAACGGCACACCGGAATTGCTTAGAAAGGAAAAGAATAACAGTGAGAATCGCTGGTCCGAACATGGCCTTGGTCACTTACTGAATCCGACAGACTCCGAAAGCGATGATCGGGAGTGGATTGCGCACGTATGGCAGCAAATTCTAAATTCTGCGGTAGGCAGGCGAATTGTTCCAATGTCTTTTCAAGCGACTCCCGCCGTTGGGCGCGTCACCGTGAGCAATCCGGCAATTCTTCGCGCGTTGGAGACCTTGAATTCAGGAAAGAACTACCCTGAGCAGATCAAGCCCTTTAATTTCTTGCTGAGTTGCCACGTGAAACCATTGGGGCATCCGGTCGGTGTTGATCCTGCGCGCTTTCACCTTATTGCGCCCTATGAGATGAATCCTGCGAAGTGGACCCACCTTGAATGGACAGATCAGTATTCGGGGCAAGCATTCCGAATTTTCACTTCCGAACATTATTCGAGCAGGCAAACTGCAAGTGTAAAGACGTTCGGAGATGTGATCTCCGAATATGAATTCCATGCCGAGCCTAAATGTGCCGACTCAAAAGGGAACACTTGCGAGAAAACTACACGCGGGTTGCTCCAGCGGCGGCACGTCCTGATTGATCGAATCAGATTCATTGGGAAGGAATCGAATGAGCTTGAGGAAATCGACGCTGGTTTGATCCATTCCGCAGCCGATGCGTACACTGAGTTCATTGATCCGAGCCGTGACGATTGGGCAGTCAAAATCAGGCCAGCATTGAAGCGAATTGTTCTATCCAAACTGCGCAAGGAAACAGGGTTTTCACGCCGGGCGCTCATCAACTGGCGCACGGGGAAATCGCGGCCACACCCGCGCAACCAAGGGAGACTCGTTGATTTCTTGCGGCGAAATGGGTGATTTCCTTGATGTGTGGCGTCAACGGTAGCTTTCCTGGAAAATGTTGAGCGCGCGCGCAGGCCGGGTATTTAGAATGGAATCCGTCCATGCCCAAGCTCGATTGGCTCACTCGAAACGAAGATGAGAAGGTCTCCGCCCGCGTTCCCTACCGGCTGCTGGAAGCGGTGCCGGAGCATTCCTATGGGGACCCGAACGCCGAAAACATGCTCATCCAAGGGGACAACTTGGACGCGCTGAAGGCCCTGCTCCCGTTCTACGCGGGCCGGGTGAAGTGCATCTTCATCGATCCGCCCTACAACACCCGGAGCGCCTTTGAGCACTACGATGACAACCTGGAGCACACGCAATGGCTCGGAATGATGTACCCGCGTCTGGAGCTGTTGCGGGATTTGCTTGCAGAGGACGGCAGCATTTGGGTCACGATTGATGACAATGAGGCGCATTACCTCAAAGTCATCATGGATGAGGTGTTCGGGCGCAAGAATTTTGCCGCAACGATTGTTTGGGAGAAAAGGACGACACGGGAGAATAGGCGTGTCTTTTCATTCAAGCATGACCATGTTTTGATTTATGCGAAAGATAAGTCCATTTTTGAACAGATTCGCAATCCACTTGAGATAAACGATGCCATAAAGGCGCGGTACAGCAATCCCGACAACGATCCTCGTGGTCCTTGGCAGTCCGTATCAGCGAACGCGATGGCTGGTCACGGAACACCGAGCCAGTTTTACGCTCTCGTGACTCCATCAGGTAGAAAACTTGACCCGCCTCCTGGTCGATGCTGGTTGTATACACAAGAAAGAATGAAAGAGGAGATAGCGCACGGCAATATATGGTTCGGAAAGAACGGATCGGGTGTGCCCCGCGTGAAGCGATTTTTCAGGGCCAGTAAAGATACGGGACTTACGCCCGAGACAATATGGAATGCGGCTGAGGTCGGAACTAACGACGAAGCGAAGAAGGAAACTAATCGCATTTTTGAGGTTGATAGTCTGTTTGACACGCCCAAACCTGAGAGGCTCATCGCACGAGTGATTCATATTGCATCGAATCCTGCCGACATAGTATTGGACAGCTTTCTCGGCTCCGGCACAACGGCTGCTGTAGCACACAAGATGGGCCGCCGCTACATCGGCATTGAGATGGGAGAGCACGCGATTACGCATTGCGTCCCGCGCCTCAAGAAAGTGGTGGACGGGGAGCAGGGCGGAATCTCGGAGGCGGTTGGCTGGAAGGGCGGAGGCGGATTCCACTTTTACAAGCTCGGCAGTCCCGTGTTTGATGAAGAGGGCCGCATCAATCCGGCTGTACGTTTCGCGCACCTTGCCGCGCACGTCTGGTTTGCCGAGACGCGCACACCGTTGCCGCGTCACAAGATGCACCAGGGGCGGCGCTCGCCGCTGTTGGGCGTGCATGAGGGAGTGGGCTATTACCTGCTTTTCAACGGCATCCTTGGGGACAAGCGGCCTGATGGCGGCAATGTGCTGACGCGCCGGTTGCTTGCAGAGTTGCCCGCGCACGATGGCCCCAAGGTGATTTACGGCGAAAGCAGCCGGTTGAGCAGGGAAAGCCTGCTCCAGCTTGGCATCACGTTCAAGCAGACACCCTACGATGTGAAGGCGCGTTGAGTGCTGGCCGCACGGGCGGCGTTTGTGTGTGCGGGCCAAGCGTTTGCGATTGACCGATCCTGGCAGCAAGGGGATGGAATGAGGCTAAAGAATTTCCAAGAGGACACGCTGAAGGCTCTGAAAGAGTATCTGGAGGCCGTGCGCCTGAGCGGGGACCCGGAGACGGCATTCCTGAAGGTGGCGAAGCCGCCCGATGGCCGCTTGCCGTTGTACCGGAAAGTGCAGGACCTGGAGAGCATCCCATACGTCTGCTTGCGGCTGCCCACGGGCGGCGGCAAGACGATTGTGGGAGCCTATTCCATCCGCGTTGCCGGGCAAAGCTACATCGAAAAGGACTACCCGGTTGTGCTGTGGCTGGTGCCTTCAAACTCCATCCGCACGCAGACGGCACAGGCGCTCAAGAACAATGCGCATCCATACCGCATCGCGTTGGATGAAGCCTTCGATGGGCGCGTGCGCGTGTTTGAAATATCGGAGATTGAGAACATCCGCCCACAGGATTTACGGGACGGGGTGTGCGTAGTGGTGGGCACCATTCAATCGTTGCGCGTGACCAGCACGGAAGGGCGCGACGTGTACGCGCACAAAGAGGCTCTGGAGGACCACTTCACAAGACTGAATGTGAACGTGCCGGGTTTGGAGCGCATCGAAAACGGCGCGGGCGCGGGCAAGGTGAAGTATTCTTTCGCCAACCTGATGATGATTCACCAGCCGCTCATCATCATGGATGAGGCGCATAACGCCCGCACGTCACTGACCTTTGACACGCTGAAGCGGCTCGCGCCTTCAGCCATCATCGAACTGACCGCAACGCCAGACACGGACCCGCGCACGGGCAGCAATGTGCTTTATCGTGTCTCCGCATCAGAGCTGAAGGCCGAAGAGATGATTAAACTGCCCATCGTGCTCACGGTCCATGAGAGCAATTGGGAGGAAGCGGTTGGGGATGCTTGTCGCACGCGCAAACGGCTTGCGGAGACGGCGGCAGGTGAGCCTGAGTACATTCGCCCCATTCTGCTGATTCAGGCGGAGAACAAAGACAAGCCCGCAAATGTGGAGGCCGTAAAGCAATTCCTGCTGGACAGCGAACATCTCACGGAAGAGCAAATCGCCATTGCAACGGGAGACCAACGGGACCTGGACAAAATCAATCTCTTTGACCCGGCGTGCAAGGTTGAGGTGGTCATCACGGTACAGGCGCTCAAAGAGGGATGGGATTGTTCCTTCGCCTATGTGTTTTGTTCCACGGCGAACATCGGGAGCAGCCGGGATGTAGAGCAGCTTTTGGGCCGCGTGTTGCGGATGCCGTATGCGAAACGGCGCAAGGCGGCGGAACTAAACAAAGCCTATGCCCACGTTTCCAGCCCCAATTTCCTGGAGGCGGCAAAGCAGCTTGAAACCTGCATGATTGAGAAGATGGGCTTTGAAGAGACTGAGGCAGAGCAGTACATCGAAGTGCAACAGCCGTCCATTCCGAATCTGCCGCTCTTTCTTCAGGAGAATCCACTTCGATTGACGATTGCGGAGCCGCTGAAGCTGGAGGGCCTTTCCGAGCGGGAGCGCCAGTCCATCATCGTGAAGTCTGAGGCTCCGGGGCAAATCGAAATTGAGGTGCATGGGCAGGTTACGCCGCAGATTCAGAAGGCCGCTCTTGCCGCTGTACCGGAGCCACAACGCGCCGAAACACTGCGGAGGATCACTGAGCACATTGCGGAGCAGGAATCGCGCCTGGCGCCCGCTCTGCGCGGGGAAAAGCTGCTAGTTCCGCGCCTGTGCGTGCGCTACCAAGGCGAGCTGTTGCCGTTCGATAAAGAGCTGGTGCTTGATGCCGCGTCGTGGGACTTGAGCCAATGCGCCGTTGACCTGAGTGACTTCCGGTTCAACGACACATCGAAGACGTTTGAATTTGATGTGCAGGGCAGCAAGGTTGTGTATACGTTCAAAGGTGAGCAGCAACTTGACCTGAATCTGCTGCCGGGCGAGTGGACCGAGAATGACCTGATTCGTTGGCTGGACAAGGAACTGCGGCAGCCGGACATTCGGCAAACGGCAAGCCTCGCATGGCTCCGCATGTGCGTGCGGCAGCTTTTGGACCGCAAGGGCTTTGACCTCCCACTGCTGGTGCGGGCGAAATTCATCCTTGCGGGCAAGCTGGCGGAGCGCCGGGATGAGTGCCGGGCATCCGCATATAACGCCGGGTATCAGGAATTGCTCTTTGGGCCGAACGCCGCACCAGAAACCAGCTTTGATTTCGCCTTCCGGTACGATCCGAATGTGTATCCGGCCAAGTGGTACTACAGCGGGCGGAATCGGTTTGAAAAGCACTTCTACCCGATGGTGGGAGAGCTGAAGAGCACGGGCGAAGAGTGCGATTGCGCAGAGGCATTGGATGCTCAATCGGGGATCAGGACTTGGGTACGGAATCTGGCGCTCCAGCCGGACTCATCATTTTGGCTTCAGACTTCAACTGACCGCTTCTACCCGGACTTTGTGGCGGAAACGCTGGATGGCCGCTTGCTGGTGGTGGAGTACAAAGGCGAGGATTACGCCACCAATGACGATTCCAAGGAAAAGAAGCTGCTTGGAGAATTATGGGCAAGCAAGAGCAACGGCAGAGCCTTGTTCCTGATGGCAGTCAGAATAGATGAGCGGGGCAGGAACGTCCATGAGCAAATCAGGGGAACGATAGAGGGTTGGTAGCAGATGCGCATTGTGAATTGCTGCGGATTTCATCGCATGATGGGACCAAAGCTGCGCTCGGATACTCCCACGTCTATCCGCTTGTGTGCCGCGTTCCACTACGCGCCGTTACTTGATTTGCACACATCTCAGCACTGGAAATGGAATGAGGCAATTGCCCCAATCTTGGGGCAGTGAGGGGGGGCACTGGAGCAGTGGGGGGGGGGTGCACTTTTCCCGGTCCCTGTCTCCTATCCCCTGCTCCATTTGACCCTGTCTTTGCGGCTAACTAGACTTGCAGACAGGGCTTCTTCGATGAACTTACGGTCGTATCGCGCCTTCGCCTTTCATGCCGCCGTGTTGCTGGGTGTGCCGCTTGCCTTTGCTCCCCTCCCGGCCCGCGCGCAATCCTCTTCGAGCAGTTCGTCTCAAAGCGAGGGCGTACCCGTTTCCCTCCCTCCGCCCGTTTACGTGCAGGAGACCACGCCCTCGCTGGTCAATCCCGCCGGTCCCACCATCTCGCTCATCAGCTCGGAGCCGGTGTTTATCGTGACGTCGGCGTTGAATGCCTGCGGCTATAACGAGGGTCTGGACCAGAGCGCGCCGGTGCGCAAACAAGTGCGCCAGGAGATGGATCAGGCGCTGGCCGCGAGCGCGGACGCCCGCGCCAGGCGCGATGCGCTCTGTCTTTACATTACCCAGCACCGCATGACCGGCACCGACCGCGACATTTCGCAATACATCTCTCTGGCCCTCTACCTTACCCCGCCGCCGCACATGGAACTGACCGCGAACCTGGAGCGGATGCCGCCCGATGCCACCCAGGTGGTGGGCGTCCTGCCCCTCCTCAAGGCATTTTCCACGGCCGTCGATCTGCCTGGAATTTGGCTGACGGTGCACGACATTTACGACCAGATAGCCGAACAGTTGCACGATCCGCTCACGCAGATGATCGTCTCCACCGACCTCTACTTGAAGATGCCGGCGCAGACCTCGATGGGGCGGCACTTCATCGTGGTGGTCGAGCCCATGCTGTCGCCGAGCATGGTAAACGCCCGCATCTACGGCAGCGACTACGTCGTGGTGGTGTCGCCGGCGAACGGGAAGGTTCCCATGTCCGACGTGCGCGACACTTACCTTCATTATGTGATCGACCCATTGCTGCTTACGGCCACCGACGACATCAAGGGAGTGGACCCCGTTCTCAAGGTGATTCAGGATGCGCCCCTCGCCTACCGTTACCGCGCCAGCTCGGTGGCGCTCACCATCGAGTGCCTGATCAAGGCCATCGAGGCCCGCACCATGGATACTGGCGTTCCTGTGTATACCATTCCGCCCGGCGTTAACCGCTCCCAGATGCCGCGCTACGAGCATCAACTGCGCCTCTATCAGAAGAAGGTCGCTGCGGCGCGCAAGGCAGCGGTGGCTCACGATATGGCCCAGGGATTTGTGCTCACGCAGTATTTTTATGACCAGTTGATTGCGTTTGAAAAGGGCCCGGCCAGCCTTGAGAGCACGATCGGCGAAATGGTGTACAGCATGGACGTGGACGAACAGGTGCACCGGGCCAAGCAAATCCAGTTCGACAAAGAATCCGATGAAGAAGAAGTGCTGCAACGCAGCCAGCCGCGCAAGCTCACGGGATTGGATCTGGCCGAGGCGCGCCTCGCCGGCGGCGACGTGGCGGATGCCCGGACCATGGCGGAGCAGGTCCTCGCCGATCCTGCCAGCACACCGGCAGCGATTGCGCAGCGCGCCCGCGCCTACTTCATCTTGGCCAGGGTGGAGCTGTTGAGCGGTCATCCCCAAGTGGCGATTGCGGATTTCCAGCGGACCCTGGCCACGAGTAAACAAAACCGGCTGCTGGCCTGGTCGCACATCTATCTGGGAAGGCTGCTGGACCTGGAATGCAACCGCCCTGCGGCTCTGGCGGAGTACAAAGAGGCCATGACGGAGCGCGATTGGCAGCAGGATACCCGCTTAGCCGCCGAACGGGGCCTGAAGGCGCCGTTTACAGTCAACGGCCACAGTTGCTCTGAGAATGCCTCGGACGATTCGCCTGAACCGGCAGCGGTCAAGCCGGGAGCGCAAGTTTCCGGCCACAACCCGGCGCAAACGCCGCAATAGCGCCAACGAAGCTCCGGACGGACCGCATGAAGCTCGCTCCTTCGAGTGCGTGCTTTCCCAGGTCCCGAAGGGGACCTGGGGCGCCCCAGGATGGCGCAAAATCAAGCGGTCAGAGACCTGGTGAAGCAGCAATCGGACGAGGTGCGCGTGGAACCGGCATGGGCGGAGCTCGAAACCTCACTCGGACATGAATTCTTGAGCCGCGAACTGCTGGTGCACGCGCTCACCCATCGGTCACTGGCCAACCAACTGGCGAATGAGCATAAGGAGAAGGCGGCCGGCGACAATGAACGCCTGGAGTTTTTAGGCGACGCAGTGCTGAATCTCGTGGTGGCGGAAGTTCTGTTTGCATCCCACCCGGAATGGCAGGAGGGCGAGTTAACCCGGGTCCGCGCCCAGTTGGTGAGCCGCCAGCATCTGGCGCAGGTGGCCGTGGCCGTAGAATTGGGCCAATATCTGCGTCTGAGCCGTGGTGAGGAGCACAGCGGCCTCCGGCGCAAAGGAGCCGTACTTTCAAACGCCATGGAAGCAGTCATAGGAGCGATGTTTCTCGACGGCGGCCTGGAGCCGGTCAGGGCCTTTGTACGCCGTCAGGTCATGGGCGAGGCCGCGCAACAGTTAGCCCAGGATCTGCGCTCCGGCGCCGCGCTGGGCGACTACAAATCGGCCCTGCAGGAGCGATTACAGGCGTCGCGGGCGGGGATGCCCGTTTATCGCCTCAAGCGCGCCAGCGGTCCTGAGCACCGCAAGCGTTTTTTGGTAGAGGTTCTCCTCAAAAAGGACGCCCATGAGCCGGGCGAGCCGCTGGCTCGCGGCACAGGCCGTTCCAAGAAGGTTGCGGAGCAAGATGCCGCCCGGCGCGCGCTCAGCCGGCTTGCGGCCAGCCCGCGCGGCCCTGCCGCCGCAGAGGATCTTCCCACCGGCGCGCCGCAGGGGAAGACGGCAACGCCGTGAACGCTCTGGTTCCATGAATTCGCTCGAGGTTCATTGACCTCTCGCTGCGGCGGCCCTCCGGTTCCGCTTCGCGGCTGGCCGCGGATGATAGACTCGGACACGGCAGGGAATTTTTTGGCAAGGCGGGCGGCTTTGCGCGCTGGAGCCGGATTTTTTCACGTGGTTCACGGAACGGCTTTGAATCGAGATTACGGCATTTTCGAAAATACCGGGAACGATTGAGAGCCGTGAAAGTGGATTTTTCTTGAGGGAAAATCCACTCAGCAGGAGCGGTTCCGGTCTGCGCCTTTTCCGAAAATGCTATACCAACGTTCAAGCCTTCCTGCAATGAGCACAGGATGACAAAGAAAAAAGTTTTGCCTTCCAAATCGGCGTCCACGGTTTCACCGCCGCCTGTTTCCACCCCCGCTCAACAAGATGTGGAAGAGACCCCCTACGAGGCGCTGGCCGGCATCTGCGCCTTGCTGGTGGTGGGCTTGTTCTGCCTCACATTTTTGTGCCAGAACTTCGTCATTCCATCCGGATCGATGGAAAAAACCCTGCTCATCGGCGATCACCTGCTCGTGGACCGGATCACGCTGTCGCCGCCGGCCAAGTGGATTGAGCCGCTGGTTTACTACCGCGAGCCGCGGCGCGGCGATGTGGTGGTCTTCATCAAGCCCGTTCCCGACCTGAATGCGCAGGGCAAACCACAGTATCTTTTCCTGGTCAAGCGGCTGATCGGCCTGCCCGGCGATCACATCCACATGCACAACGGCATTGTCATCATCAACGGCGTGCCCCAGCCCCAGCCGCATGCCCAGCCCACGACGCCGCAAAACTTCTCAGAATTTCTCGACGATTTTCCCGCCGTGCCCCCTTATCCGCAGCCCGGCGGGGCCACCGAGAGCTGGGCGGTGGCCTTTCCCCATTACATCCGGAACGGTAACCTGGTGGTGCCGCCGGGAATGTACTTCATGATGGGCGACAACCGGCATGACAGCCTGGACTCCCGCTTTTGGGGTTTCGTGCCCAGGGCCGACATCATCGGCCGCCCGCTGTTCAACTACTGGTCGTTCAAGAGTACAGAGTCGGACTACGAACAGCAGGGCGCCGGCAATCAGTTAGCGTGGATGGCCCATGTGGCGTTGCACTTCTTCACCGATACGCGCTGGAAGCGGACCTTCCACGTGATACACTGATCCGCTCCATCCTGAAAGGCCATGAGGGAAGATGTGCAGGGCGGGCAACCAAAACGCAGACGGCTTCGCCTCGCGCTGACTGCCGTTGCGGTCATCGTGCTGGGGCTGATCGTGCCTCCGCTGGTGAGCTTAAGCCGCTATAAAGGCCGCATCACTGAGCTTATAGCAACATCGCTGGGCCGGCCCGTCCGCCTTGCTTCGGTGGGGTTCCGGCTCCTGCCCTGGCCGGGTCTCGTGCTCAACGATCTGAGCGTCGCGGAAGACCCGGCCTATGGCGCCGAGCCGGTGCTCCACGCCAACACGGTCATCGCCTCCATCCGCCTGCTTCCACTGTGGCGAGGCCGGCTGGAGATCGGCAGCATCAGCGTCGACGAAGCCAGCCTGAACGTCGCCCGCAGCGCCCCGGGCCGGTGGAATCTGGATCCGCTCTTCCGTACCGTTGCCGCCAAAGCAGGGCGCGCAGGCGGGGAATCACGGCGCGCCGTGCATCTGCCCTACCTTGAGGCCACCAACTCCCGGATCAACTTCAAAAACGGTGCGGAGAAGCTGCCCTTTTCACTGGTCAACACCGGCCTTTCGTTCTGGCAGGAAGCGCCTGGCGAGTGGCGCATCCGGCTGCGCGGCCAGCCTGTGCGCACCGATGTGAGCCTGGATCTTGCCGAAACCGGAGAGGTCAGCCTGGAGGCCAGCTTGCACAGCGCGCCTGAACTGCGGCTGATGCCTTTGCGCCTGGATATTGAATGGCGCCAAGCGCAGCTCGGCCAGCTTGCCAGGCTGCTCACCGGCTCGGACCTCGGCTGGCGCGGCAACCTCACCGCCGCCCTGCACCTGGACGGCACTGCCGATGCCGCCCGCGTCAGTGCGCGGCTCCGCACCACCGGCGTCCATCGCATCGAATTTGCTCCCGCAGAGCCGCTGGATTTCGACGCCAACTGCGCCTTCGTCTACCACTATTCGCTGCGCGCCTTCGACAATCTGCGCTGTGATTCGCCCCTCGGCGATGGCCATATCCAGCTTCGCGGAGATCTGCCTGGCAGGGGCGCGCCGCCCAGCTTTGCGCTGGAACTCCAGAGCGTTCCCGTGGCCGCCGGCCTTGATTTGCTCCGTATCCTGCGCAGCAGCCTCAATCCCAGCCTGCAGGCAAGCGGGACTGTGGGGGGAAAGATTGTCTACGCGGAAAGCAACGCCCGGTCAAGAGCAGCGAAATCGGCCAGAATGAGGCCAGCCAAAGCGGCGTCCGTCGAGCGCAGTGCTCTCACTGGCAGTTTGGCTGTACGGAACTTTGAATTGAGCGGAGGCAGTTTGAGCCAGCCCATCCGGGCGCCCAGTATCTTGCTGGAGCCGGCGGAAATTCCCCCTGACCATCTCCCCTCGCTTGCCGGCAGCGTAGACCTTCGCGCAGGCGGAGCTGAGCCGCTCAGGCTGGCCTTCCGTCTGTGGCCCTACGGCTACTACATCCGAGCGAATGGCCAAATGAACCTTGCCCGGCTGAAGGAGTTGGCGCGCCTAGCCGCGCCGCAGGCCGCCGCCCTGAATGCGCTCTCCGCAGGGCCTGTCAGCGTGGATCTGACCGCCGCAGGCCCCTGGCTGCCGGCCCAGGAGGCTCTCATTCGCAATCATCCGTCTGCCGCGCCGGCGCGCACCTCGGCTCCCGCTCCTTCCGGTCTGGCTGTGGAAGCCAGGCCGGCTGCGGATACCCTGACGGGAACGGCAACGATCCGCAATGCCAACTGGAAGGCAGGCTATCTGGCCAGCCGCGTCCTCATCTCCGAAGCCACTCTCCATTTGGCTTACGGCGAAATCCGTTGGGACCCGGTGTTCTTTTCCTACGGCCCGCTGAAGGGAACCGCCAGCCTGACTCTGCCCGCAGCTTGCACTGGCCCCGAGCCCTGTCCGGCGCGGTTTCATGCGCGCCTCGGCGACATCAGAGCGGACACTTTACAGGCCGCGCTCCTCGGCGCCCATGAGCGCGGCGCGCTGCTGGCCACGTTGGTTGAACGCCTGCACCTCTCGTCTCCGCCCACCTGGCCGCGGCTGGAGGGCACGGTGCGAGCCGGCTCGTTGGTTTTGGGGCCGGTGACGCTCGAAAATCCCTCGGCTAGGCTGCGCATACTTCCGAGCGGAACCACAATCACTAGCCTGACAGCCGGAGTGCTGGGCGGCCATCTATTCGCCAGCGGAACCCTCACCCGGCCCGATGACGGCGGCGGACGGCCCTTCTATGCATTGCAGGCGAGGTTTTTGAGGTTAAGAGCGCCTGCGGTTGGCGAGCTGCTGGGAATGCGCTGGGCCGGCGGCGCCTTCAACGCAGAAGGCAAGATCGATCTTTCCGGTTTCACGGCCAGGGAACTTGCCGCCTCGGCCAAGGGCGCGCTTCTGTTTAAATGGCGGCACGGAGGCGTAGGCCATCCGCCTTCCGCCGCGCCGAAGGCTGAAGTCATTCCTGCGGCGCTGGCCCATTTCGACCGCTGGAGCGGCCAAGCCGCAATCGCCGGCGGCGCCGTCACTCTCCGGAATAGCCAGGTGCAGGCCGCGGGCGGCAAGCGCACGGTCGACGCCACGCTTACCCTCGGCGATCCGCCCAAGGTTCGTTTTGCTGCGCCGCAGACGGCGCCAGCCAAGGCACGGAGGTGATTCCCTTTGCGATGGGCGCTACTGGCTGGCCTCAACGCGGCGGCCGCGCAGGTCCTGCAAGGGGCGGACGTTCATGGGGAAGAGCCTGGCAAAGGCGTGCAACTGGGAGCGGCTGATGCTCAGTTGCCGCCGGAGCACGAACCAGCGCACCCCTTCGGTGCAGGGCGGGCGGGTCAGCGATCCCATATAGGTCCAATAGCTGCGGTCGGCGGGCAACAGCCCTGCGGGGTCCACCATGTCCGTAATCTCTTCCCTTTGCCCCTGAGCGGCCGGCAAGTGCGTCCAGAGCATGGCGAGCGTAGCGTTGGGGAAGTCCTGAGCAGAGTTCATCCGCACCGCCAGGATAGCCAGCTTGCCGGCGGCGCTTTGGAACACGAAGTCAACGGCCATGTCAGAGGAAACGCCCTTCACCGCATCCTCACTGGGATCGTGGAACTCGAAACGCACAAGGCCGTAGCGCACGCCGTTGGCAACCATATAGCTGCCCGGAACCACCTTGACCAATACGGTATGGCCGTCGTTTTCAAGGGTCACCGGCCCGGCCAGGAAGCTGAACTGGATGGGCTTGAGCGCCGGGTTCAGCACAGGATGGCGGATGTCGATGGGCGACTGCTGCCGGCCGGTGGAGCAAGTACTGTAGGCGGGGTCGAGCTTGCCCCAGTAAGCTGGGCCCTCCGGGCCCTTGTAACTCCAAGGTGCGTTCTGCGCGGCGGCCGCGGCGGCTACGGCGAAGATTAGAACGGCAGGTGAAGGAAAGCGCATGAGATTCTCCGAATTTGCTGGGCGCGTGGGCGTCCGCAAGCACGTTAGTAGTGTCTCAGAAATCTCTTGCTACCGCATTTTATCTTCCGTCCGGCAGGCTCACCGGCCTGGCCTCAAGCAGCGCCTCGATGGTCTGAAGCGACTCGAGCGCCGTTTCCGCCACCGGCGCGTCCACCTGCACCACCGCCAGCGCTTTCACCGGCTTGGGTCCGCTCCGCTCGCGGCCCAACGCGAAGTTGGCGATGTTCACGCCTTGCTCGCCCAGAATGGTGCCGATGCGGCCGATGACTCCGGGCACGTCGTAGTTGCGGCAGACCAGCAGGTTGCCTTCGAGCGGGGCCTCGATGTCGATGCCGTCGAAGGCCAGCAGGCGGGGCTGCTCGCCGTGGAGGATGGTGGCGCTGGCCCGGCTCTCGCCGGCCGGAGCGTGGAGCACGATGGTCAGCAAACCGGCTGCGCCGCCGTGCGGGTTTTCCTGCTTCTCTTCATGGATGCGGATGCCGCGCTCTTGGGCCACGGCGGCGGCGTTGATGCGGTTCACATTCTCCGAGCCTTCCAGCAGCCCGGCGATGGCCGCGTTGCGCACCAGCTCGGTCTTGGCCTCAGCGAGGGCGCCGGCATACACCAGGTGAATGGACTCCACCCCGGCCTTTCCGGCCTGCGCCAAAAACGACCCCAGCCGTCCGGCCAGGCCGATATAGGGCGCCAGGTGCAGGTACTCCTCGTGGCTGAGGGAGGGAAGGTTCACGGCGTTCTGCACCACGCCCAGCTTCAGGTACTCGCGTATCTGCATGGCGATCTGCACGCCCACCGCCTCCTGCGCCTCAGCCGTGGAGCCGGCGATGTGCGGGGTCAGAATCACGTTGTCCATCTCAAAATAAGGCGAGTCCTTCAGTGGCTCGTGGCTGAACACATCGAGCGCCGCGCCCGCCACCTGGCCGCTCTTGAGCGCCGCCGCCAGGGCCGCCTCATCCACCAGCTCACCGCGGGCGCAGTTGATGATGCGCACCCCCTTCTTCATGCCGGCCAGCGTCTTGGCGTTGATGATGCCCGCGGTTTGCGGCGTCAGGCCCACGTGCAGCGTCAGATAATCCGCGCGCGCAAAGAGATCCTCCAAAGGGACCAAAGATATGCCGTTCTCTCGGGCCACGGCGGCCGAGACGAAGGGATCGGCGCCGGTCACTTCCAGGCCAAAGGCGCGCGCGCGCCGGGCCACTTCCAGGCCGACCCGGCCCAGACCCAGGATGCCCAGGGTTTTGCCGCGCAGCTCCGTGCCCTGCAGCGACTTCTTCTCCCACCTGCCGGCGTGCATGGTCGCGTTCGCCACGATCACTTTGCGGCAGAGCGCGACCATCAGGCAGATGGCGAGCTCGGCCACGGCCACGGCGTTGGCGCCCGGCGTGTTCATCACCACGATGCCCCGGCGCGTGGCCGCATCGGTGTCGATGTTGTCCACCCCCACGCCGGCGCGGCCGATCACGCGCAGCTTGGGCGCGTGCTCCAGCAGCGCGTCGTCCACCTGCACCGCGCTGCGCACCACCAGCGCGTCGGCCTCGGCCAGCGCCGCCGGCAATCCATCGGTCAACTGGTCGTGCGTCACGACTTCCCATCCCGGTTCGGCCTGAAACACCGCCAATGTCGCCGGAGAAACCTTTTCCGCCAGTACGATCTTCATCGCAACTCCCCTTTTGCTGTTCTCATACTCGTCAAAGCGGATGCCGTGCTTCTCGCACAACAGGTCGAACATCCGCACCACCGCCGCGTGCGGCTTGCCTTCGCCGCGTTCATACTTGGTCACCGAGTTGGGATGCACGCCCAGCCGCTCGGCCATCTCGTATTGATAGAGGTCAAGCTGTTTGCGCGCAATCAGCAGCTTTTCGCCAAAAGTTAGTTCCGCCATAGATGAGTTCTCGCCAACCGGTTGCCGTTTTCAGTTTTCAATGGCTGTGACTCCAAAAACAATTCCGCCTCGATTTACCGGAAACACAACCCGTGACCGCAAAACAATCCTCCAGGCAAAAATCAACTGCCAACTGCCAACTGATCACTGACCACTGACCACGGCTTTCGCATACACGGCCTGCGCCGCCGCCACGCCCTGCCCGTATTCCACCTTCAGCCCCAGTGTGTGCTTGGCGATGTGCTCCATCGCGCCCAACAGAGCCACCGTGTCCAGATAATCGAAGAAACCCAGGTGGGCGATGCGGAAGATCTTGCCCTTCATCTCCCCCTGGCCGTTGGCGATGACCGCCGCGAAGCGCGTCTTGAGCGCCTTCACCACCGCGCTGGAATCCATTCCTTCGGGCACAGCCACCGCCGTGGCCGCGGCGGCCGGCGACCCAGGCGCAAACAGCGTGAACCCCAGCGCCACCAGGCCCGCCCGCGTAGCCGCGGCGTTCACCTGGGCGTTGTCTACCAGGGCCTCGCGCCCTTTTTCCAGGTCTCCGCCCGCTTGCCCGGCGATGTAGTCCAGGGCCGCGCCCAGCCCCGCCACCAGCGCCACCGAAGGCGTATAGGCGCTCTCGGCCTTGGCCGCGTTTTTGCGCTCCTTGCGCAGGTCGAAGTAGTAGCGCGGATTCTTCGCCGTCTCCATCGCCGCCCAGGCGCGCTCACTCACGCTCAGGTAGGCCAAACCCGGCGGAATCATCACCGCCTTTTGCGACCCGCCGATCAGAATGTCGATCCCCCAGCCGTCCACGTCGAAGTGCGTCGTGCCCAGCCCGGTGATCCCATCCACGACCAGCAGCGCCCCGGCCTCCTTCACCAGCTTGGCCACTCCCTCCACGTCGTGGCGCACTGCGGTCGAGGTCTCTGTGGCCTGCATGTAGACGGCTCTGTGCTCCGGCTTGAGCGCCTTGCTTACTTCGGCCAGGTCGAAGGTCTGGCCGTAGGGAGCCTTCACCACGTCTACCTGGCAGCCGAAGGCCCTGGTCAGGTCCACCCATCGCTCGCCGAACTTGCCCGCCGTCAGCACCAGCACGCGGTCGCCGGGCGAGGTCAGATTCGAGACCGAGGCCTCCATCGCACCCGTGCCTGAGCTGGCCAGCAGCAGCACATCATTCTTGGTGCCCACAAAAACCTTCAACTGCGCCAAAACCTTCTGGAACAGGGCGCGAAACTCCGGCGTGCGGTGGTGAATGTCCGCCGCCGCCATGGCAAACTGCGCCGCCGGAAGCAGCGGCGTTGGACCGGGTGTATAAAGCCTGGTTTTACGAATCATCTCCCATCTCCTCGCGTTCAAACAGAATCATTGCCGGGCGTTGCGCCCACCGAACAATCAGTAGATCTGGAGCGCAAATCACATAATACACAATTTTGTATCTTATGTGAATTCTGTTGATGAAAATTTGTCGTCCCGCAGTCTCGCCTGTGCAAAAGGGAGCGGAATCCCAGGCTCAGGCGTGGGCAGCCCCTGTGCTCAAGGCCGGGTTGCCTCTCTGAAACACTCTTTCGATTGAGTTACTTAAACTGCCGAAGGGCAGAGTCTGGATTGCCGGTTTCCGGCTTGAGGTCTGGTAACTGGGGACGCGAACCCGTGGGAAGCAGACAAGATTTCATCGATGCGGAGAGCAGTCAGAAGGTAAAGCCCAGGCCGCCGCCGAAGCTGCGCTGATCGGCCGCGAAAAGGAGGAGCGAGCCGTCGCTGAGGATGTAGGGACGATAGCCCTCGGCGAGCAGGTTGCGCACCTCAAGGAGCACCTCGATACCTCCCGATCCATCGCGGTTGATATGAATGGGCTGGGCAAAGCTCATGGTGAGAAAAGGATCAATGTCGTTGACCGCGAAGGGAGCAACCGCAGTGACGGCGTCATCCGGCTGCCAGCGGTAGGTAGCGCACCACTGGGTTTTGGTGCCGCTGAGCACGCCGGAGAGGTCGAGGGCGTAGGTCTGGACGTAGCGGGGGTGAGCGGCGGCAAGAATCTGGGCCGGCCCGGTGAATTGAGGCAAGGCCGGCATGACCAGCGCGTCGCCGCTGGCGTAACTGAGACGAACCTGGTTGCCGTCCGGCAGGCGGCGCTCAAAACTAGCCTCAACCCCGGTGGTGGAGAAATCCGGTCCGGCGGCGCGGAGCAGGCCGCTGGCAGGGTCGAAGATCATGCCAGCGTTCATGGGTGCGGCGCCGGGATCGCCGGAAACGAAGTGGCCGCCGGCCTCGAGGACAGGATTCTGAATATCGTCTGTGTAGACGAAGACGGCCATTCCCGAAGCATGAGAATGGCGTTCCCAGCCGATCTCCTGGTGGAGGCCGTGTTCAAGGACCAACTGTCCGGCGCGCGCGGAGAACTCCGGCAGCATGGCGGCGGCCTGGGCGCCGTCCCAAGCCTCCGGGCCCTCAACCATGGTGTCCATACGATAGCTCACCGTGGAATCGCCATCCTGCCACTGAATGCTGGCGAAGGGCAGACCCTCAGCGACGGTGGAAGGCGACGCGCCCATCAGACGGCCCCAAGCCTCGGTGGCGCCTACGTTGGCCTGGAGGGCGGGACCGAAGCTCATGGTCTCTGAGGTGCGCATGGCGGCTTCGTCGAGGCCTGAGCCTCCGGCGTTCACGATCTGGGGGTGAAGAGACACGGCCGCTACCGATTGCACGGAACCGACAAAACCGAGATCCTGGCGGAAGCCGAGCATGGATTCCATGCCTTGATTGGAGCCGGGGGCGAAATCCACGCGCGCCAAAAGCTCGCGGCTGTTGGCCGGCGTACTCTGAACGGCGGCGGTAATCCACTGGCCGCTCTCGCCGAAGGTTCCGGCCCGGCCGGTGGCCATAAGGCGGGCCATGACCTTGGGCCGTGCGCTGGAACCGTCTGAGACCACCACCAGCGGCCCGTTTTCCAACCAGCGCAGCAAGGGGCGGTCAGCGGCCGAACGCAAGGTCCACATCCAGTCGTCCTTTTGCTCGTTGGGGGTGCGCGGCTGGGCGGGAAACCATTGCATCACTTCGTATAGGGTGTTCAGGGTGAGGTTGACGACGGTGGCGCGGCGCACGCGCACGTTCTCGCGCAGGGCGGGCAGAAAGCTCATAGCCATGGCCTTGAGGGCATAGCGGCCGGGAAGGACCTGGGCGATGCTAAATTGTCCCTGGCTGTCGGTATAGGCGCTGGCGGCCACGCTGAGGTCGGGGCGGAGCAATTCGACCTCAGCGCCGATCTGGGGCACGCCCGCCGAGTCGCGCACCACCCCCGACACTGACGCCAGCCTCGCTCCCCACGCAGGAGCGGCGCCCAGGGCGATCAACACGGCCAACCCGGCAAGATGAGAACCGCGCTTCATCTACATTCGCAACCCCGCCGCGTCTCTGGCTTTGCTCCTCAACTCAGGCCCACCCGGCTTTCCGAATCTGCGGTCCGGCTTCCTTACGCGCGGGATGATTACTATTCGACGATAAAAGGGGCCGATTGCGCAATCTCTTGCTTGGAAATTGCGTCATTTACCTTGATCGTCACATCGTACTTGCCGGGCTGAAGACCGGCGATAGGGAGGGCTTTGGCCACCGTCAATTCGTCGCTATGCGCCTCCAACTGCTTTGATTGCAGTTGTTTCTCCAGCAGGACCTGGCCCTTGGCGTCCGTGATCTCGTAGGTCACGGTGGCGGAATTGCTCTTGGTGGCCGCGTTAATGCCCAGATTGTAAACCTGCATCCAGAAGTTGAGATACTGGTGGCGATTGAAGGTCACCGGGTCGCCCGGGGTGGCGCTCACGCGGGGCCGGATGAAAGTGTCGCCGATGACGAAGTTGCCGGTGCCGATTTCGCTCGAGGAGACCGGATTCATTACGTCGGCCAGAATCAGCGACGAGGTTCCCAGTTTTTCATCGTGATATTCGGGCACGTCGATGCTGCTGCCATAGATGCCGACGTGGTCCGGATTGTTGACGTCCTTAATGGCTATATCGAGGCGGTAGAGGCCGGGCTGCAAGGGCAGCGCCTTCCAGTAGACCGAACTATTCTTGAGCACCTGCGGCAATAACTCCGACGGCTCATCCACCTCGACCGTGTTCTCGAAGGTCTGCACCGTGCGGTCGGTAATGGTGGTGACTTTGCCGAGAATGTTGACCAGGCCCTTGGATACGCCGTCCTTGGTCACGAAGGTGATATTGCGGTTCTGGATCATCAGCGTGATGGGAATCAGATCCATGTCGTCTGTGACCTTCACATAATCGGTACGCACGTCGAAGGGGAAGACTGGACCGCTCAATATCTTGTGCTGGGTGATAAAAGCGTCCAGGTCCTTGAACTTGATGGGCGGGGGCGCAAACAGCTTGGCAGCCATCTCGATGCGGTCGAACTCTTTGCTTTGCGCCTCCTCCCCGGCCGGACCGCCGAGATTGTACAGTCCGCCGCCCTCGAAGCGGTCCTGCTTATTGCCGCCGTGCATCTGCTCCCAGTCGGTCAGGCCGGCGCCGGGAACGTGGAGCAGGGCGTCCTTTTCTTCCGGGTTGAGGGTGAAGTGGTACTCGCCGCACATGCAGGTGTCAACAAACTCGATGTTGACGTTTTCGCCGATGCCGGGCAGGTAGCGGTAGTGCCATACCTCGAAGGGAAAGGTGCTGGTTTGGCCGCCGCCTTCAGAGAAAGGCCGCTGATAGAGACCGCCGGAAGGATGGGAATCGATGCTGTCAGGAGGACCCCACTCGATATAAATCCGGCCGCGATCGGTCTTCCATCCCGGCTCGCCGGCGGCGAAGTGTTCGTTGGCATAGGCGATGCGCCGGTAGTACTCCTCGCGAAAGGTGTTTTCGGGAGAATCGGGATTGGGGTTGCGGCGCCGCCAGAAGGCTTGAATAAAGGCGTCGCGCTCCTCGTCGTTGCTCAGGCTCATGAAGGCCTTGCGCTCCTGCGGAGTGATGATGTAGGGAACTTCCTCATCCAGCCACTCTCTGTAGGGACCCTTCAACTCCTGGCGGAGCTCCTTCTGCTGCTTAAATCTCTCCTTGGCAGGGAGCGGCCGGTTCAGAGGATTCGCGTTTTGATCCTGATCGGCGGTCTGTTGCGTATCTTGCTGATCGGAGCCCGCGCTTTGGTGCTTGGACAGGGCAAGAAGATGAGTGGCGGAGATAAAAACCAAGCCGCACACCAGCGTGAGAGAGAAAATAGAGCGGCTGTACAACGTCATGGCCTTGAGGCTCCTGCAATCCCATATTTTACGGTTCCCGATAGGGCTGGGCAAGCTACCCGCCTTCCGTTGTGAACAGAAATTGGACGCGGCGGCGGTTCCGAGGTAACGCAGCCGCTATGGCGTATAGATAGAATTGCCATGAGGGGAGCGGCCTTATCCGCCGCGCAGCAGCCGGCCGCCGCTTCCTGGTGAGCCGCTGCGCGTGCTCAAAAAAATCGGGCGCTGCTGAAGCATAACCCCGATTCTCTGACACTCGCGCTGACGGAAAGCCGGGAACCGGCCGGAGGCCGGAGCAAAGGATAAGATTCAGGTAGGAGCGAAGCGCGGATGGCTCTCAACGGCGCCGGCACGGAAGAACTTGTGGAACCCGCGGTCCAGGCCGCTGACGAGGTCATCGTCGTCGAGGATCTTTGGCGCACCTACGATATGGATTCCGAGCAGCAGGTTCATGCGCTGCGCGGCATCTCTCTGCGCATCCGGCGCAACGAGTATGTCGCCATCATGGGCCCGTCGGGTTCCGGCAAATCAACATTGATGAATCTGATCGGCTGCCTGGATACGCCTTCCCAAGGCCGCTATTGGCTCAACGGGCAGTTGGTGAGCGAGCTGAACGGCGATGAGTTGGCGCGCATCCGCAACAAGGAGATCGGGTTTGTCTTTCAGACCTTCAATCTGCTGGCCAGGGGCACGGCGCTGCACAACGTGGAGCTGCCGCTGATCTACAACGGCACCTCAGCGGCGGCGCGCATCGAGCGCGCCCGCCAGGCTCTGGCGGAGGTGGGCCTGGAATCGCGGATGCATCACAAGCCCGGCGAGCTCTCCGGGGGCCAGCGCCAGCGCGTGGCCATCGCGCGCGCCCTCGTCAACCATCCCTCGATCATTCTGGCCGATGAGCCGACCGGCAACCTGGACTCGAAGACCAGCCTGGAGATCATGGCTCTGTTCGGCCATATCCACGCCGCCGGCAACACCATTGTGCTGGTGACGCACGAAGCCGATATCGCCGCGTTCGCCGGGCGCGTCGTGCATCTGCGCGACGGGCAAATCTTCTCTGACGAACGCTCCGCGCGCGGGCGATAGCACGCACCGGGAGCGATGCCGGCGGATTTTGCCTCGATTGGAAAATTGCATCCCGATCCGGGTAACAATGAGAATTGGTGCGCGCGGTCAGGGGGATCGATGCACCTCAGCGGCTTCACAGCGGTGGAAAACGCGCCTTGACAGGTGTGGAAAAAAGGGCCACTATCAAGGCAGAACGATCGGGATCGATGCACGCGGTCAGGGGGATCGCGGGAGCGTTGTTCCAGACGCCGCAAATCCAGGCCGCATTCGTCCCCGGCATCCGCTGCCGCGGCGTATGCAGGTAGCACGGCAGGCACTGGAGCAGGACTCCAAGGTGCACGCTGCGTTTACTCTGGCTTTTCTTCTTCTGTTTCCATCCTGATCGGTGATTTGGGATGCGCCGCCGCGCCACTGCTCTCCATGTTCCACAAACGAGCGCGCATCTTTTCTTGCGTGGAGCTTGCCGGCCGGCTTCGCCGCAGCAAGTCCCGACCGGCAAGTTGAACGATTGATCCTTGCCGCGGTGATGCAGGTCACCGGCCGCGATATATCGTCAGTCCAGCCGCTGAGGGCGCAGCCAGAAATTACATTCGCAGCGGCGCAACGTCCAACACTCCGTTCTTTGTCAGGATCGTGACTGGTTGAAATTGTCCCTATGGGGCGCTGGGTTAACCGGAGGTGCGCAATGTTCGTTCAAGCGCAATGCAAAGGGCACCAGGTGACAGGACTGCGGGTGGGCGCTGCGAACGCCCGCCGCTACTTCCCCAGGGACATAGCAGCCATCGAGCTGCAACTGGATCATTTGCGCATCGAATGCCGGTTGTCGCCGGATTTTTGGGAGGGCCAGCCGGAGATTCACGATCCGCGCTTGTGTCTTTGGCTGACGTCGAAACAATTGAACGGCAATACCTGGCGATTACCTGTCTATCTGGCCATGATTCGAGTGGGAGAGAACGCATTCCGTTTGGAGCCCGCCTCCTGGAAGCATCCATCCAGAATCAGACACGCCGCCGATACCGTGCTCCCCCGCCGCGCCGCCTGACCGGAAGGGCGGCAAGCGCGAGGCCGCACCGCCATGGACCGCAGGAGGGGATGATGAGAAGCCACGCAACAGACGCACTCGAAGTTCGTGCCGCCGCCGCCCTGCGCGCGGCGCTGGAGCAGGTTTCCACTATCAAGATTAAGGATCTGCGGAGTGCGCCGCAGGCCGCCGGCCAGAGCATCGTGGCGCACCTTCAGGTGCTGGGGCACAGTCATACGCTGGCCTGCGAGCTGGCGCCCAGCGCGAACCTTGGGGATGTGGAAAGATCGCTGGCCAAGGCCGGCGCCGATGCCGCGCGATTGGGCGCGGAGGCGGCGCCGGTGCTGATTGCGCCCCATCTCTCCGCGGAGGCGCAGGCGCTGTGCAAGCAGAACCATACCGGATTTCTGGACCTGGAAGGGAATGCGCACCTGGTGATCGGCGAGGTTTTCATCCTCAGGCGCTCGCTTTCCGTTCCTACCCTCCAACCATCTTCCTCGCCGCTTGCGCAAAGGCGCCTAGCGGGAGCCCGGGCAGGATTTCCCCCGGCTCGCGCTGAAAACCCTGCCGGCAGCAGCCGCGTGCCGGCCTGCGGCGGCTGACATGCTGGAGAGCGGGCGCTACCCGCGCCCTTGGCTGCGCGAGCCGCGCCTGAGGGCGTTCCCATGCTCTCTTTTTGTCCCCAGACTTTCCCCATCCAGAGTTGCCGGCTGAGATATGCAGGCTAATCGTTGTTAGTGGACGAAACCAGATGGAACGAGTTGAAGAAGCGGGTCACATCGCTGTCGCGCCGCGCAGTCACCGAAGGGAAGGCGGACATGAGCAGGTAAAGCCGCTGGCCGGCCAGAATGAGGCGGGCGTTGAAGACGCCGCCGCTTTCGTTGCGCCCCACGAAATCGCGCACCGGGTAGCCGTCCAGCGTGGTCCGCGACTCGCTGACCAGGCTGCATTGGGAGCGCGTCAGAGCGTCGTCTCGCGCCATGTCCAAGGTCAGGTCGGCGGATCCGCCGCTGGCCTGCATGACGGGTGGATTATCCTCCCAGGAGACGGAAAAGGAGGTCTCCGCGTCCGGGTAGGAATAAATCATGGTCACCTGTTCGGCGGCGCCCTGCTGGTTATAAGCGGGAACCTCGATCTCCGAGGTGCCGGACGGCATATCGACGGTAAATCCCTGAAAAGAGCGGTCAACCTTCACCCAGTCGATGTGAGCCGGTCTGAGGTCTGCATTCGCGCCGGGCTCGGAGCCGCTCGAAAACGGCACAGAGATTCCCAGATCCTGCCGGTGCAGGTAGATGTAGATCACCCCCACCACGAGGATGCCGCCCAGAACGATGTAGTACCAGCGATTCACACTCTCAAGATTGCCTCCTTCACCCGATCAATGCAAGCCGATTCTCATCTTGCGGCTTAAAACGGAGGGCCAGAGGGACAGAGCGGGCAGGCTGCAAACCTGGTTCAGACCGTGGCGTGGGCGCGCGATTCGAGTTCAGCCAAGCGGCCGCCCAGGAGCGTCTCCAGCTTGACGAGCGCGGCCGAAAAGCCCTCGATGCCCTCCTTCAGCTTGTCGCTGGCCATGCGGTCGGCGGCGTGCATACGGTCGAAGGTGGCCTTGTCCATGGCGATCCTCTCGATGGCGTGGGTCTTGGCCGCCTGGGGATCGAGCTTGCGCGGCAGCTCGCCTTCGGTGCTTTCGAGCTCCCCGAGCAGTTCCGGCGAAATCGTGAGCAAGTCGCAGCCGGCCAGCTCGCAGATTTCGCCCGTGTTGCGGAAGCTGGCGCCCATGACCACGGTTTTGTAGCCGAATTTCTTGAAGTAGTTGTAGATGCGCGTCACCGACTGTACGCCGGGATCATCGGCCCCGGTGTAGTCTTTGCCGGTGTTTTTCTTGTACCAGTCGAGGATGCGGCCCACAAAGGGCGAGATGAGGGTGGCGCCGGCCTCGGCCGCGGCGATGGCCTGATGAAGGCCGAACAGCAGGGTCAGGTTGCAGTGAATGTTCTCCTTCTCAAGGGCCTCGGCCGCGCGAATACCCTCCCAGGTGGAGGCGATCTTGATGAGCACGCGCTCACGGCCGATACCCGCGGCATCGTATTGGGCGATGATGCTGCGCGCCATGGCGATGGTGCCCGCGGTGTCGTAGGAGAGACGCGCGTCCACCTCCGTAGAAACGCGCCCGGGAACGATTTCGAGAATCTTTTTGCCGAAGGCGATGGCCAGCCGCTGGAAGGCCAGGTTGGCGATGGCCTGATCGCCGGCGCCCTCGCCCAGTTCCTTGCGCGCGTCCAGCAGCACGCCGTCCACAATCGATTGGTAATGCGGCATCTGCGCCGCCGCGGTAATCAGCGAGGGGTTGGTGGTCGCGTCCTGGGGGCGAAACTTCTCCATCGCCTCTATATCGCCGGTATCGGCGACCACCACGGTGTACTTGCGCAACTGTTCCAGTAAATTCTGCGGCATGATTCCTCCGGGGGTAAGCGCGGCGTGCAAACGCTTTGCGAATATAGTCTACCTCTCTTACGATGCGCCGCCGCAGCGCGGGTTGCAAAGCGGATCAAAGAGGAGGGCGCGCGGGCGGCCTCAGCCGCGCATGGCATCGAGCGCCGCAGTCAGATCTTTGGCGAGCGCCTGCTCCGACTCAGGGGTGAGCTTGGCGCCCTGGCGGGTGAGGTAGAAGACATCGATAGCGGTTTGGCCTTCGGTGTCAATGAGGGCGATCTTGATGTTGCACTGGTGAGAGCTGAGGGTGAGCGCGATCTGGCGGAGCAGACCCGGCAAGTCCTGGGCGACCACCTGCAAAAGCGTGGAATGGGTGGAAGATTCGGAGTCGAATTCCAGGCGTGTGGCCACTTCCACGCGGATGTGACTGGGATGGGTGAGATGGCGGCGAGCCTCGAGAAGCTGTTCGACGGAGAGCTTTTGCGCGACTACATCGCCAATGCTCTCTAAGAAGCGGTCCTTTTCAGTGGGGTTGAGCTCGATGGTGCGGAAAACATCGGAGAAGTGGAAGCTGTCTACGATGATGCCGGCGTCGTTGGAATAGGCGCCGGCGCGGACGATGTTCATGCCCCAGGCGGCCAGCGCGCCTGCCACGTCGGCAAACAGGCCCGTGCGGTCGCGGGTAATGACGGTCAGGTCATAGAGCTGGCGGCTGGGACGCAGGTCGAGCTGCACCGGATTGCCGTTCAAGCTGAGCGCCATCTGAAAGTGGCTGCGAATCTGCTCCGGCGGGCGGGTTTGCAGATAGCGTTGCGGAAGGCCCTCCAGAAACCACTGCAACTCCCCCTGCTGGCTGGCGGGGACCATGGAGCGGAGGCGGTTGAGCAGCGTGGGATCGAAGGCGGAGTGATAGCGGGCCTCGTCTACCGAGCGGTCCATGTAGTTGGAGGCGGACATGTAGAACTGCCACAGGTTTTCCGCCTTCCAGGGGGTGAGCGCGTCCGGATTGACGGCCTTGATGTCGGCGAAGGTCATCAGGGTCAGCATCTTCAGAAGCTGCGGACTGCCTATCTTGGCCGCGAAGGCGCGCACGTTCTCCGGGTCGAAGATGTCGCGGCGCATAGCCGCCGACATCTCCAGGTGCAGGCGGATCAGTTTGAGCACCGGCTCGCGCTCTTCGGCGTCGAAGTCGAGACGGGCGAGAAAGCTGTCGGCCAGCTCCACGCTTTGGGCGGCGTGCTCGCCGCTGCGGCGGCTCTTGCCGGTGTCGTGCAGCAGCAGGGCCAGGAGAAACAGGTCGAAGCGCTCAATCTCGGGGAGCAACTGCGCAAGGCGCTGCTCGTACTCGCGCGTGGACCGGCGCAGGCCGTGCACATTGTCGATGACCAGGAAGGTATGTTCATCGACGGTATAGCGGTGGTAGCTGTCGCGGATGACGAGAGCGTCGATGCCGTGAAACTCGGGAATGAACATCTCCAGAATGCCGAGGGCGTGCATGGTGCGCAAGGCGTGGGCGGCATAAGGGCCGGTCAGTACCTCGCGCAGAGCGTTCCACAGATACGGCCCTTCGGGAACGTTGATGGCCAGCACGGGCAGAGCGTCCGTGATGCGGTCTTCGGCGGCCTGCGAGAGCGTGTAGCCGTGGCTGGCCATGAGCGAGAAGACGCGCAGGATGGCGGCCGTGTCATGGAACTGGGCGCCGGGCTGAACGTCGATGCGCCCCTGATCGAGAAAAAACTCCGTGCCCGCGATGGGGGTGCGCCGGCGCCGGAACTGGCGGTAGAAGCTCACCGGCGCGGGCAGATGCTCCATTAAAAGAGCGGCGCGGCGATAGACCACGCGCGCGTGCCGGTAATAGGTGCGCATCCAGTAGGAGGGGTCGGCGGTGCCGCGGGTTTCAAGGCCGATAGAGAGCGAGGCAGCCTCGTCTTGGGACTGCCAGTCGAGGATGTTGTTGTCGCGGCCGAACCGGAAATGGAGAAAACAGCGCGCGTCGGCAAGGAAATCGAAGGCGGCCTCGGCGTCGCCGTGGGCGCTTTGGAAAACTCCGTGCTGGCGCGGCCATTCCTTGGTTTCCTTCAGATGGAAGAGGATGGCGAACCAGACCGCGAGGTGGTAGTCGCGCAGGCCGCCGGGACAATCCTTGAGGTTGGGCTCGAGATGAAAGATGGTGTTGCCGAATTTGGCGTGGCGGGCGCGGGCGATCTCGCCCAGCTTTTGCGTGATGGCGTTCCACTCGCTCAGGACGAGGCCGGGAAAAACAACCTGATGAAGCTGCTGGTAAAGAGGGAACTGGCCGGCCAGGAAGCGGCGCTCCAAGGTAGCCAGGGTGAATTCCAGATTGTCGGGGTCGAAGCGGCCGGCTTCTTTCACCGTCCGGGAGCTGGGGCTGGCGCGCAGACCCACGTCCCACATGCCCTGGATGATGGCGCGCACGGCCTCCTTGGAGTGCTCCTCGGTCTTGTCGTCGGCAAAGGCGAAGAGCACGTCGATGTCGGAGTAGGGAAAGAGGTCTTTGCGTCCGTAGCCGCCCAGGGCCAGCAGAGCGGCGTTTTGCGCGGGCCGGTCGGCAAAGGCGCGCCGCCACATCTCCACCAGAATCCGGTCCACTACCGCCGAGCGGCGGCGGATGGCGGCCGCGCCGTCGCCGGTGCGCTCGCAGGTCTGGCGTACAAGCGCCATCTCCCTGAGATACTGCTCCCGTAGATCGTCCACCGTGAAAGACACTGGATTCATGTGGGTTTGCCCGGCGCGCCGCAGCAAAAGAGGTTGCCTACAAGCATAAGCGATGCGGGCGGGGAATGACACTCTTCGTTGCCGTGAGGTGGAAAGACCTGCGGCCGAAACGGATCCAACGCACGGTTTGCGCGACCCGGCGCGCGCCCAGGGTTTTACTGCGGAAAGGGCGCGAACATAGCCGCGCAGGAGACAGGCCTGCCTTTCTGGGGCCTTCCCTTGATTGTCGAGTCCGTGCCTGCGGGCAGCAGCAGATTCGTCGGCTCCGGTCCGAGCGTTATATCGGCGTGAGCCAGCTCGTAGGTGTAATGGGCCTGGTCGGTGATCTGCACGCCGTCGAGGGTGACCGCGATGCGATGGGTGTGGTCGTAGCCGTTGAAGGTGATCTTGCCGCCGCCGGAGATGCGCACGTGCTGGAGCGTAATGGCGCGCATAACAGGCAGCGAGTTCCCTGTCAGCGTGCCAGCCGCCGCGTAAGCCGTGTCGAGCGTGATGGGGTGGGGCGAGTCGCGGATGCAGACATGGTCGTAAACCACATCTTCAACCAATCCGCCGCGCGAGCCGTTGGATTTGATGCGAATGCCGTTATCGGGGCCGTCGAGCGAGAGGTTGGATACAAAAATGTGGCTGACGCCGCCAAAGGTCTCGCTGCCGATGGACATGCCGTGGCCCCAGTAAAAGTGATCGTCGCTGATGGTCATGTCGCGAGCGCCGCCGGCGCCGCCCTTGATGGCCACGTTGTCGTCGCCGTCGCGGATGTAGCTGTGGGTGATGGTCACATTCCTCGCGCCGTCGCCGGGATCGATGCCGTCCGTATTGCGCGCGTGGCGTTGGGGCGTGTTGATCTTGACGCCCCACGCCGTGAATCCGTCGCCGTGATCGTAAACCACGTGGAAGTTCGCCGAGTTTCTGAGGGTGATGCGGTAAAGCGTGAAGTTGCCGGAGTAGTCGGCCACGATCAAGCGCGGAACCTGCTGCCGGCCGCCGGCGCGCGCCTGCGCGGCCAGCTTCCACCAGGAAAATTGCGAGCCGAGCATAGCCGCCCCGCCGCGGCCGTCGATAACCCCGTTGCCCATCACGCCGGAGCCGGGCGCATGATCGGCGGAGATGAGCGGCTTGCAGCCTGGCCGGGCGTGGTTGACTACTCCGCAACTGCCCGGCGAGATGGCGTAAAGCGCCGGATCGCGGGAGGCGAAGAGCGTAACGCCCTTGCCCACGATGAGGGTAACGCCGGCGCGCAACTGCAGCGGGCCGCTGAGGAAGGCGTTGTCAGAGCCGCGCGCGCTGAGCGCCACGCCGTGTCCCTTGGCGCAGTGGTCGATGGCGCTCTGAATGCGGGCCGTGTCCAGCTTGCGCTCGTCGGCGGGCGCGAGCGTGCCGCCGCTCGGATCTTGAATCGAAACGAGGTGCGCCTCCAGGCTGGCGCATACCGGCGGAAGAACCGGCTCTGTGACCCTGCGCTTGTCCTGCGCGGCGAGGCCGGAAACGAGGATGAGGAAAGTGGCGAGCGGCGCCATGAAACGTGGATGCATACGGTCCTCCCTCCAATGCAGATTCAGAGGTCAGACCAGTTTACCGCATGGACAAGCTGGGCGCGGAGGCCGCCAGCAGGCGCCTTACAGCGCGCTTTCCCCGCGCTCGTCGTTGCGGATGCGAATCGCCTCCTCGACGCGGCTGACGAAGATTTTGCCGTCGCCGATGCGGCCGGTGCGGGCGGCGCCGATGATGGCCTGAATGGCCTTCTCCTTCAGATCCTCATGGACCACCAGCTCGATCTTGACCTTGGGAAGAAGATCCACGGTGTACTCGCGGCCGCGGTAGAACTCGGTGTGCCCCTTCTGGCGGCCGTGGCCGCGGGCTTCAAGAATGGTCATGCCCTCAATGCCTGCCTCAAGCAGCGCATCCTTTACGGCGTCCAGTTTCGAGGGTTGAAGAACAGCTTCAATCTTAAGCATACGAAGAATGCCTCGTGGGATAGCGTATCAGGAGGCGCTGCCGGTTAACAGCGCCGCGCAATAGTTTTTTGTTCCGCGTAATTGCCGGAACCAACGAATCAGCCGTCAGCTTTCGGCCATTTCTTGCGGGAATTGAAACGCATCTTTACCACGAAAATAAGCTGAAAGCTGAGAGCTGATGGCTGATAGCTTACGTGTTGAAATCGTAGCCTTCCTCGCCGTGCTGCGAAAGATCGAGGCCGGCGGCTTCGTCCTCGGGAGCCACGCGCAGCCCGATGACCTTATCGACCATGAAAAGCAGGATCAGCGTACCAACGATAGAGATGCCCCAGGCGACGCCCACCCCGGCAAGCTGATTGAGCATCTGGCCCCAGTGGCCGTCCATCCCGCCGGTGGGCGCGTGGTCGCCAAAGATGGGGTTGATGGCGCAGGTGGCGAAGACGCCGGTCAGGATCGCGCCCAGCGTTCCGCCGGCCCCATGCACGCCAAAGGCGTCAAGGGAGTCGTCGTAACCGAAGATGCTCTTTACCTTGAAGACCATGAAGGAGCAGAAGAAGCCCGCCGCAAGGCCGATGAGCAGGGCGGCGAAGGGCTGAACAAAGCCCGAAGCCGGGGTGATGGCCACCAATCCGGCAACGGCGCCGGAGATAGCTCCCAGAGCCGTAGGCTTGCCGTTGTGCAGCCACTCGAAGATCGTCCAGCCCAGGATGGCGGTCGCGGTGGCGAATTGGGTATTCACAAAGGCGCTGGTGGCCAGCGGGCTGGCGCCCAGCGCGCTGCCGGCGTTAAAGCCGAACCACCCCACCCATAGCAGGCAGGCGCCGATAAAGCTCAGAACCAGGTTGTGCGGCGCCATCTTGGTGTGCGGGTAGCCGATGCGCTTGCCCAGATAAAGACAGGTGACCAGCGCGGAGACGCCGCTGGTGATGTGAACCACCGTCCCGCCCGCAAAGTCCAGGCTGGGAATGTGGCCGCCGGCGGCGTTCAGCAGTCCGCCCACCCCCCACACCATGTGCGCCATGGGACAGTAAACGCACAGCGACCATAGCGAAAGAAAGACCGCCATGCCGCTGAACTTCATGCGTTCGGCAAAGGCCCCGGTGATGAGCGCCGGCGTGATGATGGCGAACATGAGCTGGTAGACCATGTAGGTCTGCTCGGGAATCGTCGGGGCGTAGTTGGGATTGGGCTTGAGGCCCACCCCGCGCAGGAAAAGATGCTGCAAGCCGCCGATAAAGAGGTTGCCGCGACCGAAGGCCAGCGAGTAGCCAACGACGGCCCAGAGAATGGTGACCAGAGCCATCATGGCGAAGCTCTGCATCATGGTGCCGAGAACGTTCTTTTGCCGCACCAGACCGCCATAGAAGAGCGCCAGGCCGGGACCGGTCATCAGCAGCACCAGAGCAGCCGAGGCCAGCATCCAGCCGTTGTCGCCGGCCGATTGCGCCCTCTGAACGGCCTGCTGGAGGGCCTCAATCTGGGCCTGCGTGGCGGGTGCCGGGGCCTGCTGCGCAAAAGCCAGGGCGGGTACTGCAAAGAGGACTGCGAAAAGCATTACCTTGAAGGCGCGAAGTGACATGCGTTTTTTTGACTCCCAAAAAGCATGGCCGGGCAACAGTCCATGTCTTGCGGCGGAATTCCGGCTGCCGCCCGGACGAGCTAAACAGGCTGAGGCGCCGGCCGCGCAGGACTGCTTGATGAGAGGCTACCGCCGGAGCAGGAATGATAAGAGCAGACGGGCGCGGCGCAACCGCACCCGCCGACGTGCGTCATTGAGCTAAAAATCTCATAATGCGCATAAAGATCCCATGAAGATACAGAAATTCCCCCTGGTAATCTCATCAGCGTTGTGCGTAGCCGCTTGAACCCCAGGCGAAGCGGCTGAACGGCTGGCAAGGGGGATCATCCAATCCCACCATCGGAGATCAAAGAGAGGGGACGGGAGGGTGGCGCGCCCGATCCTCCGTTACTCGCCGGCCAAGCCGTGGCCGTTCTGTCTCTGTTTTCGGTGACGCTCCAGGCCCAACCGGAGTAAAATGACGCCAGCTTCGCAACTCGCAGCCCAAGACAGTTCTTTCACAAAGGGCAGGCCGGCTGAAACGAGATTGCGCAGCGATCTTCCCCGCTCCTGATTCCAGCGCCTTCGGCCGCGGAGATGGAGATAGAGAGGCTGGACTCAGATGAAGATGCACCGTTCCCGCAGAGAATTCCTCGGCGCCATGAGCATGGCGGCCGGCGCTTACATGGTCCAGCCCTCCCTGTTGCGGGCCCTGCCGGCTAACAATGCCCGGGTCGCCATCGGGCGCTGCCCGGAGTACAACCGCCAGGTTGTGATCGCGCTTGGCGCCATGTTTGACCAGCTCGGCGGACTCCGGCGGATGGTCGCGGGCAAGACCGTCGCCATCAAGCTCAACATGACCGCCGGCCCCACGAACCGCTTGAACGGCATGCCTGTGGAGATGACCCACTGGGTTCACCCCAAGGTCATTGCCGCCGTGGTCTATCTGCTCGGCCAGGCCGGAGCGCGGCGCATCCGCCTGGTTGAAAGCACAGCCGACCGCGCCCGCCCCCTCCAGTACTTTATGGCCTCGGCGGGCTGGAATCCCCAGGAATTCGTCCGCGCCGCGCCCAAGTCCAAGGTCGAGTTTGAGAACACCAATTTCCTGGGCAGCTATAAAACCTACGCCACCTTCATGGTTCCCGGCGGCGGCCTCATGTACAAGGGCTTCGACCTCAATCGCG
>JAJYZC010000084.1 GCA_021800255.1 Acidobacteriota bacterium
GCCGGCTCATCAGCACCCAGTTGCCGTAGCGTTCGACCAGCGGACGCCCGCCCTTGGCGCCAATCCAGTAGGCTACGCCCGAGCCGAAGTTGCAGCCCACCACTCCCGCCGCCACCACCCAAAACAGGTCGAAACGCCCCAGGTAAATCAGATAGCCGGAGAACGGCAGGATGACTTCAGAGGGAATGGCAATGCCCGATGAATTGAGAGTGATGAGTGCGATGATGCCTGCATAGCCGCCGGCATGAATGACATGAATAACGAACTGAAAGACAAGGGCGACGATCTTTTCATTCATCGACCCTCTCAGTATATCGCCCCAGTGCAGGCTTCGTTCCGCTCCCCCCATCCGGTACAGCCCAACACCCCGCCGCATTTACTTTTTCCTCGTCTCCCCGCTCACTCACCCTCCCGTTCCCTATTCCCCATTCACTCGTCCTTCGTCCTCCGCCTGCTGCTACGATAAGTTTTGACCGCAATCACGCCCCGAGGTGTTTCCCCTTGCCCGATTTTCCCCCCGTTCCGCTTACTCTTGAAGGATCGAGCGTGCTCCATCAGTTCTTCCGCTTCGACTGGAAATCCTGGCGCGGCTGCGCGGAGGCCGAGCGCAAGAAGATCGCCGCCGAATCTACTGCGGCGCTGAAGAATCTGGAACGCTCCGGCCTCGATGCTCCGGTGCGCACGGCGCTTTATTCCCAGCTCGGCCACAAAGGCGACCTGATCCTCGTCCACTTCCGCGACTCGCTCGAAGCCCTCCATCAGGTCGAGCTCGACCTGGCGCAGACCGCGCTCTACGGCTTCCTCACCCCGGTCCATTCTTACGTCTCCGTCATTGAGCTCGGCCTCTACGAATCCACGCGCAAGACCTACGAAGCCGCCGCAGCCAAGGGCTTCGCGCAGCACTCGCCGGAGTGGAACGCTGAGATCGCCGCATCGCTTGCGCGCGCCTCGACCGCGATGGCTCCGCGCCTCTATCCCGCCATCCCCGAATCGAAATACCTCTGCTTCTATCCCATGGACCGCAAGCGCGGCGAGCAGGTGAACTGGTACACCGTTCCCTTCGCCGAGCGCCAGCGCATGATGCACGAGCACGGCCTCATCGGCCGCCGCTACGGCGACCAGGTGCGGCAGATCATCTCCGGCTCCATCGGCATGGATGATTGGGAGTGGGGCGTCGATCTCTTCGCCGATGATCCCGTCGTCTTCAAAAAGCTCATCTACGAGATGCGCTTCGACGAGGTGAGCGCGGTGTATGCGCTGTTTGGGCAGTTTTTTATCGGCCTCCGCCTCCCAGTGGAGAAACTTCCCGGATGGCTGAACGGTAAGCTATAGACACCGGAGAAGCGGGTTAAACTTCTAGCTATGCCGCCCCGCATGCCAGTTGCGAGAAAACCCGCAGCAAGCCAGACCCCAATTAGAAAAATCGGCGGCGGGCCGCTTGCCCCGGACCGCGTCGCCGCCATCCTCAAGGCGCTCGACGAGGCTTACCCTAACGCCCATTGCGCGCTCGACCACCGCACGCCGTGGGAGTTGCTGGTGGCCACGATTCTTTCCGCGCAGTGCACGGACGCGCGCGTGAATATGGTCACGCCGGAGCTCTTCCGGCGCTTTCCCACGCCGGCCGCCATGGCCAAGGCGGCCTTGCCGCAGCTCGAAGAACTGATCCGCACCACCGGCTTCTACCGCAACAAGGCCAAATCCATCCAGGGCGCGGCGAAGAAGATCACCGAGGATTTTGGCGGTCAGGTGCCGCAGACGCTGGCCGAGTTAATCACGATTCCCGGCGCGGCGCGCAAGACGGCCAACGTGGTTCTCGGCGTGAGCTTTGGGAAGGCCGAGGGCGTAGTCGTCGATACGCACGTCTTCCGCATCGCGCGGCGGCTGGATCTGGCTAAGGCCGATACGCCGGAGAAGGTGGAGCAGGAGTTGATGCTGGTCCTGCCGCGCGACCGCTGGATCAGCTTCTCGCACCAGATCATCCATCACGGACGGCAGGTGTGCACCGCGCGCAACCCCAAGTGCAATCAGTGCAACCTGGAGACGCTGTGCCGGGCGAAGGACAAGACCTGGGAGTCGTGACGCGGCAAGTCAGCAAGTCAACCGGGCGCTGGAAATACTGTTCGAGGTCTATGAGCCCAAAGCTGCCTGGATCGCTAGGAGCAGGCCGGGAATATCGAAAGGCTTCGCCTCGGCCGCCGGCTCCCAGCCACGCTCGCGCAGCGTGGCGCTGGTGATCGGCCCGATGGAGATGGCCTTCACGCTGAAAAAAGGGAAGGGAATTTGCGCCGCATTCGCCGCTTCGGCCAGATGCGTGACGCTCGACGAACTGGTAAACGTCGCCGCATCGATCCCCGCCTGCAACGCCGCGCGCAGCAGCCCGGGCGCGGCCTCGGGCAGCACGTTGCGGTAGGCGTCTACCACATCGACTTCAGCTCCCGCCGCGCGCAGCCCATCGGGGATTACGTCGCGGGCGATCTCCGCCCGCGCCAGCAGAATCTTCTTTCCCGCTGTCCGTCCGGCGAGGCTCGCGGCCATGGACTCCGCGACGTAGCTCGGTGGAACCAGCGCGACGGTGAAGCCCGCGTTGCGCGCAGCGGCGGCCGTGGCTTCGCCAATGGCGGCTACCTGCACATTTGCAAGGTTCTCAAAGGAAATCCCCAGCGCCGCCGACCGCTCCACCAGAGCGCGCACCGTGTTGGCGCTGGTGAAGATCAGCCAATCGTAGCCGTCGAGCCCGCGCAGCGCGCGGTCCAGCGCGTCGAAGCTCAGCGGCGGGTGAATCTCCAGCACCGGAACCTCAACCGGCTCGGCGCCGAGCGCGCGCAGTCCTTCACTCAGCTTGCCGGCCTGGTGTGCGGCGCGCGTCACCAGCACGCGGCGTCCTGCGAGCGGCAGCGTCATGCTCAGGCCTCCCTGAGAGCGCGGTTGCCGGCGGCGAGCAGCGGCCTCGCGCCTGCATCGATGAGCATTTGCGCGGCCACGCGGCCTAGCGCCGCGGGATCGCCGCCTTCCGTGCGCGGCGCGCGATGCACGATGCGCGCCACGGCGCCTGTCTCCGGCGACGCGACCACACCGAAGATCTCATCCCAGAGTTCTGCCGCGCCTTCTGAGCGATTCTCGGTGAAGACCGGGTGGCAATGAATGCCGATGGGCACCTGGCAGCCGCCGCCCAAGGCGGCCAGAGCGGCGCGCTCGGCAGTGACCGCAAAGCGGGTGTCCGCGTGATCGAGGAAGTTCAGGGCCGCGATGACCGCTTCATCGCCCTTGCGCGTCTCAATGCCCAGCGCCCCCTGGCCGGCAGCGGGGCAAAAATCCTTGGGATTGAGGCGCTCGCGCACCCAGTCAGTGCGGCCTAGCCGGTCGAGGCCGGCAGCAGCCAGCAGAATGGCGTCCACCTGCCCCTCGGCCAGCTTGCGCAGCCGCGTATCTACGTTGCCGCGAAACTCTACGGCCTCAACGTCCGGGCGCAGCGCACCCAACTGAGCGCGCCGCCGCTGGCTGCTGGTTCCCACCCGCGCGCCGCGCGGCAGGAGCGCGAGTTGCGCATGGTGGACGGAGACAAATACATCGCGCGCATCCACGCGCGGCGGCGTGGCGGCCAGCGCAAATGGCTCCAGCAGCTCGGTGGGCAGGTCTTTGAGCGAGTGAACGGCCAGATCGATGCGCCCATCCGCCAGGGCCTCCTCAATTTCCTTGGTAAACATGCCCTTGGAGCCAACCTCGGCGAAGGAGGTCTCCTGGAGCCGGTCGCCGGTGGTCTTGATGATCTCGATCTCGACCGAGTGACCCTGCTCGCGCAGCAGGCCCGCCACGTGGTGAGCCTGCCACAGAGCCAACTGCGAGCCGCGGCTGCCGATGCGCAGGTTCACCGGCGAGCCTCCATGCGGGGCTTGCTCGCCAGCGGACTTTCGCCGCGGTCCGGCTCAGAGGCTGCGGCGTTGGAGGGTTTGATCTCAGTTGGGCGCTCGACCTCGTGCGGCCCCACAGCCGGTACCGACCACTCCTCGCAAATTGCGTCCAATCGGGCTGCGTCGCCATCGCGGGCGGCGTGTTTTAGCGCCTGCATGGGCGGGTGAAGGAACTTGTTGACCAGGCCGCGGGTCAGCGCCTCAACGGCGGCAAGCTGCTCGGGAGTCAGCGTGCCCAGCCGGGCGTGGATGTGCTCAATCTCCGCCAGGCGAATCTCCTCTGCCTTGCGCTGGAGGGCCACAATCGCCGGCGCTGCGCTCACCGTGCGCTGACGCTGGTGGAATCGCTCCACTTCCTGGGCGATCAGAGCTTCCGCGTCCACAGCCTGACGGCTGCGCTCCTCCATGTGCGTGGCCGCCACCTGCTGCAAATCGTCGATGTCGTAAACAAAGATCCCGTCCAGCTTGTTCATCTCCGGGTCTACGTCGCGGGGCACGGCGATGTCGATGAAGAACATAGGGCGGTTGCGGCGGCGGTGGAGGAAGGCGTGGCCGTGTTCGGGGCGAAAGATGTGGTGGGGCGCGCCGGTGGAGCTGATAACAATGTCGGCTCTGCCGGCGGCCTCATAAACCTCCTCAAACGGAACCACCTGCGGAGGTACAGTCCCTTGAAACTCCTCGGCCATGCGGCGGGCGCGCTCGTGGGTGCGGTTGGTCACCAGAATCGCGCCTGCGCCCTGCTGTACCAGATGCCGCGCCGCCAGCTCGCTCATCTTGCCCGCGCCGACCAGGAAGACGGTGCGGCCCTGCAGTGATCCGAAGATCTTGCGCGCCATATCCACGGCCACCGAGGCGATGGAAACCGAGTTCGACCCGATTCCGGTCTCGCTGCGGGCCTTTTTGGCCGCCGCGAAGGCGCTCTGCAAAAGGTGTTCCAACTGGCTCGAGACCGTGCCCGCTTCCCGGGCCACAGCGAAGGCCTCTTTCACCTGGCCCAAGATTTGCGGTTCGCCGACCACCATCGAGTCCAGGCTGGCGGCCATGCGGAACAGGTGCAGCACCGCCTCCCGGTCCCGGTACTCGTAGAGGTGAGGCGCCAGGACTCCCGCATCAAGCCCGAAATAATCGCTGAAAAACGAAGCCAATTGCACGTCTCCGTCCTCAACCGCGGCCAGCATCTCCACGCGGTTGCAGGTGGAAACGATCATGCACTCCGTGACTCCGGGCGTGGCGGCCAGCGCGCGCGTGGTCTCAGCCAGGTCGTCGCGGCCGATGGCGATCTTTTCCCGCAGCGCGATGGGCGCGGTCTTGTGGTTGACGCCGATGAGCACCAGAGTCATTGGGGACCGAACCTGTTGAGCTGGCTAAAAAGATTGACGACCCATACCGCCATCATGGCCACCAGCACGGCGCCGGAAACGTAGGCGATCTTGCGTCCGCTCAGGCCGGCGCTGCGCCGCAGCAGCAGCAGCAGCACGTAGACGCCCCACATCGCAAAGGAGGCGATCACGTTGGGATTGCGGAAGTAGGCTGTGCCCGCGGAGGTTTCCTGGGCCAGGATCGAGCCGATCACCAGGCCCACGGTCATGCAGGGAAATCCAAATTCGAGCGTGGCCTGGGCGATGCGCTCCAGGGTGCCGAGGGCCGGAAGCCAGTTGAGCGGCGCCCAGGGGCTGTTCTTTCCCGGCCGGGGTTTGGCCTTGATGCGGCGCTCCTGCACCAGATAAAGCACGCTAGCCAGCAGGCTGAAGCAGAGCGCCGCATAAGCCAGCACAAGCGCCACGATGTGAGCCGCCAGCCAGCTCGTGCGCACACCAGCGGACGGAAATAGGTAGCGGCCCGGGCCGAGCGCGGGTACGATCACAAGAAAGAATGTTGCCGGTAAGGCAAAGATTCCAAGGGAGATGGCGTCATATAGCCACCAAACCAGGAAAAACAGCCCGGCGACCGTGAAACCCAGCAGCGACTCGATCTCGCGGCCTCCTACCGGCATCCAGCGATGCGCCTGGACGAGCATCTCCACCACCGAGATGAAGTGGAAGAAGAATGCCATTCCGCCCAGGTGAACGCAGGTCTTGCGCCAGCGGACGATCCCGTAGAACACAGCCGGAAACAGGGTAATGCAGGCTGCTCCATACAAAATCGTCGCAACTCGAAGCCAGAGAAGATACATCCCGCTCTCAACCTTAAATCGTTATCGATCAGTATACTGTGATCTAAATCACCGGAACTTTACCCTTGAATGGCCCCGCAACTCCCGCGGACCACTGTGCGGAGTGTTAACCCTAGAGTAAATCCTCTGCCCAACTGGGGGTAGGGAAGGCATCACCGCAGTTGGCAAACTTCGGCTGAATCGGACAAGCCCGTCTGTAGCGGCCCGATATGGTTCTCGCATCTCTTAGAAAAGAGCGCGGTTCTCCGGTGGCGTGGGCCCGCCAGGCACAAACGTTGGCGCACACTCGGCTGGCGGCTGTGCGACAATCCAGAGCGATGGCTTCCGTGCGCAAGCCCGTGATTGTGCGTAAGCTTTCCCGAGACTGGTGCGCCGGCTACGCGGAGACGAGCTTCGGCCGGGATGCGGCTGAACTGGAGATACTGGACCTCAGCGGCAAGGTGCTGCGCATCGGCTGGGAGCAGGTGAAATGGGTCTGCTACGTGCGCGACATTCCCGCTCCATCGGCCTCGCTCGCTTATTCGGTTTCAGTTGACCAGGCCAATCCGGAGCGCCTGCTGCACAAGCGATTTTCTGTCCGGCCGCGGACCGCAGGTCTGTGGCTGCGGATGACCTTGGCCGACGGCGACGAACTGGAGGGCCTGGCGGCCAACGATCTGAGCCTTGTCGCGGGCGGCGGCCTGCTGCTCACGCCGCCTGACACGCGGTCGAATACGCAGCGGATTTACGTGCCACGGCAGGCGATTCAGGCGCTGGAAGTGGTGAGCCTGATCGGCGCCGGGAGCCGCAGGCGAGCCGCATCGGCGAGCCGCAAGGCCGAGCAGCCTGAGCTGTTTGCGGGCGAGCCGGAGTCTCCGTAGGTGAAGCTTGGCGCTATCGCATTTTCGGAACAGGTGTAGACCGGAACCGCTCCTGCGGAGTGGATTTTTCCTCAAGAAAAATCCACTTTCTCGGCTCTCAATCGTTCCCAGTATTTCCGAAAATGCCGTAGCCCGCGAGGGGAAGGGCCGCCGATTTCCCGGCGAGCGAATATGCTCAGCAAGAAATGGAACAACCCTAGGGCCATCGCGTGAAGGAAAGGCGAAGGTTACCGTACCAGCCGCCCCTCAACCGGCGATAGAGTGCCGCAATCGGCTACGGAATCAATTCCTGCATGTCGTGGTGCATTGCGAAACGTAGCGCGATCCTGCCCCTTAGCGCATATTCCGTCTAGTGAACCGCAGCCACCTGGTTAGCGCCGCCGAGGGCCACGTTGGGGAAGTACCCGGTACGGGTGAGAACCGTTAGCTTGCCCATCCCCTTCGCCTTCGCCGTCACCTCGACGCGCCGGAAGCCCGGTATCGACATGGGTTTGGTCGAGCGGTACCCCAGCGTGTACTGGCTGCGTATATCGCGCGCGACCTCGGCCGCGATTCCATCCACCTGGGAGAGCGACTTGGGAAAAAAGGCAATGCCGCCGGTCTCCTGTGAGAGCAGTTGCAGCGCCCGGCGGGCGTGGCGCGCTTCTTCCCGGCTCAGATCGTTGCCGAACAGCAATCCAATCGAATAGATCACCGGCCCCGATAGATCCTGTACGCGGCGTATGGTCTGCACCAGGTTCAGCGTCGAGGCGTCGTCGTCTCCGTCGGTTATCAGAACCAGAACCTGCTTGGGACGCGTGCCCTGTTCCACCAGGTGGTCGGCCGAGGCCACCACCGCGTCATACAGCGCCGTGCCGCCGCGGGAATCGATATGCGACAGGGCATCGCGCAGCTTGGAAATGCTCGAGGTAAAATCCTGGTCGAGAAAAGCCTCATCGGAAAAATTCACCACGAACGATTGGTCATCGGGATTCGAGGCCCGGATCATATCCAGCGCCGCCCGGTTCACCGCCGGGCGCTTGTCGTACATAGACCCCGAGTTGTCGATCACCAGGCCCAACGAAACGGGAAGATCGGTGTGTTGAAAGCTAATCAACTTTTGCCTCACTCCGTCCTCGTAAACCTCAAAATCACTCTCCTTCAGTCCCTGAACCAACTGACTGCCTTTCAGCACCGTGCAGTTCAGCACCACCTCGTCCACATTTTTTTTCAGCAGGTAGCTTTTGCCCCGTTTTTGCAGCGAGGGCGGAGGAACCGCGGTCGCGGTGGGCGGTGCAGGCACCGGGTCGCTGTCCACGGTGAGGGAGGGGGCCTGAGCAGGCGCGGTTGGGCTGGGTGCTGGCTGTGCGGGCACGGCCAGCGTGGCTCCGGCAACCAGTGCAATCGCAATCGCGTTATTCCAATGGCGCATAATAGCCGCTGCGGGCATAAACCGTCAGGGGAGGCAATCCCGGCGGTGGATTGACCTTCACCTTCACTTTACGCCACTTGCCGTTACGAACCAGAACCGTGGGCCGGTAACCGATTACATACTGGTTGCGCAGATCAGTCGAAATCTTTTCCGCTACGTCGCTCATCTCCTCCAGATCGTCGATCCGGTAGAGCCTTCCCCCGCTGGAGTCGCAGATCTTTTCCAGCAGTTCCGGCCCGAAGCGCTCCTCGGGCGTAGGCGCATAGGGATCGAAGATGCCCATCGAATAGATCTGCACGTCCGACTCCCGAACCTCGGCGCGTAATTCGTTCTCGGTATACCGCGAATTGTTGTCGCCTCCGTCAGAAACCACCAGCAACGCCTTGCGCTGGTACTTGGCGAACCGCATCTTCTCCACACCGTAGTAAATCGCGTCCAGCAGCGCCGTGCGATGGGCGGCGTGCGCCGTAGCCATTCGCGCCTCGATCTTGTTCACGGAGTTGGTGAAGTCCACCATCAAGTACGGCCGGTCATTGAACCCGATCACGAAAAACTGGTCCTCCGGGTTGGACGTCCGGATGAACTCCAAAATCGAGTCCCGCGCCCGGACCAGCTTGGAGGTCATCGACCCCGACAGATCGAAGATGATGCCGATTGAAACCGGCGCGTCGTCTTCACCGAAGCTCAGGATCGTCTGCCTCTTCTTGTTGTCGAAGACCTCGAAATCGCTCTGCTCCAAACCTGTCACCAGGCGATTCATCGGATCGGTTACAGTAACCGGGATCAGCACCAGGTCTACGTTCATGCGCAGGAACGATCCGGGGTGAATGCTGAGTCCGGCTGGCCCCGCCACCGGGGGTGCTTCGGCGCCTGCGGGAGGGCCGCTGGCCGGCTGGGAACTTGGGGGTGGCTGCACGTGCACCTTATTGATCTGGTCAACCTGCGCCGGCGCCTGCGCCACGCAGAAGATGGCCGCCAGCCCACACGTCCACACCCATCTCCGCACCCGCCGCCGGCGGCAGCGGGCTGTAAACCTGCCGGGGTGTGGCAATTTTGTCATCCCGCAACACTCACGGTTTGGACGCGATAGTAGCACGCTTAGCGCGCATTTGGCGCGCCCTCTTTTATCCCATGAATTCCCGCGCCCAGCTAGCTTGAAAACCGGGCCCCGCAGGCGCGTTGGGATACAATCGAGCCTAAGCACGTCCCATTCCTCGCGCAATGGGAACGGCGGGTCTTCAGTTCGGCTTCCACCGCTTCAACCGGGAGTAAACCCTCTTTCATGGCTCAGATCTATCCCTTTCGCGCTTGGCGTTACAATCCCGCCGCCGTTCGGCTGGAAGACGCCGTTACCCAGCCCTACGACAAAATCTCCCCAGCCATGCAGCAGGCTTACTATCAGCGCAGCCCCTTCAACCTGGTCCGCATCATCCTGGGCCTGCCTGAACTTTTCGATG
>JAJYZC010000085.1 GCA_021800255.1 Acidobacteriota bacterium
CAAACCAACACGCCGGACAATGCAAAAGCCTGGTTCCTGGAGTGCGGATATGGTCTACGGCAATCGTTGTTTTGCGCTAGAGGATGTAGCGCGAGAGGTCCTGGTCCTTGACGATGGAGGCGACCATGGCCTTCACGTAGGCGTCGTCGATGAGGAAGGTTTTTTCGGGGCCGGAGGCGGTCATGCGCTCCTGATAGGGGAGCGGAGCGGCCGTCTCGCTGTGGATGGACTGGGAGATGGCGGCGGCATCCTGGCCTTCGGGCGCGGCGCGGGCGACATCGGGCGCGAAGAAGCTGACATCTTCGAGGACGCGCTCCATGATGGTGTGGAGGCGGCGGGCGCCGATGTTCTCAGTCTGCTCATTGACCTTGAAGGCGAACTCGGCCATCTCGCGCAGGGCCTCGGAGGTGAACTCCAGGCGCACGCCCTCGGTCTCAAGCAGCGCCGTGTATTGCTTGGTGAGCGAGGACTTAGGCTCGGTGAGGATGCGCAGGAAATCGTCCACGGTGAGCGAATGGAGTTCCACGCGGAGCGGGAAGCGGCCTTGCAGTTCGGGGATGAGGTCGCTGGGCTTGGAGACGTGGAAGGCGCCGGCGGCGATGAACAGAATGTGGTCGGTGCGCACCATGCCGTAGCGGGTGTTCACGGTGGTGCCCTCGACGATGGGCAGGATGTCGCGCTGCACGCCTTCGCGGGAGACGTCGGGGCCGTGGCCGCTTTCGCGGCCGGCGATCTTGTCGATCTCGTCGAGGAAGACGATGCCGTTGGATTCGACGCGCTCGACGGCGGCGCGGTTCACTGAGTCCATGTCGATGAGGCGGCCCTCTTCTTCCTGCACGAGATAGTCGAAGGCGTCGGTGACCTTCATTTTGCGTTTTTTGGTACCCGCGCCGAAGATGTTGGGCAGCATCTCCCGCAGGTTCATCTCCATGTCTTCGAGGTTCTGGTTGGAGATGATGCCGAGCTGAGGCATACCGCGCTCGCGCACGTCGAGTTCGACGATCCGGTCGTCGAGCTTGCCGTCGCGGAACTGCTGGCGGAGCTTTTCGCGGGAGCGCAGGTGGCTGTCGGCTTCGGGCAGCTTGAGCTGGCCCTCCTGGCCTGGCTGCGGGACGGGCGGAGGGGGCAGGAGCAGATCGAGCAGGCGCTCCTCGGCGTTCATCTCGGCGCGGTCTTCCACCTCTTCGAGGCGCTCCTCGCGCACCATGTCGATGGCGATCTCGACCAGATCGCGGACGATGGATTCGACATCGCGGCCCACGTAGCCCACTTCGGTGAACTTGGACGCCTCGACCTTGAGGAAGGGCGAGTTGGTGAGCTTGGCCAGGCGGCGCGCGATCTCAGTTTTGCCCACGCCGGTGGGGCCGATCATGATGATGTTCTTGGGCATGATGTCGTCGGCGAGGTCGGGGGGCAGCTTTTGGCGGCGCTGGCGGTTGCGCAGGGCGATGGCCACGGCGCGCTTGGCGGCCTTTTGGCCGACGACGTGCTTATCGAGCTCGGCGACGATCTCGCGCGGGGTGAGTTCGTCGAGCGCGAGGTCCTGTTCTTCGGCGGATGCGGGAAGGTAAATAGCCATCTCTGTCAAGTTCTATTCTCTCAGGCTTTTTCGCCGCGCGCGAGACCGGGAGCTGCCATACGAGCCCGGTCTACTGCCCCGTGGTCTTGGGGAAGAAAACAGCAAAGGCGCGGCGAAGACGCAGAAAATCGATGGCGCTGATTTGGGCCGGCCCGGCGCGCTACTTTGCCCGCGGATGCGTGCGGTCGTAGACCTGGGTTAGCTGCGCGGCGGTGAGATGCGTGTATCGCTGTGTGGTGGAGAGGCGTTCGTGGCCGAGGAGCTCCTGGATGGAGCGCAGGTCCGCGCCCTCTTCGAGCAGATGGGTGCCGAAGGCGTGGCGCAGGGTGTGCGGATGGACATCGGACGGCAGCCCGCGCAGGATGGCGATGCGCTTGACGATGCGGCCTACGCTGCGCGTGGTGAGCCGGGCCTGACCGGGCTTTGCGCCGCCCGCTTTGCTGGCTGCGGCGGGCTTGCCCAGGCCGCGTAAGCGCAGATTCACGAAGAGGGCCGGGGTTTTGGCCTTCGTTGGCCCGTCTGATGCGGCCAACAGCACCGACCGCTCCTGGAGATAGGCGCGCAACGCCGCAGCGGCCGCGTCGCCCAGCGGGACGTAACGCTGCTTCTGGCCCTTGCCACGCACCAGGATAGCCTCGTTGGCCCAGTGAATGTCATCGAGGTTCAGCCCTGTCAGCTCGGCGTTGCGAATGCCGCAGCCGTAGAGCAGTTCGAGGATGGCGCGGTCGCGCGCCGGCCAGCTCGCCGCGTCTCCGTCCACGGAATCGACCACGCGGTTCATTTGCTCGATGGAGGGCACGCGGGGCAGATGTTTGGGCAGGCGCGGCGTGGCCACCAGCGCAGCCGCGTTGCGCTCTACGCGGCCGGTGCGCGCCAGCCACTTGAACCAACTGCGAATGGCCGCCAGCGCCCGCGCCGCCGAAGCCTTGGACAATCCCCGCTCGTAGAGCGTGCCCAGGTAGGCGCGAATGTGGGTGTGCTCGATGTCCTTGACGCCGCGCTCGGCGCCCGATTCGGAATCGGCGGCGCCGCCGCGCGCCGCCCACCAGGCCGCAAAGCCGAACAGCTCACGCCGGTAGGCGCGCAGGGTGTGGGCGGAGGCGCCGCGCTCATTGGCCAGCACGCGCAGATAGCCCTCGGCGAGCTCGCTGAGCGCAGGCGCAGCCAGGGGCGAGGCCGTGGCGCTCATGCCGCTTCCTCAGGCGGCTTGCGGCGCGAGGCCGGATCGGGTCCGGCGGCCGCATCCGGCTCCGTCAGCCGCCGCGTGGCGCGGGGATGATGCTGCCGGTGCACGGCCTTCAGCCGGCCCAGCGCCAAATGCGTGTACACCTGGGTAGTGGAGATGTCGGCGTGGCCCAGCATCAGTTGCACGCTGCGCAGGTCGGCGCCGTGCTCCACCATGTGCGTGGCGCAACTGTGGCGTAGGCGGTGGGGGCTGCCGCCGCCGGCCATCTTCACCAGCCGCCACACCCACTGCCGCGTGAGCGGCATTCCCCGCTGGGAAAGGAATAACCGCGCCATCTCTTGCCGTGGCGCATCCCCTCGCGCCGCGCCGCTTTTGCGCGCCGGGCTGATCCGCTGCAAGTGGGGCCTGCCCTCGCGCAGATACTCCTCCAATGCTTCCAGCGCGGAGCGTCCCAGCGGCACAATGCGTTCCTTGTCGCCCTTGCCGCGCACCTGCACGCGGCCCACGTCCAGGTTGAGGTCGCTGGGGGAAAGCGCGGTCAGCTCAGAAACGCGCAAACCGCCTGCATAGAGCAGCTCCAGAATGGCGCGGTCGCGCAGCTCCGCGGCCCGCGCCTGGGGATGCGCAGCCGCCATTGCGGAGCCTCTGCGGCCGGGCCTTCGTCCATACGGCAGCAGTTCCGCCCGCGCCAGCATCTGGGCCACCTCCGGCTCGGCCAGCGACTTGGGCAGCACCTTCCACGCCTTGGGCGACTCGATGTTCACGGTCGGGTCGTGGCCAGTCCGCCGGTCAAGCAGCAGCCACTTGTAGAACCCGCGCAGGCAGCTCAGCTTGCGCGCCGCCGAGCGCGCGTCGATGCCGTGGCCGCGCAGATGTTCGAGGAACCCGGCCACGTCCTGTTGCGCGGCTGTCAGCAGCACGCTGTTGCGGCCTTCCAGAAACTCCGCGAAGATACTCAGGTCGCTCTGATAGGCCTCGCAGGTAAGCGGGCGCAGCCCCTTTTCCACGCGCAAGTACGCCTGGTAATCCCTGAGAAGCGCCAGATTGCGCGCGCCGTCCACACCTCGATTATCCGAGCCTGCGGTCCACGGCCGCGGCCGCCGCGCCGGTTACCGTACCTGGTTCATCAAGGAATCAAGTTCATCACCACTGCGGCGCTTGACGGCGGCTGCCGGCAATCCTGTGGAGTGCCGGGGGCGTGGAGTGCGGTTTTTCTTGGGAAAGACGCCGTTTGGAGGTTGCGCTCCGCCTTACATCCATCGGAGAACTGCTGGAAAGCGCGTAACCGGCTTGATGCTTCGCCAAACGTTCGGGTGCATCAACGGGGTGTTTTCGAAGAGAATAGAGTTGGAGAAGTTTCGCAGAGAAGCGAGGAAAGTTTGACGTCTACGCAAATAGAACAGATAGAAAATGCCCCATGGACCGGCGAAGAGTTCGAGCGTGTGGTCTTGGCGGGCAAGCCCAGGGTTGCGGTTTTCGATTGCGACGGAACGCTGTGGAGCGGCGACGCCGGCTACGGGTTCATGGCCTGGTCGCTGGAGCAGGGGCTGGTTTCGCGCTCTACCGCCGACTGGATCGATAACCGCCATCGGGCCTACCGCTCGGGGCAGGTGAGCGAAGCGGCCATCTGCGGCGAGATGGTCCAAATCTACGCCGGGCTGCGCGACGAGGAGCTGCGCGCCGCCGCAGCCCGCTACTTCAACGAGTTTGTGCGCGAACGCATCTTCGCGGAGATGATGAATCTGGCCGCCGCGTTACGCCGCGCCGGCTCCGAGCTGTGGGCCGTCAGCTCCACCAACCGCTGGGTGGTCGCCGAGGGCGCGCGCCGGTTCGGCATTCCCGAAGAGCACATTCTGGCTGCTGAGGTGCGCGTCGCCGAGGGCCTCATCACCAGCGAGATTCTCGATGTACCCACCGGCGAGGGCAAGGCCGCCACGTTGCTGCGCGTGGGGCTGCCCCATCCCGACGCCGTCTTCGGCAACTCCATCCACGACCTGGCCATGCTGGAGATGGCGCGCAATGCCTTCCCGGTGAACCCCTCCCCGGCGCTGCTGGCGGCGGCTGCAAAGCGCGGCTGGGGCTACTTTCGTCCCCGTTCCGCCGCGGGAGTGGACGCAGCGGTAAACGGAGAATAGCCCGCAATTTCAGGGTGGTAAGCTGCGGAGTTGATTCCTGCGGTTCCTCATTCCGCGCCGGAAGGCTGATCTGTTTTCTATCTCTTTTGTTTCGTTTACACTAGAGAGGTGGCAGAAAGTGAGCCCAACGCCCGGCTCCGCGCAGCCGGCCCAGCCCTCCGCTATGTAGCTGCTGCTCTCATCGTGCGCGCGGGTGAGGTTCTTATCGGCCAGCGCCGTCCCGATCAACCCATGGGGCCGCTCTGGGAGTTTCCCGGCGGCAAGATCGAGCCCGGCGAAAGCCCCCAGGAGGCTCTGGTCCGCGAGCTGGCCGAGGAGCTGGGCATCCGCGCCCAGATCGGCCCTCCCGTTACCCGCATCCGCCACCACTACCGCCATGGCGGAGCCGTAGACTTGCAGTTCTTCGCGGTGAGGGAGTTTTCCGGCGAGATCGAGAACCATATCTATCAGCAGGTGCGCTGGGTGAAGCTCGGCGACCTGCCGGATTACGATTTTCTGGCCGCCGACCGCGGACTGGTGAGAGATTTAGCGGCGGGCAAGCTGCTGTAAGTCTGCACGCTCCAGACCTGAAATCGGATTCCACAGTTTGTCATCCTGCGCCGGGCGTGTTTCATGAATGGCGTTTGTGACCGGCCAAACTCCTGGGTCCCGCTTCATGGCAGAGGTAACGCCGTTGGTGCCAACTGACCGAGGCGTTCCCTTCCAGCTTCCAGACAACCGCTACGGGACTTAGACTGGAAAAGGAATCGGGAGCTTTTCCCAAGGCGCAATTCCAGGATTCTCTTCACTCGTATTCGTATGGCAGAACACGCCCTGTTTTTTTCCCCCAGCGAACCCGATCCGGTCATTCTCGATCGCGCCGAGGCGGTCGCGGCCGCCACGCGAGCGGCGGTGGTGACGTTGGTTGCTGTCAACTTCGCTGGACACCTCATCCCGGTGCTGGGCAGGATGTTTGTGGGCAGTTGGCGCCTCATAGGCGCCGAATCGGCCTTCCTCATCCTCTTTGCTGCTGTGAGCTTGCACCTCTCGAATTCCCGCAATCCCAAAGTGCTCCGCCGCATCGGCCTGCTTTTCGCAATCCTGGTTGCGCTTTCCTGCACCGTCATCCTCATCGCCTACGGCCTTCGCGTTGCGTCCGGCATTCCTGCCCCGCTTGCGGCCGGCGGCAAGATCCCGGCCTTTGCCCGGCACACCATGTCTCCACTCCTGGCAGCCGGTTACGCGTTGCTGGGGCTGACGATCATTTTCATCCCGGCGCGCCAGCGTTTGGCCTCTTACGCCGCCGACCTGCTAACCGCCTTGACCGTCTTGCTGGTCCTCACGCTGGCCTCGGGACACTTCCTTGGCTTGTGGCGCCTGTTTGCTCCCTATGCCCACTCGACGGCATCGTCACAAGCCATGCTCTGCCTGTTGCTTCTCACCGGCGCCGCCTTCCTTTGCCGTGCTGAATACGGCCTGTTCTCCATCTTCCTGGGCCCCGGCGCTGGCAGCAGGATCGTGCGCTACCTTGCACCTGTGCTGTTTGCGCTTCCGTACCTGCGCGAGACCCTCCGCGCCCGTCTTATCGATGTGCAGCGCATGCCCCCGCATTACCTCACCGCTCTGCTTGCCTCCGTGTCTGTGGTCTTGTCTTTCGGCCTGCTGCTGTTTGTTGGCTGGTACATCAACCGCATGGAGGCGGAGATTCGCGCTCATTCTCTGCGCGACAGCCTCACCGGGCTCTACAACCTCGAAGGTTTCCGCGTGCTTGCCGCGCAAACCCTGCGATTGGCCCACCGTTCCGGCCGCGCTTTCTCGGTTTTGTTCATCGATCTCGATGACCTGAAGCAGACCAACGATTCCTTTGGCCATCAGGCCGGGTCGGCTCTCCTCGTCGAACTCGCGGAGATTCTGACGGACGCCTTTCGCGAATCCGACGTGCTGGGCCGCATTGGCGGAGATGAGTTTGCCGTGGCCGGCCAGTTCAGCCATGCCGCGATCGTGCGCTCTCTGCAGCGACTCGAGGAGTCCGCTCAGCATCGCAACGCCCGCGCCGGCCGGCATAGCTCCCTGCGCTTCAGCGCAGGTTACGCCACCTCTGAACCCCGCCGGCGCGAATCCCTGGATGAATTGCTGGCCAAGGCCGACCACGCCATGTACGAAGAAAAACGCCGCAAGAAAGTCCTGGCCTCATAGCGCGGTGTAACCGAAGTACGCTGCAAGACATCTGCTGTTCCTGCCGGCCTCAAGCAGCTTCGGCCAGTTCCTCGGGATCCGGCTGGGACAGGAACCAAGCATAGATCGCAACCCCGGCAAAGCAGGCGGCAGGCACCAGATAGCTTTCAGCTACTCGGGACGTCAGACCCATCAGAGGCGTGAGCGCCGCTCCGCCGACGATGGCCATGACGATAAACGCCGATCCGCTCTTGGTGCGCTGGCCCAGTCCTTTGACGCCGAGCGCGAAGATGGTTGGATACATGATGGACATGAAAAAGCTGACGGCGATGAGGCACCCCACGCCCAGCCAGCCCGGCCAGATCACCGCCACGCCACAAATGGCGGCGTTGATTGCAGCGTAGACGCCGAGCAGCATGGATCCCGAAACAAAGTGCAAAAGCCAGGTGGAGAAAAATCGTCCCACCGTAAAGGCCGCCAGCACGGCTGTTAGCCAGTATCCGGATTGGCGCTGGGTGAGACTGGTATAGCGCATGGCGTAGGCGATGAAGAAGCTCCAAACCCCCACTTGGGCGCCGACGTAAAGAAACTGCGCCGCCACGGAAAAGGCAAAGTGCTTTCGCTTCCAGAGCGGCTTGGAGGGGTCGTGGGTGCGGCCCTCTTTTGAAAAGTCCAAACCGGCGTGCGGAAACGGGGTGAGCGCGATGAGGACGGCCCAGAAGAGAACCACTCCGCCGAGGATCAGGTAAGGGTTGACGACGCGCAGAGTTTCAGAGCGCAGATAGTGATGGTAAGCGTGCTGCGCTTGCATCGCGGCCGTCTGCGCGGGCGTCAACTGGACGCCGGAAAAGATGAACCGGCTGCCAATGAGAACCGCGGTGATGCTGCCCAGCGGATTGAAGGCCTGCGATAAGTTGATGCGCTGCTCGGCCGTGCTGGGATCGCCAACCTGAATGATGAACGGGCTAGACGCGGTTTCGAGAAACGAGAGGCCGCTGGCGATGACAAAGAGAGCCATCAGGAAGAACCAGTATTGGGTGATGAATGCGGCCGGCCAGAAGAGAATGCAGCCGGAGCCATACAGCACCAGCCCCACCAGAATGCCCGCCTTGTAACCGGCGCGGCGCATAAGCTGCGCGGCCGGCATGGCGAGCAGGAAGTAGCCCATGTAAAACGCCGACTGGACCAGTCCAGCCTGCAGGCGATCGATCTGGAAAGACTTCATGAACTGGCTGATGAGAATATCGTTGAGATTGTTGGGGACGCCCCAAAGGAAGAAAAGCGCAGTGACCAGGATGAACGGGAGCACCCGTCCGGCGGGAACCAGGAGGGCTTTGCCGGCTCTCTCCGGTCCTATAGATTTCTGTGCACGGATCGATCCTGTGGGAACGCTCAAAGCCAGCTTCTCCTTCTTGTATTAGAAAGCCCCGGCGCAACCAGGCTCCGGGAGCGGCTCTCCTGCGGCCCATCCTTGGAGCATTGTGGTCATTCCGGAGTGATTTCTCCGTTCAGGTCCCAAAGATCTTCCCAGTTCTGGCCCTCTTTCCAGAGAAAAACCTGTCCTTTAATCAGCCGGCAGTTGCGGTCGATTTTTTCGATGGCGGAAAATTCTTCCGGCGTCAGGGGATCCGCGACAGCAGCCTGAAGATTGCTGACGATATGGCTTCTGTTGACGGAAAACGGGATGGGCGTTTGCCCGCGCTGCACGGCCCACTGGATGCAGACGCTGGCGGGATGAGTGGCGTGCCGGCGCGCAATTTCAACGATGACAGGGTCCTCGATAGGGGCGCTATCTTCAGGGGTCCGGTCGCGCTGGGGACGCGCCGGAGATCCGAGCGGAGAAAACGCGACCGGCTCGATGCCGTTCTCAAGAAGAAAGTGGAAGAACTCCGTCTGCTGAAAATGCGGATGCATCTCCATTTCATTGACGGCCGGCTTGATGCGCGCATCCCGCAGCAGAAGGCGCAGCTTGGCAACGGTCATATTCGATGTTCCGATATGCCGGACGAGGCCGCGGTCGACAAGCTCCTCCATCTTTCGCCAGGTACGCATAAAGTTGGCGTGAATATAAGGCTGCGCATGGGGGCTGCGCGAAGCCACATCGCAGCCTGGGGGATGGTGATTGGCGAAGGGCCAATGAACGAGATACATGTCCAGGTAGCGAAGTCCCAGATCGGAGAGGGACTTTTGGCAGGCGGGGATCACGTCATGTTCGCCGTGCTTGTCGTTCCAGAGCTTCGACGTGACCCAAATCTGCTCACGGTCGAGTCCGGACGCGAAGAGCTCACGAAACGAACTCCCTATGCGCGCCTCGTTGCCGTATACCGAGGCGCAGTCAAAGTGCCGGTATCCGGCTGCGGCTGCGGTGATGACGGCGTCCGCAACTGCCTGGTGGGAAACATGATCGGACCCGAAGGTGCCCAGGCCAATGCCGGGCATCAGGCATCCGGTGTAAAGGCGGCGCCGGGGAACCAGCGCCGGGTCGATGGCCTCGGCTGCCGCCGTCCATGGCTTTCGATCCGGCATGGATTCCCTTTCTGCGGTAACGATAACTTGATCGATAAAAAAACTAACGCAACGTGCGGGGCATGTCAAGCGGGCTGGTATCAGGACCTTGCCCGGACCTTGGCCGGAGAACGGAGTGAGGGCGAAGGCGATGGGCGTGTGTGGGGCGATGAGTGCGGCCGAAGGAGCATTGCTTTGCGCAATCGTTGTTCGGCCTCGGCGCGCCAGTAGCCGCAGTCGAGCTCAAC
>JAJYZC010000086.1 GCA_021800255.1 Acidobacteriota bacterium
ATCTTATCGGCGAGCGCGCCGATAAGGTACGGGATGACTGCGCCGCCCACGATGGCGGTGTTGATTAAACCCGATCCACGGCTGGTCAGCGGTCCAAGCCCCGCGATGCCCAGCGCAAAGACGTTGGGGAACTGGATGGAGTTGAAGAAGCCGCATAGGACGAGGGTCCAGATGGCAACCGGGCCGCTGGTGAACATGGAGACGGCGAGCAGCACCGCGCCGGAGGCGGCGAAGATGGAGACGAGGCGGCCGGTCTGAATTTTAGTGAGCATCCAGGAGCCGAGCAGGCGGCCAACCATGGCTCCGCCCCAGTAGAGCGAGACCAGGTAGGAGGCGGTCTTGAGGGAGCTCATGCCCTGCGACTTGAAATAGTTGACGGCGATGGAAGCCAGACCCACCTCGACGCCAACGTAGAAGAAGATGCCGAGGGCGCCGAGCACGGTGTGGCGGAAACTCCAAATGCTGCGGCTGTGTAGGGCGCCGGCTTCAGTAGAGAGATGGGATTCTTGCGCGTGCTCAATATGGGGCAGATGGGACAAGGCGACGCCGATGCCGAGGAACAGCAAAGCGCCGGCGATCACCAGATAAGGCATGCGCACAGTGGCCGCCAGAGCGGCCTGGGATTCCGCGCCGGGGCTGGCGGCAAGGATCAGTGCGCCGCCGATCAGGGGAGCGAGCAGCGCGCCGATGGAATTGAAAGCCTGGGCCAGGGTGAGGCGCACGGGGGCGCTGTGCTCGGGGCCGAGGATAGCGACGTAGGGATTGGCCGCGGTTTGCAGGGCGGTGATGCCGGCCCCGACAATGAAGATCGCGCTCAGGAACAGTGCGAGACTGATGAATTTGGCAGCCGGGATGAAGAGCAGGCAGCCAATCACCTGGATGAACAGCGCGGCGACCATGGTCTGCTTGTAGCCGATCCAGTCGATGAGCTTGGCCGCAGGCGCGGAGAAGACAAAATAGGCCAGGAAGAAGGCCGTTTCCGCCAGCATCGCCCACGCATAATTGAGCTTGAAGACGGCGCGCAGGTGAGGCACCAGGGCCATGTTCAGCGTGGTGACGAACCCAAAGATGAAAAACAGCGCGGTGACGATGATGAACGGGGTCAGATAGCCGGGCGTGGTGAGCCCCGGCGACTGCTTCGCTTCTGCTGTCATAGGCTCTTGTTCTCCGCTTCTTCAATCACTATGCGCGGCCAAATTCGTATGCCGCCCTTTTGCCACTGTTTCCCGCTCGCAAGCGCGGCAATGTTCTCCCCTGCCGGCCTGCGCTTCCCGTACGCTGATGGTCCGCCATCGCCCGATCGAGCTTTCGCTGTATCTCCACCACTATACGCCGTGAGGTAGTACAAGGGCATCTTCCCCAGTAGGCTGCAACATTGGATTACCGTTGAGGGGCGGTTTTTCGCTATGCTCATCTAAAAGCGAGGAAAAACTCATGCCCATGGCGACACTGAGCGGCGCCAAACGGAAGAAGGTTCTGGCGGCCCTCGAAGGCAACTGGCAGGCCGAGATGGAGGGTTACCACACCTACAAGGCCATGGCCGACCGCGATGCCGATCCGGTGCGCGCGCAGGTGCTGCGCCATCTGGCCCAGGCCGAGCTGGAACACGCTGCGCTGTGGGCCGGCCGCATCCACGAGCTGGGCGGCCCGGAGCCGGTTTACGCCGGCAGCCCCGGCGGCGAGGCCGACTCGCTGGCCAACCGCGCCGGCGGCATCCGCATGGCGCTGCGCCGCCTGGAGATCGAGGAGAGCCGCCACATCGCCCACTACGGCGAGCAGCTCAAGGCGCTGGGCGACGAAGGCTCCATCGCCATTCTCGATCACGTCATCGAGGACGAGCAGGACCACTATCGCGAGCTAGGGTCGCTTTTGCGCGGCCACTACCAAGCCCCGGCTGGCGCGCCCAAAATCGACCCCAAGGCCGTCCTCGACGAGCTGCTGGCCAAGCGCAATCGCGGCCGCAAACAGCCCGGCGCCTGGATCGGCGACGCCATCTACGGCGTCAACGACGGCTTGGGCGCCATCTTCGGCATCGTCTCCGGCGTCGCCGGCGCCACCGCAGGCAATCCCAAGTACGTCCTGCTCGCCGGACTCTCCGGCATGATCGCCTCGGCGCTCTCCATGGGCTCCGGCGCGTATCTGGCCGCTAAGAGCGAGCGCGAAATCTACCACGCCGAGCTGGCCCGCGAGCGCGAGGCCATCCAGATGAACGGCCCTGAAGCGCGCGAGCTGCTCTCGCTGTATTACCAGGTGAAGGGCCTGCCCGAAGCCGACGCCCTGCACATGGTCAATCACATCGCCAGCGATCCCGATCAGTTGCTTCGCGCCCTGGCCAGCGAACGGCTCGGCTCCAGTGAAGAAGCCCTCTCCAACCCTCTCGTCTCGGCCAGCTCCGGCGCGCTCTCCACGGCCATCGGCGCGGCCATCCCCATTATTCCCTTCTTCTTCCTGCAGGGCATTCCCGCCGTCATCGCCGCCGCCGCCGTCTCGCTGGCCGCGCACTTTGCTGTGGGCGCCGCCAAATCGCTCATCACTGTCCGCTCCTGGTGGTCCTCCGGCCTGGAGATGACCCTCGTGGGCGCGGTCGAAGGCGCAGTCACTTACGGCATCGGCATTCTGCTCGGCAGGGGCGGCATGTAGGAGCCGGCGGCACTGCCAGCAATTCGTGGCTGAAGCCGCCAAATCAGCCGGCTTTCCGCTTGGCCCGGAAAAATTGCTGGAATTCCGCTGCCCTCAACATCATTTCGATTGAGACTCAACAACTTGAGTGTTGAAGCCATTCAAGTAGTGCGCATCTTTCGACGTAACTTCAATCGGTAGATGTGTGGACTGTTGTAGCATTCCGGCGATTTGGCGGTAGTCACTCTTGTCGGCCTGAATGCCGAGCACTTTTCCACCCTTCTCGTCAATCGAAAAAAAGTGCTGGTGGTGAGGCATTAGGCCCACTATCAACCCACCACCGAGCGTCAAAACACCTGTGGCGATGCCAGCCGCCCAATGGTGATAGGCGTTCTGGCCATATTGAAGTTTCGCAATAGAGGAAACGGGAACCGTGACGGTCTGAATCGGATTGCATTTCGGGCAGTCGAGCACGAGACTCTTGCCGGAAACCGAGAGCGTGTTTTTCCAATCTTTCCGGTCCATCCTCGTCACACCGGGGGCTGTAATGACACGAAGCTTTTGCGCGCTTTGTGAATGAGCTGGCAGAGCGGTCAGGCACACCGCCGCCACAACCCCTGCAAATGCTTTCATGAGTAGGCTCCTTTATTGGTGAAGTAAAGGGAGTATACCATTGGGTCCGTCCACTCCCCGCGCTGCGGACGTTCTACAACGCTGGTTGAGCAGAGCGCGGAACTCCCGTGGGCTGCAACCCGATTGCGGCGCCAAGGCAACGCGCTAACAATCGGTGCGTTCAGGCGGCGTAAGGTTTACGGCATTTTCGGAAATGCGGCCCGCTGCTTGGGGTCCGGTGCGAGGTTCCTGCCTGCTTCCTCAGCCTCTTATAGGGTTTTGAGGTCTCGCCGCAACCGCTTCCCGTCGGCGAGGCGCAGATCGATCTGCCATGAATTCCCTCGTTGCCTGATTTTCATGTTTACCTTCCCGGCTTTCGGCTTATTAGTTACCTTTTCGCGGTGCGCCGGTCGATAGAAGGAATGAAAGTGCCGGCTCTTCACACCCCACTTCCCCCTTCGCTCTTTCTCGTCGCAGCCCTTGCTGCGATTCCGCTCGCCGCCCAGTCCGTCATCATCCCCGCCGGTGTTCCGCTCCGCGTCCAGATCGATCACCGCTACCGTGTACACGCCGGCGCCCGCATTGAAGGCCGCCTGATTGCGCCCGTCTACCACATCGACCACGTCGTTCTCCCGGCCAATACCCGTGTCACCGGCGCCATTCTCGGAATGAAGCACGATCCGCAGCAGGGCCGCGTCAGTGCGCTGCTCAACGGCCAGTTCACGGCGCCCGCCTTTCCGGCAGTCCGCTTCGATTCGCTGCGTCTGCCCAACGGCGCTACGCTGCCCATCCAGACCTCTGTTACGGAACGCGACGCCACTGTCGTCACCATGAAGGCCAGCAAGAAAAAGCCCGGCCTGCGCGCCCGGGCTCGCGCTATTTTCGAGGCGCGCAAGCACATGGCCTTGGAAACGCTCCGTCACCCCAACCTTGGCGACCGGATCCGGAAGCTGATCTACTCCCAGCTACCCTGGTACCCCGCCACCATCTGGTCCGGCACCGAGTACGACGCGGAGCTTACCGCGCCTCTGACCATCCCCGGCCCGCAGCCAGCGGCTCTTCCTGACGCCGCCCTGCACGGCACACCCACCGGCATCATTGAGGCTCGCCTGCTCACATCGCTCGACTCGGCCACCGATCACCGTGGCACGCCCGCCGTCGCGGTACTCACCCGCCCGCTACTCACGCCCAACGGCAAACAGGTCATCTTCCCCGAAGGCGCGCGCATGACTGGTCTGGTTACTGTGGCCCGCCCGGCCCGCTGGTTCGCCCGCAACGGGCAACTGCGCTTCACCTTTCGCAGCATTGAGCGCAAAAACGCCGCACCCGCGGTCATTCACGGTGAGCTCGCCGCCGCCGAAGCCGCCCCTGGCGCCCACGTCAAGCTCGGCCAGGAAGGCACGGCCAGATCCTCGTCCGGACCCGGCAAATACTTGGCGCCCATGGCGCTGGGCGCCATGACCGCTTCGGCCTTCGATAGCGACGCTACTTCGAACCCGGTGCACAGCGGAGTGGCCACCAACTCATTCGGCTTCGCCGCCCGCGCCCTGGTCATGGGCACGGCAAACGCTGCCCTGCTCCACACCTTAGCCGTCTACGCTGTGTCGAAGTCGGTCTACGATCGCTGGATCGCCCGCGGCCACGAGATCGACTTCCCAAAGGACACCCGCATCGAGATTCTGCTGAATCGGCGCTGACTCTATCAGCGGAAACCGCAGATCTTCATCAGAAATTGCCTGCGCGCAGAGAATAAATGCGCTGCCGCGTCAGGCTTGGCGGGCGGTTTCAGGCAGCTCGTTTGAAGGGAGGGTATCAAGTCCTCATCGGACCCGGTGAACTCCCGCGTATAGAGGTTCCATTTATAGGGCGATCAGCAAATCGAGATTCTGCTGAATCGGCGCTGACTCTATCAGCGGAAACCGCAGATCTTCATCAGAAATTGCCTGCGCGCAGAGAATAAATGCGCTGCCGCGTCAGGCTTGGCGGGCGGTTTCAGGCAGCTCGTTTGAAGGGAGGGTATCAAGTCCTCATCGGACCCGGTGAACTCCCGCGTATAGAGGTTCCATTTATAGGGCGATCAGCAACAGGTTGAGGGGCAGGCTCGTCTTGCTGACATTGCCAAACCTCCACAGCTACATCGAGCGCCACGTCATGTCTACGTGAACCGGAATCGCATTAGCGATCGTCATGCCCAGGAACGACGGCCGCGAAATTTTGAAATCGGAGCAGGTAGCCGGCACGGTTCCCTTGATCTCTACTGCGCTGCCTTTTTGCGTGCGCTCAAAGGGCACCTGCGCATAGTGCGCCTTTTGCCCTCCGAACTGCACCTCCAGGTCCACATCGATCGTCGCGGAGTTCAGTTGGCTCTGGCGAAAGTGCGCCTGCACCACCACCATCGGAAAATCCGCCCCGCGTGTCGCCTCCAGCATGTGCAGGTCGCGGTTCGTGTCTCCGGTGGTAAACGACTTCACCGGCGCCGCGATCAGAAAGTTGCACCATCCCCCGCTGCAATAGCCTTTGCCCTTGGCCGCGCGGCTGGTCCCGTACACCTGGTGCACCGGCGAGGACACGTGATAGGTGAGTGTGGATTGAACCAGCACCCACTGCAACTCCGCCGGCTTGTTCCCCGTCTGCGCAACGGCCGGCAGTGCGGCTGTGAATAGGAAGACAGCCAGCACGGCAATGAGAAAAGTTCCTGATAATTTCGTCTTCATCCCTTATTTTTTCCTCCAGAACTTCAGGTGGATCGGCCACGCCACCGCGATGATGGATGCGCCGTAGGCGATGGCCGTGGTCATGGCCACGGCGCCGTGCGCCGCGGCGATGCCATGCGGCTTCTCGCCGTTTTGCTCCTGTTGAAAGGCCATGGCGCCCAGGATCGGCGTCAGAATCATCCCCGGCCCGTGAATAAACGCCAGCGCCTCGTGCACGCGGATGGCCCCGTGCTTGTGCGTACCTGGAATCTTGGGCGCAAAGATGGCAAGGTAAGCGGTGGTGAAGTAGAGCGCCGCCGTCGTGCTGCCCAGCGCGGCGTGCAAGTCAATGTTCGCCTGCGTCGGCTGCTGGAGAATCTGCCCGTTCTTGCCCTTCACCTTGGCCATCGGCCCCGTGATAAGGTCCGCAACCATGGGCGCCACCGTGATCAATCCCAATTGCTGGTGGATCTTCAGCATCTCCGTGCGCCGGTTCAGCCGCGCCTGCAACTTGGAGTTCGATTGCATCTGCTGGGGCGTAAAGCCCAGGCTCTCAAGCGAGAGATTTCCCGCTCCCGAAGCCGGCGCCGGCGCCGAGGGCGCATTGGGCAGCTCCTGCCCGCTGGCGGCTGCCGTTACTGCCGTTAAACTAAAATTCAACGTCTGCTTCCCGCTGGCCCTCACCGTCGCGCTCGCCTCCTTGCTCGCATACCCCTCGGCGGTCACTCGTACTGTATAGCTTCCTGGCGCCAACCCGGTCAGCCGGTAGCCGCCCTCGGCGTTCGTCTTCGCCTTCGCGGTCTGGCCCGTAGCCGCGCTTGCGGCCGTCACGGCAGCCCCGGCAATGGCCTTCCCAGAGCCGTCCTTCACCGTCCCTGCGAGCGCCGCAGAACCGGACTGCGCCGCCCCCACGCCCGGAACCATCGCCGCCAGGAGGGCGCACACAAAAACTCCTCCTCGCACTACGGACCCTGCCGTGTTCGAGCGCATTCGATTCTCCTTGTCGTTTGAGGTAGTTAGCCGGATGGGGCTTCCGTTACGCATTAGACCTTCGCCGGCCCGATAAGTGAGCAGGCTCGGGAACGTGGCGCCGCTACTCGACTCGTTCCAAGAATACATCCTGGCCGCGAGCAAGACCGTACGCCATGGCCTGCCAGGCAGGCCGGATGTGTCACTGCTCCCCGATGCTCTTCCAAAGTTATCCCCAACTGAAGCTCGGCAACAACCGGGCAAGGATCCCGGCAGAATACTCAATCTTGACCAGCACCAGCCGGGTTGACGGGTTGACGGTGGACCAGTTCTTGGAGTTACCCTAGACAGAACTTTCCGAAATACTTCTATTGTTGACGGGACATCCGCTGCTGCGGGTACTTTCGGATCAGGAGAGTGCAAAAATGCGCAGAGACGCACGATTTTTCCTCTTGATTTTGGCTGGGTTTGCTACTTTTCAGGCCGGGCAGGCCGCCACGCGCAAGGCCCACAGCGTCGTCCTCGGCGCCGTTCACAACGAACCTTATTCCCAGCAAGGCGATCCGGCCGGCTTCGAGGCCGGTGACGAAACCTCGCTGCCCGTGCGCGCACTGCTAGTCAATGGCGTTTTCAAGGCGTGGACCACGGGCGACAGCCACGACGTGACCGACCGCAGCTTTGTGGTGCGGCAGGCGATTCGCATGAACAATGCGCTTCCCGGCGACAAGCACGAGAGTTGGGTATGGCAGCGGGGACCGTGGCTGCTGGTAAATCGCGATACCGGCCGCGCGACCGATCTTAGCCTGCGCGACTACGACCCGGCGGTGAGCCAAGTAAGCTGGTTCCGCGACTACGCGGCCTACTGCGGAGTGACGCCGAGCGGCAAGAGCCTGTATGCGGTGGTGGAGCAGATCGCGGTCCGCAAACCGGTGCTGGCGAAGAAACTCATGAGCTTCGATGCGGCGAATCACCCCGATCCGGCCTGCGATCCCGTCGCATGGCAACGCACGCCGCTGCGCGTTACCTTTCACCCGGCGGGGATGGATGCGGTTGCCTTCGACATCGTTTCCGGTTCGGCGATGCTGGTGGAGGGCACGGGCGGCGAGCCACAGACGCCAGCCGCGCTACCCAATGCGAAGTGACAAGGCTCCCCCAAATGGATTCGGCATCAACTATCGCGCTCGCAGTAAACTCCCGCTAGCCATGCGGCCGCCGCTGCGAGGAACGAAAGAGGGCAGCCCCAGCGCCTGCAGAGCTGCCCTTTGACGCGCCTGCGGGGAAACCACTTGCCGCGGGGCTTGCTTTACTGGTTGCCGGCCGCCGTCTGAGACGGCGAAGCAGAGGCCGCTTGTGACGACTGCGCCGGCATATTATTGGTTAGCATCTGCACTTCAACGCGCCGGTTCTCCGCCCGGCCCTGCGCGGTTTTGTTCGACGCCACCTCGATTGCCTTGCCGATGCCAATCAAGTAAAACCGGCGCGGGGCAATGTTGTATTTCGAGGCCAGGTACTGCACCACCGCGTCGGCACGGCGCTGGCTGAGGTCGTAGTTATACTGCGCCGGCCCGGTTGAATCGCAGCCGCCGGTGACTTCGAGGATGTAGTTCTGGGCCGAGGTGAGGTTGGCGGCAGCAAAGTGGTCCAACTGGGCGCGGTCATCCTTGGTGAGCGCAGCTTTGTTAAAGGCGAAGTGCACGGTGACGCCGGCCACCTGCTTGTAGTTGTCCAGGCCCATCACAACGCTGTCCAGCGAATCAGCGCGATGCACGGCATTGTCCGCTGCGGTTTGGGCGGCAGCGGCCTCTGTGCCGGCGTTCTGCGCGTTCTGCTGGGCGGCGTCCGCCGCATTTTGCGCCTTCTGAATGCCCGCCTGCGCGCGGCTGTTCACGTCCTGAATCTCCCGGTTGTTCTGGGCCGACTCCGTGTTTAGTTGTCCGGTGTGCTCTATCAACGGCGCTGTCTGGTTGCGCACGTAATTCTTGGTGGCGCATCCGCTAACGCCGAAGGCTGCCAGAGCCGCTGCTGTCAACGCAAATCCGAAGCGATGCATGGTCATGGTTTTGTCCTTTCCGGCGGCCGCGCAGTTCTTACACGGCCGTACTGCCGGACTCCTCCTTACGTCAGGTAATTTGCACGCCGCGCTCCATTCGGAGACGATAACCCAACTCCATGAAAACAATAGAGTGAGCCTGCTTGGAGCGAATATGCGCCGTTTGCAGACCGTGCAATTTTTACCTGCCTGGGCGAAGACCGCTTCCTCCCGGCCCGCGTTGCTGGAGATGTCCGGCCCGCGCCTCGCTATGCTAGGAAATGAAGCCGTGCAGAGCACCTGAACCGTGGACCTCTACGAGAAAATCCGCAACTTGCCTGCCCAGCCCGGCGTGTACCTCTACAAAAACGCCGAGGGTGAGGTGATCTATGTAGGCAAGGCCAAGAACTTGCGCTCGCGGGTACGGTCTTATCTTTTGGAGGCTGCGCAGGCCAACGCCAAGACCGGCTCGCTGATGCGCGAGGCCGCCGGTCTCGACTACATCCTGGTGGCCAACGAGCACGAAGCGCTGGCGCTTGAAAACAACCTCATCAAGCAGCGCAAACCGCGCTTCAATATCCTGCTGCGCGACGACAAGACCTACCCCTACGTCAAGCTCACCCTGGCCGACCGCTACCCCAAGGTTTTTGTCACACGCCGTCTGCGCAAGGACGGCTCGGCCTACTACGGACCATACTTTCCCGGCAATCTGGCCTACCGCGT